>BJGL01000058.1 GCA_014190475.1 Bacteroidota bacterium
GTTTGATAGAATACACCAAAAGGTCTTGGCAGGTGTCCCTCTATTTGGGGATCATCGAATATTCTTGTGAGAATTTGTGCTTTATAGATATCCTTTTCGTCATGAACCCAACAATCAGCTGCACTGAAACCTTGTGCAAAATCTATAATGACGGGTTTAAATCCATCCAACTTGATTCCTTTATCATTATTTGCACCAAATACTAGTGGCTTGCCTTGTTCCAGGAATAGGGTTTCTGTTGCCTTACTTCCCTTCTCTGTAAAAATTTCAAAGGCACCATCGTTGAAAATATTGCAATTCTGATAGATCTCTAAGAAGGAAGCACCCTTGTGTGCATTAGCGCGAAGCAACATGGCTTGTAAATGCTTGGGGTCACGATCCATGGTGCGCGCTACAAACGTAGCATCAGCTCCCAATGCCAGCGCAGCAGGATTAAACGGATGATCGATACTCCCCATTGGAGTACTCTTGGTAATTTTTTTCTCCTCTGAAGTAGGAGAATACTGTCCCTTGGTTAATCCATAAATCTGATTATTGAAGAGCAGTATGTTCACATCAAAATTTCGACGAAGCAAATGAATGGTATGATTACCGCCAATACTCAAACTATCACCATCACCAGTAATAATCCAAACGCTTAATTCTGGACGGCTGGCCTTTAATCCACTTGCCACAGCCGTTGCACGTCCATGAATAGAGTGCATTCCGAATGTATTCATGTAATAGGGGAAACGACTGCTGCATCCAATACCAGAAATGAATACTATGTTCTCCCGAGGAATCCCTAGGGTGGGCATCACTTTCTGAACCTGCGCAAGAATGGAATAGTCCCCACAACCCGGACACCAACGTACCTCCTGATCAGAGGAAAAATCCTTTGAGGTTAATAAAGTTGGGGTAGTTGCTTCGCTCATACTTGTGTATTGACTGCAAAATTAGTGAAACTCAGAAACAGTAGCGCCCCTGCTCTATTAGCTGGTCAGCAATACGCCGACGAGCTGCTTTTGCATTGAAGGGATCCGCCTTGGTAAATCGCTTCAAACCAAGCAGTATCATACGGGCTTCCTCTCCTTCTGCAAAGCCATTAATAGCATCTTTGCCACATTTATTTACACGATCTGCCGCATCATATAAATAGGTGCGAAGAACATCCAGCTGGCCTGCTACCGCTGCTTCACCTCTTAAGTCAACCAGCTTCATCACCCGTAATAATGTGCTCTCCGCATGAAACACCTCAATAGCCATATCAGCCAGATTCATCAATATCTCTTGTTCTTTCTCAAGGTTCATCATTAATTTCTGGACCGCAGCGCCTGCAGTCATAAGTGTTGCCTTTTTGAGATTAGCCACTAATTTCCGTTCAGCAGCAAAAGGTAGTTCCTCAGCACTTCCAAAATCAGGGATACTCATTAACTCTTTTTGAATAGCCATGGCAGGCCCCATCAGATCCAAACGTCCAGTCAAGGCACGTTTCAGTGTCATATCCAATGCTAATAAGCGATTGATCTCATTGGTACCTTCATAAATACGATTGATCCGACTATCACGATACGCTCTTGAAATAGCATACTCAGCACTATACCCGTTACCACCATGGATCTGTACTCCTTCGTCTACTGCAAAATCTAACAATTCACTTCCATACACTTTTAATGCCGCACACTCAATGGCATACTCCTCAGCACCCGCCAATAAGGCTTCTGCAAATGGTTTTCCATTGGCGAGTAACTCCTTTTCTTTTTCATCAATCCACTTGGCCGTACGATATAAAGCAGACTCGGCTACATACGTACGAATGGCTATTTCAGCAAGCTTATGTTTGATAGCTCCAAAATTGGCAATGGGCTGCTTGAATTGCTCCCTTGTTTTTGCGTATTGAATAGACTGATTCAATGCCGTTCTTGCTCCACCCAGCGTAGCGGCGCAAAGTTTTAATCGACCAATATTGAGAATGTTGAATGCAATTTTGTGTCCTTTGCCTAGTTCGCCCAAAAGATTCTCCGCTGGAATTTTACAATCCTGAAAATATAACTGTACCGTGGAAGAACCTTTGATTCCCATCTTTTGCTCTTCGACTCCTTGCGTAAATCCAGGTGTTCCTCGTTCTACAATAAAAGCAGTAAACTTTTCGCCATCCACTTTTGCAAAAACAGTATAGACATGCGCAAAGCCTCCGTTTGTAATCCAGCATTTCTGTCCATTTAAGATATAATGTTTACCATCGGCACTTAAGGTGGCTGTGGTTTTTGCACCCAGGGCATCACTACCACTATTCGGCTCGGTCAATCCATACGCACCTGCCCACTCACCGCTAACCAATTTTGGTAAATACGTTGACTTTTGTTCCGGTGTTCCAAAATAAAGAATAGGCAGCATGCCAATCCCGGTATGCGCAGCAACGGCCACTGAATAAGAATGTCCAGCACCCAAGTATTCATTGACAATGGTCGAGGTAACAAAATCTTTTCCCAAACCACCATATTCCTCCGGAATAGAAGTGGATAGCAATCCCAACTCACCAGTCTTTTTCACAAGGGAAGGCATCAGTCCTTGCTCTAAGGAATCAATTCGTTCAATGATGGGGAATACTTCCGTTTCCAAAAACTGCATACACATCGATCGGATCATTTCTTGTTCTTCCGTAAATTCTTCGGGAATAAATGTTTCGGCAGGATGGGATTCACGAATCAACCACTCGCCCCCCTTTAAACTTTGTTTTACATGTTCAGCTACTGACATAAGCATTTATTTTAAGTGAGTTTAGCCAGATTATCATAAACAACTTGCAGCACTTGTTTACATACTTCCACTTTATCTGCAGGAACGCCACGCAAGGCTTCAATCAATGTTTGATCTGCCAGTTTGAGCGTCTGCTCTTGTAACTGTTGTCCCTCCTTCGTTAAATAGATCAAATTGATACGTCGATCATTAGCGGCAGCTACCCTTTTTACCAGTCCCGTTTTTTCCATATTGTCAACTAACCGTGTAATACTGGGTTTATCACGAAAGCTTGCCTTACAAAGATCTTGTTGGCTGATTCCATCTTTTTTCCAAAGATGATAGAGTACGCTCCATTGTTCAATGGTTAAGTTCAGCCCGGCTCCATTGAATTTTTTTTGCACCCTCCGCGCAATTGCCGTAGAGGCAACTCCTGTAATAAAGCTGTACAGTTCTCCGCGTTTGAATTGGTTGTTTGGCATATAGTTGTTTAAGCAACTATCAAATTTACAGTTTTCCCAATCGGTTGCCAATGATTCTCGAAAAATTAACAACACAAATGATGCGTGTGCATCGGTAGATTTGTACCATGTTGCTCTCCGGACTTTTGATCATTGCTACACTACTTTATGGGGGGCTAATCTATTATTTTAAGACAGGCTGGGAGGCTATTCCGGAGGAGCCCAACCCAGCTCAACAACGGGAGGACTGGCCAACGGTTGCCATTATCATTCCTGCTCGTAACGAGGAAAAAAATATTGGCAATCTTTTACAAGCCCTTGCTGCACAATCTTACCCGCGCAATAAAATGGAAGTGTTGGTCATTGATGATCACTCTACCGATGGAACTGCTAGTGTTGTGAGCCAATTTCCATTTGCAAAAAGTATTTTGTTGGAAGAAGAAGGAATCATCGCCTATAAGAAAAAGGCCTTGGAAAAAGGGATTGCCAACACAAACGCTGATTGGATTTTATGTACCGACGCAGATTGTATCCCATCCAAAGACTGGGTTTTGATGATGGTGAATAGCCTGCTCTCCAACCAGGCTAGTTTTTTAGCGGCCCCCGTTTACCTGCAGAACAATGGTAGTTTATTGGGGCGTTTTCAAACCCTGGATTTTCTGATCTTACAAGGAATAACGGGAGCTGGACTTCAGCTTCGCTGGATTTACATGGCCAATGGAGCCAACCTCGGATATCCTCGTTCCATATTTGAAGCAGTAAAAGGGTATGAGGGTAATGAAAAATTAGCTTCAGGAGACGATTTCTTTCTGTTACATAAAATTAAAGAGCAGTACCCTTCTCAAATTCACTACTTAAAAGATCAACGAGCCATCATGCAAACAGCTGCTATGCCTAATTGGTCCTCCTTTTTACAACAACGAATTCGTTGGGCTAGCAAATCCCCCTACTATACGGATCTTTCATTAAAGGGCGTACTAGCAGGCGTATGGATTTACAATACACTATTGATTTGCGTCGCCTTACTGACCCTGATCAACCCCAACACTGGAAGTTTACTGCTGGGAATTTGGTGTTGCAAAACCATTGTAGAGTGGCCCTTTGTAAGAAGTGTAGCAAGATTTTTCAATCATCGCATTCAATTACTAGAATTTTTTCTCTTACAGCCCTTGCATATGCTGTATATAACAGGAACCGGACTACTGGGACTCCAGGGATCTTACGAATGGAAAGGCAGACGGGTGCGTTGAGTAAACTCCTGCAGAAAAATAAATCAAATGCTATAGTTTTGAAGCACTAACCAACAAGCATGTCCGTGTTTCGTTCATCCGTTTTTATTTTATTGAGTTTACTCTGGATGGGGTTAGTGGCTGATGCACAGGATGCCACCATTCGAAAATTACAGGTAGAGTCACTACGTCCAGTTAAAAAATATGTTCCGGATTCTCTAATTAAAAAATGGAAGTCGGGTGGAAACTATACCCTGACAGTTGGACAAGGCAGCTTGAGTAATTGGGCAGCCGGTGGGGATCAGTTTTCCTTTACACTGAATACAATCCTACAACTTTACTCCTATTATAGAAAAGGTCGCAACAGCTGGGATAATACGCTGGATGTTTTCTTTGGCTATATCAACACCACCTCACTGGGTAGCCGAAAGAATGATGATCGTTTTGACCTGATCTCCAAATATGGATATTCGCTGAATAAGAAAATAAATCTGGCTACGCTCTTCAACGTACGTTCTCAATTTATACCGGGTTATACTTACCCTAACAATGTAAAAACTTTTGCTTCCACGTTTATGTCTCCTGGCTATATCATATTTAGCCAGGGACTGGACTTTAGACCGAATAAACAGTTTTCTGTTTTCTTCTCCCCCATTACCGCCCGTTGGGTAATCGTAACCAACGAAACACTATCTAATCGTGGGGAGTATGGTGTAAAACCGGGTTCAAAAAGCATCGGACAATTTGGTGCCTTTGGAACCTTTACTGTTGAAAAGAATTTTAATAAAAAGGTATTGTATAAAGCCAGGATTGATCTTTTCTCTAATTATCAACGTAAGCCACAAAACATAGATCTATTTGTCACGAATGTATTAACAACCAAGATTGGAAAAAATCTTGCTCTTAGTTGGAATGTAGATTTGATCTATGACGATGATGTACGTTTGTTTGGCCCTAAAAAAAGCTCTCCAGGATTACAGGCAAAATCAATTATTGGTTTTGGCTTGCAAGTAAAATTTTAAAATGGGTCAGAAAAAATTGATTCGATTTGCGGAACTCAAATCATTTCCGAATGTGTTAGAGTTTCCTAAAGAGGCTGCTGGAAATTGGGCTACCATCTTTGAAAACAAAAACCCCATTACGTTAGAACTAGCCTGTGGAAAAGGTGAATATGCATTAGGATTAGGCCGTTTATTTTCGGAGAGAAATTTTATAGGTGTTGATATCAAGGGAAATAGAATTTGGGTAGGCGCACGTAAAGCCTTAGACGAAGGCTTATCCAATGTTCGATTTCTCCGTGCACAAATTGAGCAGCTTACTGATTTTTTTGCGCCGCAGGAAGTATCGGAAATATGGATCACATTTCCTGATCCACAATTACGTTTTTCTAAGGCAAAGAAGCGGTTGACACATCCACGATTTCTTCGTCTCTATCAAAAAATTCTTACCCCGGGCGGACGTATTCATCTCAAAACTGATAGTCCTGCCCTCTATGCCTTTACCTGTTTAGTAGCTGCACACTACCAGTGCACTATCCATACAAAATCAGAAGATGTTTATGGGCAAGGAGCCGTAGAGCCCAGTCTGTCCATCAAAACACATTATGAGTCGCTAGATATAGCGGGCAGTAATCGAATTTATTATTGCTGTTTTTCTCTGCCCGACTCCCTTGGCAATGAAACTACAGATCAATCCTTTAAAGAAATACTGGCACGTCATGAAGGGATCGAAACCCCATAAAACTTCGTTGAAAAAGGTCTTACCCTCTGGTCAACCAGAAAATGATTTCTTTAACCAGGTGTGGGACATTGTACGTCAAGTTCCCAAGGGCCGTGTAACTTCTTATGGTGCCATTGCTGCAGCATTAGGAGTAAAATCAGGAGCCAGAATGGTTGGCTGGGCTATGAATAGCAGTCATGGACAAACGCCAACCGTACCCGCACATCGAGTTGTAAACAGACTGGGACAACTATCAGGAAAAAATCATTTTCCCTCTCCTACCCGGATGCAAGAGTTACTTGAAAAAGAAAAGATCCGTGTCATCAATGACCAGATCATTGATTTTGAAAAACATTTCTGGGACCCGCTAAAGGAATTATAGATTACTGATAGTAGGGGCTGATCAGCCAATATACCAACACCCCCGTCACTGCTACGTAAAACCAAATGGGCCAGGTTATTTTAGCTAATTTTTTGTGAGCACTCCATTCACTGATCAATGCACGATACGCCGTAAATAAAATAAAAGGAAGAATTAGCCCTGCCAATGGGATGTGGGTAAAAAGAATGATATAATAAACTGTCTTTAAAGTGCCGGTTCCACCAAAACTGGTTTCCCCTGCTAATAAATGATGAGCGATATAACTCAACAGAAATATAACTGATAACAAAAGTGCTGCCATCATAAAATTGCGATGAAGCGCATATTGCTTGGTTTTCACTGCCCATAGTGCCGCTACCAATAGAATAGCCACGGTACCATTGATAAAAGCATTGGCAGTAGCAAATACATGGACATTAAATCCAAGATCCAGGTCTAATTTAATTCGCCCTAACACCACCACCGCGGTAAAAACAATCAAGGAGAAAATAACGATCAAACGACTAGCCAGTTTATCGTTTTTATTTAACCAGGGCTGTAACATATACTATGATTTATTTTTTTTCAATAAAGTCATCAATAAAAATACACCCAGCATAGCGAGCAGGAAAGAAATAGCCATCACCGTCAATTTTCCTTCGAAAAAACTTCGCCGATTTGGATTTTTTTCCATGGTCAGCAAAATAATATCCCGTTGTAACTGAGACAAATCTTCGGGATCCAATCCGTTGTAGTAACCCCTTACCTGTCTATTAATATCAATTAAAACAAACTTATTACTGTGTACAAAATTAGTGTCTACATTTTCCCCGTCAACCACCCCTAATTTCATTTCATCGATTGCTAAAGAATAGATCGATTTTTTATCGCCTGTTAATAGCCACCAGGTTTCGGGATTGATTTGAAAACGATTAGCCCAATATTGCAGTCGTGCCAAACTATCGCGCTCCGGATCGATGCTAAAAGAAAGAAAATGAATATCGCGATTAGTGCGATCGCCTACTCGTTTCCCATTATGAATGGTTTCAGCCAACCGCTTCATATTTTGCGTCATGCCTGGGCAAATAGTGGGACAATGAGTAAAAAAGAAATCAGCTACGATGATTTTTCCGGATAAATCTTCCCAGCCTACATTATTCCCTTGTTGATTTTGGAGCGTAAAATCCGCCAACCGATGCCAGGCCGTATCAACTACCCTTTTCCCTCGTTTAGTAGTTTGATAGACAGAGTCCGGATAATAATGCCGGGGTAGCATAATCGCATCACGACTGTTTGTCTCTACAATCCAGTAAGAAAGTAGCGGAACAATCAGCGCGATCAAAATTCCGTATAACGCAGTTTTATTCAGGCCTAATGTTTAGTAGGCATAGTGGACTCCTTGTAATGCGCATCGTATTTATTGCGCAGGTTCTTGTAGGAGTTACCATCCCAAATGAAAGCAGCAATAAACCAAATAAACAACAACAATGGCACCACAATGGTCATAATCATATTACGAATTTCATCACCCAGGTGCATAAAAACAGAAACAATGTAATAGGCTTTTGCCAAGGTCAGGATACAAACCATCCCTTTGAACATCAGCACTAGCAATTCGTTGGGAGCATCCCCCTTGTGCATATTGTAAATAATCAATCCAATGGCCAATTCAACCACGGTTAAAATGGAAAGCAGGATGGTTGTGTTCTTTACTTTCTTTTTAAACGTTGCATCGTCAGTATGATGATGAAAGGTTACTTCTTCAAAAGCGGGATGTTGCATATTAATTCGATTTCGGTTACTAAAATTCGTTTAGATCAAATAGAAACA
>BJGL01000059.1 GCA_014190475.1 Bacteroidota bacterium
GCCTTACAAAATACTATCCAACAAGTACGTACCCTGTCACGGTTACTGGCTCCTCCAGAGTTAAAAGACATTGGGCTTCGTGAGTCAATTCGCGAATTGATCAACTCCTGTACTGTGATGAAAAGACCTACATTTTCCTTGGATATTTATCCGGCGCAAGAAGATTACAACTTGAACTTAAGTAAAAAAAGGATGATCTACCGAGTGATACAAGAACTGCTCAATAACACATTTAAGCATGCAGATGCAGAGCAAGTAAACTTATCGCTACGTTTTGATAAAAAGAATTTATTGCTGGTCTATGAAGATGATGGACGTGGATTTGACCAGCGAAAAATAAAAAAAGGAATTGGGCTGGACAGCATTCAGTCCCGTATCAAATTTCATCAGGGATCGTTAAAAATTAAAAGCGAACCTGGTAAAGGCAGCACTACAAGTATTAGTGTCCCTATCGGATAGATGTATAAACCTTATACAGCAATATATATTTCCCAAATGAAAAAAGCCATTCATTGCTGAATGGCTTTCTCAAAAATGAGTTGAAAAGCTTAGCTCAGGTGCTTACCGAGGTACTTTGCAATTTCAAACATAGACACCTGGCCTTTACCACCAAATACTGCTTTCAGATTAGCATCGGTGTTAACCATACGTCTGTTTTTGTTGTCTTGAAGTTTTTTGGACTTAATGTAGCCCCAAATCTTCTTAACAGCTTCTGTACGAGGAAGCGCCTTAGAACCTACTACAGCAGAAAGTGCCGCGCTAGGAGTCAATGCCTTCATGAAAGCCGCATTAGGCTTACGTGCAGACTTTTTCTTAGCGGGTTTTTTCTTTGCAGCCTTTTTCGCAGGCTTCTTTGCTGCTTTCTTAGCTACCTTTTTCTTGGCGGCTTTTTTAGCAGGCTTCTTTGCAGCTTTTTTAGCTTTCTTCTTAGTTGCCATTTTTCTAAATTTAGAATGTTAATGGGTTAGGAAATATTTCGATATCAAATATAGATTTTTTATCCGCTACCAAAAATTTCATTGAGAAAATTTATTTCCACCTATGTTGATTTCTCTGCTAACCTACAAATCACTTGCTTTGCAATATGGACCGATCCTGGCTATCCCGCACCACGCTTCTCATAGGAGAAAAGGCAGTTTTACACCTGAATAATTCCCATGTAATGGTCGTGGGCCTTGGGGGCGTAGGCTCCTTTGCAGCGGAGTTCATTGCCCGCAGCGGCATAGGGAAAATGACCATTATTGACGGGGACACCGTAGATCCTACCAATAGAAATCGGCAATTACCCGCGCTGGCTACCAACCACGGAGTATCCAAAGCGCTGATCATGAAAGAGCGATTGCTAGCTATTAATCCAGAGCTAGAACTCAACGTGGTGCAGGATTTTGTAAACCCGGAGATGGTGCTATCACAATTGGCCAATAAACCAGATTACATCATTGACGCCATAGACAGTATTACGCCAAAACTCACCTTTATCAAAATGGCTATGGAAAGTGGAATTCCCCTGGTAAGCAGCATGGGTGCCGGTGCCAAACTTGATCCTACACGATTACGAGTAGTGGATATTTCCAAAACTTATAATTGCCCTTTTGCCCAGCAAATTCGTAAACAACTTAAAACCCGTTATGGTATACGGAAGGGACTGAAAGTGGTGTTTTCTCCTGAGGAACCCATTCGGGAAAGTCTGATGTTAACCGATGGACGGAACTACAAAAAATCAGCTTACGGCACTATTTCCTACTTACCCGCCACCTTTGGATCTGTTGCTGCCTCCGTTGTAATACGTGATCTGATTGCAGATGCGGCAACTGACCACTCTCAATAGGACAGGTGAGTAGCCTCACTGGGAATACCTCCCATTGCTGGTAACTTGGATAGCTACGCAAAGATGTTATTCAAAAATCGCCAGGAAGCCGCAATGCAATTAGTGATTCTACTAAAGGATTACTATAAGCAAAATGTAGTGGTACTCGCTATTCCCCGAGGCGGCGTACCCGTAGGATGTATTCTTGCTAAAAAATTACATGCGGAACTTGATTTACTAATGACCAAAAAAATTGGCGCCCCAGGAAATCCCGAATTTGCCATTGGAGCCGTTGGGCCTGATTTTATTTTAATTGAGAACGATGTAGCCGTAGAGCAAACATACTTGCAAGCAGAAACAAAACGAATTCAAGAGCAATTGAAAAGCCGGTATGCCCTTTTCAGAGGAAACAAATCGCCGGTTCCGCTGACAGGTAAAACGGTAATTATTACTGACGATGGTATTGCTACAGGGCGAACTATATTGGCCGCTTTGCCGGCAATTCAAAAAAAACAGCCTGCAGAAATTGTAATTGCCACACCCGTTTGTTCGCTACAGGCCAGAGCCCGTCTTGAACCATTAGTTGATCAATTGATCAGCTGTGCAGATCCGGATCCTTTTATTGGAGTAGGACGTTTTTACGACAACTTTGAGGAGATAACCGATTTACAGGTGCTTTCCTTATTACAATCATTGGAAGAAAACACAACCCATGTCCCAAAAAACTGAATCACTCGCCTTTTACATAATCAATGGCATTACACTCTACCGCATCATTACCGCACCGCTACTGGTTGTTTTACTTTTTAAGGGCGAACACGAACTGTTCAAGTGGCTATTAGGCGTCAGTTTCTTTACCGATTTAATTGATGGAGTTTTAGCAAGAACATTTAAAGTAACCAGCATCCTTGGAGCCCGACTTGATTCGATAGGAGACGATCTCACTGTATTAGTAGCAATGCTGGGACTTGGATTTTTAAAACCCCGATTTTTCATTGAGGAATGGACTATTCTTGTGCCATTGGGTATGCTGTTTTTATTACAAACAGGATTTGCACTTTATCGCTATGGAAGAATCACCAGTTTTCATACTTACCTGGCAAAACTGGCTGCACTGGCACAAGGAATTTTCTTACTCTCCTTCTTTTTCTTTGAAAACATAAACTATCCCTTGTTTTATGGGGCGGCTTTTATCACTATGGCAGAATTAGCAGAGGAAATCATAATAGTTTGGCTACTGCCCCAATGGAAATCCAATGTCAGGGGACTTTGGTGGGTACTGCAGAAAAAGCAATAACACGTTTACTATCTAAATCCTCCACAATCAATTTTCCATAGTCTTTTCCCATAGCAGCAGCATTGGGTGGATCAAAACTTTGGCTCTGTGAAGAATAAAGAAGTTCGCCACTAGATAAGTCGTAAAGGTTAGATTCCCAGAAATATTTAGTATCTGTAACATAATACCCGGGAGAGTAGATACGTCCATAAATGGCACGTGAGTAGCCCCAAAAACGATTATAATAAAAACCATATGGCGTGTAATTCATATGCCCGGGCACATAATAGCGTTCCTTTGTTTTATCCAGTAACACAATGGTCAATACGGCATCTACCCCTTTGCTTTTTAGTTTTTCAATGGCCTGTTGTTCATTTAATTGGTCAAACTCTTTCGGTCCATACAATTCACAAGCGCACTCGGCCCATTGACCCCGATTCCGAAGTGCAGAAGCCAGGTATTGCTCCATCTCCTCTCGTATAGTGCGGTCTGCATCTCTGATTAGGCCTAATACCACTACTTTTTTAAAAGAAAGAGTAGCCCTATCGGGCGAACGCCAGGAGCTGGTGATTTTCGAAGAAGAACTACAGCCCCACAGCACGAGTAGAAAGGGTAAGAAGAAAGAATATGAATAAAGTCGCATAGTAACTCAAAGTAGGTAGCTACAACGCGAATGAGAATGAGCCTAGTCAATGGTAGAAAAAAAGAAATCAGCTCCCCAATAAGGATTCTTGATAATTAGGCCCGTTTGGAAGCAGGACTGCACTGTTTGCAAATTCCTTTTACCAGCACATCAATCTCCTGAGATTGATACCCTTTTGGTAGATGAAGATCAGGCGTTACAATATCGTCAAGACAAAAAGTTTGCTTGCAACGACCGCAGATAAAGTGAATATGCTGATGGTGGTGGTGACCAGGACCACATTCGTCCTGACAAAGTGCATAACGAACTGCATTGTCTGCACTGGGAATAGCATGAATAATTCCCTTATCTAAAAAAGTTTGAAGGGTGCGGTAGATAGTAACTCGATCAAAGGTAGCACCTGCTTTTTTCTCGATGTCCCCATGAGAGAGCGCACCCTTTTGCTGCATAAAGAGTTGGAGAATCTTTTTACGACTATCCGTAACACTCAGCCCCTTTCGTTTTAAAGGTTCCTGAACAGAGAGCGTAGATTCTATTTGCTTACGAACCGCCATTACTTAAAATTAGGATCGTCCTTCAATAATTTACGCACCTCATTGACTAATTCTTTTACCTCACGATCATCCAGGCCGTCATAAATTTTTCTTACATCGCCGTTTCGATCAACCAAGGCCCAAAACTGTGTATGTAAAAAATCGTCCTCGATCGATTTTACATTGTTAGCGGGATCATCAATAGTATAGCTGAGGCGAGCCATATTGTACAAGCTATCCTTTGATCCCGTCAAAAAAATCCATTTTCGGGTATCAATTCCCAATGAGTCTGAATACTTTTTTAATTGTTGCACCGAGTCCGTTTCTGGGTCACAGGTATGCGACAACAATAAAAAATCAGGTTCGTCCTTTAATTGATCATACACGGTTTTCAGGTTGTAGTTCATCCGTGGACAAATTCCTTTGCAGGTAGTAAAAAAGTAGGCGGCTACAAACACTTTACCCTTTACGTTTTCCTGTGTAAAGGGTTGCCCATCCTGTGTGATAAATTGGAAAGGGCGGATATAACTCACGGGTGGAACTCCTCTTTTTGTAAAACCGGGGATACTAACCGCCAGCACGGCATAAAAGCCCAACGCAAGACAAACAAAAAACGCCGTATAAAACCACCCTTTTTTGGACATAGGAACAATTGTGGTGCAAAAGTACGAACTCATTTTTGCAACCTTGTTGCTTTTTTGTAAATTTGCAAAGCATGAAACTCCGAATCAACTGGGATGCCTTGGGGATCAGCGCTTCTATAGCCTGTGCCATTCACTGTGCCCTACTACCCCTTTTTCTGACCAGCCTCCCGCTTTTTGGAATCAACATCATTCATAATCTGGTTTTTGAAATCGGAATGATAGTGCTGGCCTTTGTAATTGGGAGCTACTCTTTGTACCACGGCTACAAAAAACATCATCACCGGCTGCAGCCTTGGTTACTATTTAGCGCAGGGATTGCTCTATTGGCTTTAAAACAGGTATTTCTGACCGTTCAATTTTGGTTGTTGATTCCTGCGGTAATACTCATTATCGGAGCGCATATTCAAAATCATCGCTCCTGCCGCGTGCACAATCACGCACACCACGACGATTGCGATCACTGAGAAAAAATGCCATAAGGGTGTTATCTTAGGGTATGCGTATCCTACTCCTTATACTGATCTGTATTCTCTGTAGCTCCACCGGGTTTACTCAAGACAAAAATGCCCGTGCTATTCTCAAATTACTCGATACCCAAACAGCCGCTTGGAATAAGGGAGATCTTCAAGGGTTCATGAAAGGCTATTGGGAAAATGACTCTTTACGCTTCATTGGGAAATCCGGTATCACCTATGGCTGGAACAATACCCTAGCCAATTACAAGCGTGGTTATCCAGACACCGCCGCCATGGGTAAACTGCAATTTACCATCCTGGTGGTAAAAAAATTATCACCCCGCTATTATGAGGTAGTCGGAAAATGGTATTTGAAAAGAAGTATCGGTGATGCAAGTGGTCACTATACTTTACTACTTCGAAAAATCAATGGGAGCTGGGTAATTGTATCTGATCACAGCAGTTAAATGCAAAAATTACTTGTGGTGTTTTTTCCAGGCGTTTCTCAAGTAACGTATCAAGGCTACAAAGGATAAGACCAAGAGCAAATAATACAAGACCGTTACCCAAATTGGGAATTCTCCCGGTATAGCCAGTCCTGCATATAATCCAATAGTGGAAGCCGTCAGCATCCAAAATAATGTGATGGCTATGGCATTAATAATGCGAATAAAAAAAGCACTCACCTCGGGATCCCAGCCTTGCTCCTGTTCCATTTGAATCAGATTAAGATTTTACAATGCGAAGGCGGGCGTAATTGAGCATAATTTTTTTCTCTCCGTTATTTTCAAAACGAACCGTGGCAATCGGGTTATGTGCTGAACCCTCCACTTTAATTACCTCACCATAGCCAAACTTCATATGTTCCACCCGTTGGCCCGCTTCCAATTCAGTCATATCACTGGGTTCGAACCCGGGACTAGGTACATGTTCAACAACCTTATTGACAGAAGGTTTAGGAGCCAGGTAAGATGGTTTTTCGGACGAACCACTGCCTGAAGTACGTTCTGGCTTGCTTTCACGCGTTCGTCCAGGACCATATCCGCCCCAATTGGATTGCGAAGGTCTGCTGGGAATTGTTTTTGTTCCTGCAAAACTTCTGTCCAGCGCAGCGGCAGGCAATTCCTCTAAAAAACGACTGGGTTCATTCTGTACCAATTGACCAAATCGATAACGCGTATTGGCATAAGTGATCCAAAGTTTCTGTTTGGCCCGCGTAATCACCACATAAAATAATCTGCGTTCTTCCTCTAATTCCTCCCGCGTATTAATAGCCATGGCATTAGGGAATAATAATTCCTCAAGACCTGCAGCAAATACGCAGGAAAATTCAAGACCTTTTGCAGCGTGAATGGTCATCAATTTCACTGTGTCTGCATCTACATCCTTTTCATCGGCATCGGTGAGCAAAGTGATTTGTTGGAGATAGGCGCCCAGACTTTTATCTACGAGTTCGCCATCCTCATTATCCGGGCTTTCAGTCCACTCCTTGATTGAGTTGAGTAATTCCTGAATATTCTCGTAGCGTTGAATTCCCTCTGTGCTTTTGTCATTAAATAATTCTTTGACCAAACCCGTTTGTTTACCTACATGAAACGCCACATCATAGGCATTGCTTTTTTCAAGCATGCTGGCAAAACTTTTGATCATGGTCACAAAATCTTCAAGCACTGTTAACGTACCAGCCCTGAATCCATGCTCACGCGCCTGCAAGAGAATTTCCCAGGTAGAACAATCCTTTTCATTGGAGAGTAACAATAATTTATCGAGCGAAGTTTTTCCAATACCCCGGGTAGGATAATTAATAATTCGTTTGAGCGCTTCTTCATCACGCGGATTAACAATCAACCGCAAGTACGCCACCATATCCTTGATCTCCTTCCGCTGATAGAAACTAATGCCCCCATAAATCGTATAAGGAATAGCCATGCGGCGAAGCGATTCCTCAAAGGCACGGCTCTGCGCATTAGTCCGGTATAGAATAGCAAATTCCTTGTTAGCGTAATGATGTCGTAGTTTTTGTTCTTGGATGGAATCAGCTATAAACTTTCCTTCGTCGTTATCCGTGAGGGTGCGAACTAATTTAATTTTCTCCCCTTCTGCATTCTCCGTAAACAATACTTTTTCAATCTGCCCCTTGTTATGACTGATCACCTCATTGGCTACATCTAAAATGCTACGGGTAGAACGATAGTTCTGTTCCAGCTTGACCACTTTTACATTATCATAATCTTTTTGAAACTGTAAAATGTTCTGAATGGTAGCACCACGGAAACTATAAATACTCTGTGCATCGTCTCCTACCACACAAACATTTTCGTGGAGTGCCCCCAACAATTTTATGATCTCATACTGAGCCGGATTGGTATCCTGATACTCATCAATCAGGATGTATTTAAACTTATGTTGGTAGCGAGATAAACACTCGGGAATGGTGCGAAGCAGTTCGTAAAATTTTAATAAGAGATCATCAAAATCCATGGCCCCGTTTCGGAAACAACGCTTTACATAATTTTCATAAATCTGTCCAATGGCAGGACGGTTAGCTCGAATATCTTCCTGCTGAATAGCATAATCCGTTTTATACTCCGCCGGCCCAATCAATGCATTCTTAGCTGAAGAAATTCGATTATAGACCACATTGGGTTTATAGTGCTTGTCATCCAGATTCAAATCATTGATCACTGCTTTGAGTACACTCTTGTCATCGTCAGTATCGTAAATAGTAAAATGTTTGGGCTAACCGATTTTATCCGCTTCAAA
>BJGL01000060.1 GCA_014190475.1 Bacteroidota bacterium
AAATCCAAAGGATTCGTGATTGGTGAGCAGGTGAATGGCTTTATAATCTCCTACGCCCGCAATTTCTTCCTTAATTTTTTCTATGGGGATAGCCGCCAGCGAACGATTATCGATAAAATCGCGCACGGGTATTTTATATGCACCCTCGATAGTTAGCTCAATTGCTTTTTGAAGATTGTTGATTCCCTTTCCTTTTCTTGCATCTACTGCTACCACAGGAACCCCCAGCTCTCTTTCAAGCTCAGTTAGGTTAATTCGAATTCCCTTTTGTCGGGCCAGGTCCATCATGGTAAGCGCTACGACCACTGGTTGTTTCAGATCAATCAACTGTGTACAAAAAAGGAGATTCCGTTTTAGGTTGCTGGCATCGGCCACTACAACAATTAAATCGGGTTTTATCTCTGCGTCTTCGCCCATAACCACCCGATAGGTTACCCATTCATCCATTCTTTTTGGGTACAAGCTGTAGGTTCCGGGTAAATCGATAAAGTTTACCTCGTGTTTACCCACCTGGGCAGTACCCGTTTTTTTGTCAACAGTTACCCCAGGAAAATTACCCACCTGCTGGCGCAGCCCTGTCAGGCGGTTAAAAAGTGAACTTTTTCCGCTGTTTGGATTGCCAACAAGGGCGATATGACTAACCGAAGCTCCCACCGTGGAATTATAAGGAGGCAAAAGTAGACAGACCCCATCAAATTGATTTACGAAATAGGAAGTACCTCTTGATTTCCATGGAATACCGAATAACTTTGCAGTCCGCAATCAACTTTATACGATGAAAATCAGGTTCTACCTCCCGCTTCTCGCCCTTTTGATCAGCGCCTGCGCTATCTCAAAAAACACAGGCAATTTCCCAAAAATTGAAACCAGCCTGCGAGCCCACGTTTCTTTTTTGGCAGACGATAAGCTGGAGGGCCGCCGAACAGGAACGGCGGGCGAAAAATTAGCAATGGGCTACATAGCTCAACAGTTTCAAAAAGTTGGATTGGAGCCTAAAGGAACGGATCAATTCTATCAGCCTTTTTCTGTTAATGAAGGAAAAGAAATAAAAGAAGGCACCATGCTAACCATCACCAAATCTTTTTCAGAAGGTGCAGCCGCTACAAAAACATTAATCATCAATAAAGAGTTTTTTGCCTTCCCCTACAGCGCTAATGGTTCGGTTACCGGAACCGCCACAACAGGATTACGTGAAATAGGGTCACCCTGGTTGATGGATATTGATGTGGTATTGGAGGATAATGCCAACAATCCGCATTTTGATTTGGCCGGATATATTTACGACTATAGTAAAACCGCAAAAAGCAAGGGTGCCACCGCTTTGATTTGGTATAATGGCGGTAAAAAAGAAGATAAGCTGTCTTTTAACGGAAAAGATAAATCACCCACTGTAGATATCCCGGTTCTTTACGTAAGCAACGATATTATAAATGGAATAACAAAAGAAGACGAGGAGGGGGTTTTTAATTTTAACGGAACTGTTCAACTTGGCGAAAAATTGCGCTCGGGCTCAAACGTAATTGGATGGATAGATAATAAAGCGAACACTACAGTGATTATAGGAGCGCATTTTGATCATCTTGGTTATGGAGAAGATGGAAACTCGCGCTACGAGAAAAAAGAGGCTGCGATACACAATGGCGCGGATGATAACGCCAGCGGAACGGCGGCGTTAATTGAATTGGCTCGCGTTTTGAAACAATCCTCTGCAAAAACAAACAATTATTTATTTATTGCGTTTTCTGGAGAAGAGCTGGGTTTGTATGGTTCAAAATATTTTACGGATCATCCTACTATTGCGCTCGGTTCGGTTAATTATATGATCAACATGGATATGGTGGGTCGAATGAACGATAGCACCCGCTCGGTTACTATTGGGGGATTTGGTACTTCTCCTACCTGGGCTTCTTTAGTAAATAATCAGCCACTATCTAAAAACGAAAAAGCGCTTTCCATAAAAATTGATTCCAGCGGATCGGGCCCAAGCGATCACACTTCTTTTTATCGAAAAGACATTCCTGTGCTATTTTATTTTACCGGGTTACATACGGATTATCACAAACCCACCGATGATGCGGACAGAATAAACTACAAGGGTATGGTGCAAATAGTAAAACATGTTCGCCAAGTGGTGGAAGGTGCCAATGCAAAGGGGAAGCTGGCGTTTCTAAAAACACGTGAAGCACAAACCACTACTACTGCAAGATTTAGTGTTTCGATGGGAATTATGCCAGACTACACCTATAGCGGAAACGGTGTTCGTGCCGATGGTGTTACCGAGGGAAGAGCAGCACAAAAAGCCGGTTTGAAGGCGGGCGATATTGTGCTTCAAATTGGCGATTATCGGGTAAGCTCAATGGAGTCCTATATGCAAACATTGGGGCGATTTAAAAAGGGCGATAAAACAACGGTGATCTATCAGCGCGGTTCCGAAAAGTTTACTGTCGAGATTCAATTTTAAAGGGGCGTCTGTTTTGCAGAAGTTCGTTGTAACTTAGAATACACTCGTTATGGCAGAACGCACCACAAAACTGGTCCTAGACAATTCTCTTATCACCGAGGCTTTCTTTGAAGGCACGCGCTTATTGGGAATTGTAGCCCCTATTCGCGGATATCAATTTTGTTGGCATCTCAATAACTCAATCGGTCTTGATTTTCGAATCAATGAATTAGAGATCAAACGGATTTATAAAAAACGCCAGTATTCTTTTGCAGTATATGAATACAAAGAACCTACCGGCTCCCTCGAGCATTATATTTACAATAATAAGTTTGATGGCGAATTTCTATTGCCCGAATTCAAACACCTTGATTTTTTGTGGTTAATGCGTGAGGACGAAGTGAGTGATGCCTCTATTCAACAAACGATTCAAATTATTCGCACTATTCCTCCTGTTCAATTAGTAGCGGAGCTTCCGGTTGAACAAGTGAAGAACAAAGAGAATTTGGTTTTCTAGCCTTTATCTTACTAAAAGCGGTACTTCAGCTTTCGCGGTAATTTTTCCTATTGGATTGATGTGTGCACCAAGTCCATTTGCTTGTAACAACGCCTGTACCTCTTTCAGTGATTCGGGATTGCAGCTTATTAATAATCCTCCGTTGGTTTGTGGATCGGGAAGAACCGTAAAGGCTTCCATCACATTTACCCCTTTTTCAAACTTTACTTTGCTACTATACGCATTCCAATTGCGAGGCGTAGCATCGGGGCTGATGCGTTGACTGATATACGATTGCAGCCCTTCGATCAAGGGCACATTGGCATAATCGATAATAGCACTGCAACCACTGCCGCCTGCCATTTCCAGCACGTGTCCCATCAAACCAAATCCGGTTACATCTGTCATGGCGTTCACTCCTTTTATTTTCCCAAGTTCTTCCCCTATGGAGTTGAGCTGTGTTAACTGTTGGTGTAGCGTAGCTCGATCCGCTTCTTGTAACACTCCTCTTTTTTCTGCAGTGGCAAGAATACCCACGCCTAAAGGTTTCGTGAGTAACAATAGATCTTCCGCTTTTGCGGTATTATTCTTTTTCAGATTTTCTATTGGCACAATTCCGGTAACCGCCAAACCAAAAATAGGTTCTGGTGAATCAATACTATGTCCGCCTGCTAATGGAATTCCAGCTGCTGCACAACTGGTTCGACCCCCTTCAACTACTCGTTGTGCATGCGATGCTGCTATTTTTTCAACAGGCCATCCCAAAATTGCAATAGCCAATAAGGGTTTTCCACCCATTGCATATACATCGCTAATGGCATTAGCCGCTGCTACCTTTCCAAATAAAAAAGGATCGTCCACAATGGGAGTGAAAAAATCAGTAGTTGAAATTAATGCAGTGCCGTTTCCCAAATCATATACAGCTGCGTCATCATTGCTATGATTGCCCACCAATAAATTTTTATTGTCGGGTAAAGCAAGGTTCGTGTGCAATATTTCTTCTAATACTTTAGGAGCAATTTTACAGCCACAACCTGCGCCATGTGAGAAAGAAGTTAGTTTAATTGGTTCCGTATTCATCCTATACTTTATTGATGGAAAGTAACTTTTCTAGATTTGCAGCACCTGTTTGCTCAGCAGGAATAGCGGTTAATAGTTTATCAAGCCCCTCACGGTTTTGTAAAGATTTTGCATAAAGCTTATCGTAATAGCGTAACAAAATTGAAAAGCTTTCAACAGTATTGTTCTCTCGGAAAAAATCAATGGCTTGCTGGGCTTGCAGGTGTCCTAATTTTTTGGTGATTCGTCCTATTGCCGCAACTACCGCTTCTTGATCGAGTTGTCCATATTCCTCTACAATATGTTCCAATCTCTTTTCAAAGGGAATATCTAAAAAATAAACAGGAGATTTTCGCATAGTATTCCACAGGTCATTGGGAATATTGACTGTGCCAATACGCTGTGATTCATCTTCCAGCCAAATTGGTGTGGATGCGCTTGCTTGTAGGCAACTATACAAGGCTATTGACAAGCAGTTTTCAAATTGTTCTTGACCAGGCTGAGGCGGAAGACCAATGTTTCCAAACGCCGATCCTTTATGACCCGCCAGTTCTTCCAGATCCACAATTAACTGTTCCCTCTTTTTTAAAGCACCTAGTAGTTCAGTTTTTCCAGATCCTGTGTACCCACCAATTAATTGAAATGAATAATTTTTTTTAAACTGCGCTAGTACCCAATTACGATAAGCTTTGTATCCTCCTGCTAGTGTATAAATTTTAAAACCATACAGATCCAACAACCAACTAATAGCGGCGCTTCGCATTCCTCCTCTCCAGCAGTGTACTAATAGTATTTTATTTCCACTAGCAATTCGCTCTGCCTCTATCACACGTTGTTTTAGCGTAGGACCAAAAAAGTCAAGTCCAACTTTGATGGCCTCTTCTCTGCTATTTTGTTTGTAAGTAGTACCCACAATTTTTCTTTCTTCATCTGTGAATAGCGGAAACGAATGTGCGCCCGGTATATGTGCGTGTTTGTATTCGCCAGGACTTCTCACATCTAAAACAGGATGCAACAAGGCTAAAGAAAGAAATTGTTCTATATCAATCCGCTGGGCCGGCATATAAAAAAAGGGGACCGCAGTCCCCTGTATATTTATTTATTCATGGATGCCAAAAACTCTTCATTGTTCTTGGTGCCCTTCATTCTGTTTTGCAACTCACGCATGGCTTCTTCTGTATTCATATCGGTAAGAAATACACGAAGCAGGTTCATTCGTTGTAATACCGCAGGCTCCAATAACAGATCGTCACGACGAGTAGAGGATGATGTAAGATCGATAGCTGGATAAATACGCTTGTTGGATAGTTTACGATCCAATTGTAATTCCATGTTACCCGTTCCTTTGAATTCCTCAAAGATCACCTCATCCATTTTACTGCCCGTGTCTACCAGTGCGGTTGCGATGATGGTAAGTGAACCACCGTTTTCAATTTTACGAGCGGCGCCAAAAAACTGTTTTGGTTTTTGCATGGCATTGGCTTCCACACCTCCTGATAATACTTTACCAGATGCGGGAGCTACGGTATTGTGTGCACGTGCTAAACGTGTTATTGAATCTAATAGAATTACTACGTCATGTCCGCATTCTACCAGGCGCTTTGCTTTATTCAATGCCATGGTAGAAACCTTTACGTGTTTTTCTGCAGGCTCATCAAAAGTTGAAGCAATCACCTCCGCTCTTACACTTCTTTCCATATCGGTTACCTCTTCAGGTCTTTCATCCACCAGCACTACCATTAAATAACACTCCGGATGGTTGGCTGCAATGGCATTAGCCACTGCTTTCAACAACATGGTTTTACCTGTTTTGGGTTGTGCCACAATCAATCCACGTTGTCCCTTACCAATCGGAGTAAACAAATCCATGATGCGGGTGGAATAATCAGAAGGCGTAGTAAACAGATTTAATTTTTCAAAGGGGAAAAGCGGTGTTAGATAATCAAAAGGAACACGGTCTCTTACCTCATCTGGGCTTTTTCCATTTAATAGGTCAACCTTTAAAAGAGCAAAATATTTTTCTCCTTCTTTGGGAGGACGAACGGGTCCATAGATAGTATCACCGCTCTTTAAGCCAAAGATTTTTATCTGCGAGGGGGAAACGTAAACGTCATCGGGGGAGGATAGATAATTATAATCTGATGAACGAAGGAATCCATATCCATCGGGCATCATTTCCAACACGCCTTCGCCCATGATCATTCCGTCAAACTCAACGGTAAAAACGGGTTCTTTCCGAGGTGCTGGCTGAAAACGCTGGGGGGCATTTTCTACAGGAGCACCTGGCTCAGGCGTATTTTCTAGGATAGTTTGTGCTAGCAATTCTGTTTTGGTAGGAGCAGCCGGTGTTTCCACAGCAGGTGCAGCGGAGGGGCTTTTCTCGGGGGCTTTTTCTTCAGGTTTGTCTTCTTTACGGGGTCTTCCTCTTCTTTTCGGTTTGTTTTCGTCGTTAGAAACTGGCATTCTTGTTTTTTTAGTGATTGAAATTTGTCGGAGAAAATGGAACGAGCAATTCGTTCAGGGGATAAAAAGTTAGGTATTACGATAGGGCTTGGAAAAGATGGCCGCAACGGCCGTTTGCTACTGCAATACTACAGCAAAATCGAGAATCCTAAAAATTTTTTCATTCCTTCTTTGTAAGCCGCTCTGTGTTCAGGACTTACCTTTGTCCCTCAAAGCTTGGGTGCATGTTCAATAAAAGGATCAAGATTAATGAGTTGCTGGGGCAGGAGCCCGCGGGTCAGCAGGTGACTGTAATGGGTTGGGTGCGTACATTTCGCAATAACCAATTTATAGCCTTGAACGATGGAAGCACCAATAATAATTTACAAGTGGTGCTTGAGTTAGGAAAATTTCCAGACGAACTCCTCAAGCGAATCACTACCTCTGCCTCACTCCGTGTGCAGGGTGTTGTTGAACCCTCGCTTGGTAAAGGACAAAAGATGGATCTCAAAGCCACCTCGATTGATGTGCTGGGGGATTCTGATGCAGAAAAATATCCGCTTCAACCCAAAAAACACTCATTAGAGTTTTTAAGAGAAAAAGCACACCTCCGTTTTCGTACCAATACTTTTGGTGCGGTGTTTCGCGTTCGTCATGCACTAGCTTTTGCCGTGCACCAGTTCTTCAATCAAAAAGGATTTATCTATTTACATACTCCTATCATCACCGCAAGCGATGCAGAGGGTGCGGGCGAAATGTTCCGCGTTACCACCTTGCCTATGGATGGAACAGCGCCAAAAAATGAAGACGGCTCAATTAATTATAAAGAAGATTTCTTTGGTCGCTCTACTAACTTAACCGTGAGTGGTCAATTGGAGGGCGAACTTGGCGCCACTGCTTTTGGAGAGATCTATACGTTTGGTCCTACGTTTCGTGCAGAGAATAGCAATACAGCCAGACACTTGGCTGAGTTCTGGATGATAGAACCCGAAATGGCGTTCTATGATTTAGAAGACAACATGAATCTCGCAGAGGAGTTTATCAAGTATATCATTCGCTATGCTATGGAAAATAACGCGGAGGATCTTCAGTTTTTAGATCAGCGTTTAGCAGAGGAAGAAAAACAATTGCCGCAGGATAAGCGCAGCGAAATGGGCTTATTGGATAAACTCCGATTTGTAATCGACAATCAATTTGAGCGAATCACGTATACAGAGGCAATTGATATTTTACGCGAGAGTAATCATAATAAGAAAAAGAAGTTTCAATATCCAATAACCGGATGGGGGATGGATTTACAAAGTGAACATGAGCGTTACCTGGTAGAAAAACATTTTAAGAAACCGGTTATACTTTCTAATTACCCTGCTGCTATCAAAGCATTTTACATGCGCCAAAACGAAGATGGTAAAACGGTAGCCGCCATGGATATATTGGCTCCTGGTATTGGAGAAATTGTAGGCGGATCACAACGTGAAGAGCGAATGGATCGCCTGACTACAAGAATGAAAGAGATGCATAT
>BJGL01000061.1 GCA_014190475.1 Bacteroidota bacterium
ACGATATACCATAGCTACGCCATCGCCGGTAGCAATAGAAGGGTTGGTAGTAGTTCGGTAAACCTGCCCTACGCCACCCGTAGCCAGTAGCGTAACACGAGAAAGAATTTTATCGATCGTATTAGTTTCCCGGTTGAGTACATATACTCCGTAACAAGTAATATCCGGTGTAGACTTGGTTACCAGGTAACCTTGGTGGTGCTGTGTGATTAAATCAATAACAAAACAATGTTTGATCAATTCAATATTGGAAAAAGATTTTACGGCGTCCAACAAGGCACGTTCCATCTCTAGCCCGGTTACATCTTTATGATGTAAAATGCGATGTGCCGAATGCCCCCCTTCCCTTCCTTTTTTAAATTCTCCATCTTTATCCTTATCAAATCGAGCCCCCCATTCAATGATCTCTTCCACGCGTGCAGGTCCTTCACTCACTAATAAGCGCACCATTTTTTCGTCACAAAGCCCATCGCCGGCAATGAGCGTATCCTGCACATGTTGCTCGATACTATCGTGGAGCGTATCACTCACGACCGCAATACCCCCTTGCGCATACTTGGTATTGGTCTCGTCGGCCGTGGCCTTTGTAATCACCAATACTTTTCGGTCAGGAAATTCCTTGGCACATTTTAGGGCAAACGTCAATCCTGCAATACCAGAGCCAATCACTAAAAAATCTGTTTCCCGCATAAATTAAAAAAGAGAGTGACGTGATTTTTCACGAAGTATAAACTGCATGGCACCGTAGGTTAGAAAAAACTGAGCCAGCCCATACGTGATCATGATTACCAATGCTGCATGCGGAAATGGCGTACTAAACTTATTAATAGCAAGAGCCGTGTCGGAGGCCACAAAAAAAATAGCCCCGGCAGCAAACAAGCGTCCTGCACGAACAGCAGGCATATATAATAAATGAAGGGCCAATAGTAACATGAGACTAATCACCGCTCCGTAAATCATTACGGGGATTTTCATTTCACCCAGCTGTGGAGCCAGCCAGCTCAGTAAGACAGCATAATAAATCACCACCGGAAAGAACAATAGCCAACTGAACTTGATTTTCTCTTGCCCCATGATGCGATAGAAAAAATAACTGTAACAGAGTTGTGCTAGCAGAAAACAGAGTAAGCCGTATAGAAAAAAGGAAGGCTCTGCTGTATTCATCAATAATAAATCCCCACACCAGGAGAATAAGAGTGCAACCAGAAACAACGTGATCAATCGATTTTTGATCCCATACGTTATGTCCCATAGAAAATAGCCTAACACTGGAATCAATAGGGGTTTGGTTAGTTTGGCCAACCAGGAAATTTCATGAATGATCCCTGCCAGGTGAAACAGCAATACCACTACAAAAACAAGAATCCAAATTAGTTTACGCATGCGATTATTTTTCAATCCAGACACCACTCTCTTTGAGCAGCTCAATCAATTGATCTACGGCTACGGCACTGTCCACATTTCGTTTTACAATTTCTTTACCCTTGTACAAAGTAATTTTTCCGGGACCACTTCCCACATAACCAAAATCAGCATCGGCCATTTCGCCAGGGCCGTTAACAATACAACCCATGATTGCAATCTTAACTCCCTTGAGATGATGCGTAACCGCTCGTATACGCGCCGTGGTTTCCTGCAGGTCAAATAGCGTGCGACCACAACTGGGGCAACTGATATACTCGGTTTTTGAGATGCGGGTACGGGTTGCTTGCAGAATACTAAATGCGGTATTATTGGTAAACTGATAAATATCTTTTACCGGCAAATAAGTTCTTCCTTTTACCTGGGGTTGTTCCACAGATGCCGCTGGCTGGTATCCTAACCAAATTCCATCTCCCATGCCATCGAGTAATAATCCGCCTGTTTCGGTAGCAAAATGAATTAGATGTTCGTCAGGAGATTGTCCGGGACTATCACAAATCAATACCACTGGATTTTTTACTTGATTCAAATGCAATTCAGAGAACATACGTCTGACCGACTGCATGGCATTCTTGTTCAAACTACTCAAACAAAGCACGGCCGTCTTGTCTTGACGAATGGCATTCAGATAGAGTTGAAGCACTTTTCGATCCGGATCACTGTAACAATCCATCAATACAAAATTGAGCGAATCATGATGCGATTGACTTTCTACATATTGCATGTATTCAAATACAGGAACGTAGGAGTTAGAATTAGCTGCCTTCCAGGTAGCGGGATAAACCATGACGCGTAGTGTACCCGGTAGTTCAAAATTGAGTAATTGGGTACCCGTGAATATAAAATCAGCAGCGGTATCTGCAATGGACCATTTGTCTGTATTGGCATCATAGGTATACCCTACACTTTGTAGATGCGCAGGCGTAATTTCTTCAATAGTGCTGAGGTCTGCGATTACTACAGGAACCTGTGAACCACCTATTCGCTCCACCGAAAAACTGTCTCTTCGGTTATAGGCCATTGGATTGTAAGGTAAAGTTTCAATGGGAGGAACAGCGGCAGGCTCCACTACAGAGGAATATCTTTTAACCATGTCTCTACAAACTGGTATCTCCAATTCAGGATCTTCTGTCAAGGAAACCCGAATAGTATCGCCAATACCATCCTCTAATAATGTTCCAATTCCAACGGCACTTTTAATTCGCCCGTCCTCACCATCTCCCGCTTCAGTTACCCCTAAATGCAACGGATATACTTCGCCAAATTCATCATACATGGTTCTGATCAGCAACCGATAGGCTTGCACCATCACTTGCGGATTACTGCTCTTCATGCTCAAAATGATATTATGAAAATCCTCTTCACGTGCTATTCGTAAAAACTCCATCGCACTCTCCACCATACCAATCGGTGTGTCTCCATACCGACTCATGATACGATCACTGAGCGAACCATGATTGGTGCCGATACGCATAGCGGTTCCATGTTCACGACAGATTTTTACCAGTGGTGTAAAGCGCTCCCGAATACGCTCAATTTCCTCTGCGTATTCTGCATCTGTGTATTCTAATTGCTCAAACTTTTTCTTGTCAACATAATTTCCTGGATTCACGCGTACTTTCTCTACAATACGTGCTGCGATCTCCGCTGCATTGGGTGTAAAATGAATATCCGCAACTAAGGGGGTGTCATACCCTCTTTTCCTAAGTTCGTCCTTGATAACTTGTAATTGATTTGCTTCCTTTATGGAAGGGGCCGTGATACGCACGAGTTCCGCACCTGCTTCAATACACCGAATAGCTTGCTCCACTGTGGCGAGGGTATCCATCGTGTCTGTGGTAGTCATGGTCTGCACCCGAATCGGATGACCATTCCCCAAGAGTAAATTTCCAACACGAACCTCGCGTGTGATTAATCGTTTGTATTGTGTTTGTGACTGACAATAAGCTTGCATGACAAATGCGTTGATTATCGATTTCCTTCAAAAAAGCCCTGGCCTTTCAGGATATTTTTTACATGGCTTACTAAAACAGTTGACCAATTTTCTGGTGGTGCACTGGATTCAAGATTTAAAACAAAAAAGTAGGCATGATTGTTCTCTTCTACCCATCCTACGACCCATCCGATTTGATTTCCACTTTTTAAAGTTCCCACACCTGTTTTGTATCCCAATCGGTAAAGTGTATTATCCTCCTGAACCAAGGCTTTTTTAACCGTTTCTTGATAGGCTTTAAAGAAGGGAAGCTGTCCAAAATACAGTTGCTTGATTAATCCTAACTGCGCATCGGGTGTAACTTGTAAGGAATTATCCATCCAGAAAGAATCAATCTTATTGATCTTGAAGCGCTCTTTATCGTTGCGGGCGCCATACCCTAGCGAATCCATCCAGGCCTGCGCGCCCTTTTTTTCTAATACCGGCATACTATCAACAGAAAGAGAGGGTACCCCTGTAAGCTGTCCGGTCTGTAGTCCAATCAATGCATGTACAATGCTAAATGTACCGGCAGGTAAATAACTGCTGTCTCTGAACCGCTTCAGATTATGTACGGTAAAGCGCCCTGTTCCATTATCCATGATAGCAAAGGAACCATTCAGGTTATTTTCCTGGAAATAGTTCTCCAACTTGGAATCCTGCTCTACTGCATTGAATGTGCAGGAACTCAGCAATAATACAAGGGCAATAAAAGAGGGGTAACGCATCCCGATAAACTTTCGGGCAAAGGTAACCATCCTACTTTAGTACACCGAGCTCTTTCCCTGCTTTAATAAAGGCAGCAATAGCTTTGTCGAGATGTGCTTGCTCGTGGGCAGCACTTAATTGAACACGAATTCTGGCCTGCCCCTTTGCTACCACCGGATAGAAAAATCCAATTACGTAGATCCCTTCCTCCAATAAACGAGCCGCCATTTTCTGCGCCAATACTGCATCGTACAACATAATGGGTACAATCGGATGATCGCCCGGTTTGATATCAAATCCGGCTTCGGTGATCTTGTTTCGAAAGTAACGGGTATTAGACTCCAGCTTATCCCGAAGGGCTGTGGTTTCGGTGAGCATATCCAACACAGCAATAGAAGCGCCTACAATGGAAGGGGCCAGCGTATTGCTGAATAAATAAGGTCTTGAACGCTGACGGAGCATTTCAATAATTTCTTTACGTCCGCTGGTAAATCCACCGGATGCACCTCCGAGTGCTTTGCCCAAGGTGCCGGTAATAATATCAATCTTTCCCATTACTCCCCGATATTCATGCGTGCCTCTACCAGTCTTACCCAGAAAACCAGAGGAGTGACACTCATCAATCATTACTGCCGCATCATATTTTTCAGCTAGTGCAACGATCTTATCAAGTTGAGCAATGGTACCATCCATACTAAAGGAACCATCCGTGATAATGATTCGACTTCTGCAAGAAGCTGCATCCTGCAACTTTTGCTCCAAATCCTGCATGTTGTTATGCTCATATCGAAAACGCTGGGCCTTACAAAGACGAACCCCATCAATAATAGAGGCATGATTCAATGCGTCGGAGATCAATGCGTCTTCCTCGTTGAATAGAGGCTCAAATACGCCCCCGTTTGCATCAAAAGCCGCTGCATATAAAATAGTATCCTCTGTACCAAGGAAAGCAGAAATCTTAGCTTCTAGTTCTTTATGGATATCCTGCGTTCCACAAATAAAACGCACACTACTCATTCCAAAGCCACGTTGATCAATTGCTTGGTGCGCCGCCTCAATTACTTTGGGATGCGAGGAAAGTCCCAGGTAATTATTAGCACAAAAATTCAGCACCTCACGTCCGCCTACTTTTATAACGGCACCTTGTGGACTCTCAATCACACGCTCCGTTTTAAAAAGGCCTGCCTGTTTGATCTCCTCCAGCTCGGCACCTACACGCTGTACTAATTTTTCGTTCATACCAATTATTTGCCACAAAGATAGGCGGCCTTGCCATTGGTGTAATTAGAGTAACCTTTTAAGGCTCTTAACATTTTTTTCAAGTTTATGCAGCTAGTTTTGCGCCACAAAACAAAAAATCACATGACTGCTTTTCGTTCAAGCCTTTTAGTAATTACGATGCTGTTTTCCCTGTCTGCCTTAGCACAGAAAGACACCATCATTATCAATCGCGGGAAAACCATTTACACTAAAGTGGATACTTTCAAAATCGGGAACGACCCCTCGAGTATTGAAAGAATTATAGTGATCAAAGGAGATAGTCTTATCGGCAACAAAACGGACAGCTTTGTTCTCAAAACCGATAAGATTGTGATGGGTAAAACAACCATCCTTACCAAAACCGATACAGTAGGTGGTAAGCAACAAAAAACTGTAGAGATTTCAGTTTCTGGTGAAGGACTGGGTGAAATGATCGAAAAACAAATCGACTTTTTTACCAATCGTGATAAAAAGCCAGGAAAGAAAGTTGAAGGATTTGACTTATTTAAAACAGAAAAACTGGTAGAGGGATTTGACCTTTTCAAAACAGAAAAGAAAAAAGAACTCAAAAACGTTGAAAACTTTTGGTGGGTACTGGACCTTGGATTTTCTGGGTACAATGACCAAAGCAACTATGCCCTGGCACGCACCACTGGCTTTGTAGCGCCTAATATTGGCAAAGACCAATTAAAGTTGAACATGACGGGATCAAGAAATGTAAACCTTTGGATCTTGATGCAGCGTGTAAACTTAGCGAAGCATATGCTGAATCTTAAATATGGTGTGGGATTAGAGATGAATAATTACCGTTTTGCGCAGGAGAACTTACAGTTTCAAAAAAATCCCACTGCCATTTATTTAGGCATGGTTGAGTATAATAAAGTAAAACTTGCAGCAGATTATATCACCGTGCCCATGATGTTGAATCTAAATACCTCTCCAGAAAAAAGTAACGGACTGAGATTATCTGCAGGTGTGAGTGCCGGATTTTTATATTCTTCTCGATTCAAAACAAAAGAGGGTGGAGATATTGACAAACTCAGAAGTGATTTTGACTTGGAGCCCTTCAAATTATCTTGGGTAGGTGAATTAGGTCTTGGACCCATCACACTTTATTCAAGTTTTGCTATGAACAATATGTGGAACAAAGGACTGGATATGCGTCCTTACAATGTGGGTATTCGTTTGGGAGCACGTCCTGAAAAAGCAAAAACTAAAACTATTACCGCAACTAAAAAGCCTAGCTCCTTCAACTGGTCTGAAAAACTTTAATCAGTTATCCGCCCTGCTGCGATCTCGTCTACCACGGCGGGATCCAGCAAGGTGGTAATATCTCCTAAGTTCTTGGTTTCCCCCTCTGCAATTTTTCTAAGAATTCGGCGCATGATTTTTCCACTGCGCGTTTTTGGAAGTCCTTTTACAAATTGAATTTTATCTGGCTTTGCAATCGGTCCGATTTGACGTGTTACTGTTTGCAAAATATCCTTGCGAGTTAATTGAGGATCGTCATGGAGCTGTTCCATGATTACATACGCATAGATCCCCTGCCCTTTGATATCATGCGGATATCCCACTACTGCACTCTCCACAACACCTGCATGCATGTTGATTGCATTCTCTACTTCGGCAGTTCCTAACCGGTGTCCACTTACATTCAATACATCATCTACCCGACCAGTAATTCTAAAATTGCCTTGTTCGTCTTTCAACGCACCATCTCCGGTAAAATAGAGACCTGGATACGTGGAGAAATAATTCTGACGACAACGTTCATGATCGCCATAGGTAGTTCTTAATATACCCGGCCACGGTGCTTTGACACATAAGTTTCCTTTGTAATGTCCTTGTTCGTCCTTCACTGTTATCTCTTTGCCTGTTTCATCAACCAGGATGGGTTGAATACCGGGCATGGGTAAAGATGCCCAAGAAGGAATACCCGGTGTAACACCCGCCATATTGGAGATCATACAACCTCCTGTTTCTGTTTGCCACCAAGTATCCACCACAGGACATTTTTCATTTCCTACATTCTTATGATACCAATGCCAGGCTTCTTCATTGATAGGTTCACCTACTGTTCCTAATACTTTGAGTGAAGAAAGATCTTTTCCTTCTAGTGGTGTAGTACCAAATCCCATCAAACTTCTGATGGCGGTTGGTGCTGTATATAAAATGTTCACCCGATGTTTTTCAACAATATCCCAGAAGCGACCTGCATCGGGCCAAGTAGGGATTCCTTCGAATAATACACAGGTAGCACCTGCACTTAATGGACCGTATAAAATATAACTATGCCCGGTAATCCAACCGATATCGGCAGTACAAAAATGAATATCGCCGGGTTTGTATTGAAACGCATTCACAAACGTGTAATTAGTCCACACCATATAACCTGCCGTAGTATGAACCACACCCTTGGGCTTGCCGGTACTTCCCGAAGTATATAGAATAAAGAGCGGATCTTCAGCATCCATTACTTCCGCTTGTTGATGCA
>BJGL01000062.1 GCA_014190475.1 Bacteroidota bacterium
ATAACCAGTTTACACCCAAAGGCAGGGTGAAAACTTTTTCATAAGCACTGGTAAATCCCCCGAGACCGGCTTTGAAACCGATCCCATCGGCTGATTTTTTTAAACGAGATTCATACATCGCATTAAAGGCAATACCATTACCACCCAATTCAACATATATATTTTGACGAGGGGCTGCTTCCAGAAATTTACTAGACGAGGTTTGTGCTGAACTATTCGTTAAGAATAGAGTTCCAACCAGTGCAACAAGGGCTACTATTTGTTTTTGCATAAAGCGGTTTTAGTATAAAGACGGGCGCAAGATAAATCATGCTGCACAGTATTCAATCTATTGTTGTTAAACTTTCTTAAAACTATAGGTTAATGTAACGGGAAGTCGGGTTGTTTTTGTTCGTCCTTGTAAATCGTATTGCTCAATGATAAATACATACACCCCTGCCTCACATTGTTTGCCTGATTCAAAAGTCCCGTTCCAACTAAAGTAACCGTTATTGGACAAGAGCGCACGGGGGACTAGTTTTTTTACCAATGTTCCTTTTGCATCCACTATTGAAACTGAAATCACTTGGCCGCTTCCCATATTTCCATACACCAAACTACATTGATCCTCCCAGCCGTCTAAGTCGGGTGAAAATACAGCAGGGTTGATCTCGAAATTTCCCTGCGGTATGGTGTTAGAAATAGTTTGAGAGTTTTTTTGTCCGGGTGTTGCAAATCCAATGGTTGAAGCTGCACTATGCCAATTGTTTCTGTTTTGCGATGCTGCATTTGGATCCAGTCGTTCTAGAGAAACTCCTTCTTTTTGTTGTAGTAATTCAAAGTGCCAGGACTCATCATAGGATAGCTCATCCAGGATTTCTCCCTGTGTATTCAGTAGTACAATCCTTCCTTCTTCATTGGGTAGTGTAACAAAAGGATTTGTTTTCTGAAGCGTAGCAGTAGCAGGAACCAGATATTCTCTTCTGATGGCATGCGTATCCCTGGAAAAAGCCATGTGCTGTCCCGGCAAGAGTGCAAGGGGATGGACCGCTAGTTTGTAACTGCTTCCTACTAAACCACCACTATTGCGTAGGGCAATTCGCAGATCAGATACCGCAATAATTTTCTTTCCATTATTTACGCATTCAATAAACTCTTCCCCACTTGAACGAGGATGGAAGAGAATTTCATTTAGTATAACTGATCCCCGGTCAGCAGGACTTGCCAGCCCTGTTTTTATCACAAAAAATCCTTGTTCTTTTATACCGTTGCAATTTGTCAACTCTTTTATTGTTAACTGAATAATGCTATCCGCTAACAGTGGTTGGGATAGCATAACAATAGCTTCTGTGTATTGAGGAGGCATTAATCGAATTGATTGCCATTGAATAGCCGGATAGGCGCTGATCCACTCTCCCCTACTGATGATGGTGCTATCAAGTGGCCGGTTAAAGACAAGATGTAAACTCCATGCGTCCTTGGCAAATGCGTAAACAGGTCTTACAGGTTCTATGGCGCCGATACTTGATTGGTTCATTTGTCCTGGACTTCCACCTGCTGCTTGCTGGCTGGCCCTCCAGTTGTTTTGCTCCTGGCAGGGGTTTGTTGCGTTAATCATCTCCAAGGTCCATCCTCCCTCCGCTTTCCAGGGGAACGCATACCAGTCTGTTGTGTAACTAACACTATGTATTGTTTTCCCTGTTGGATCTCGCAGTGCAATGACTTCTCCCTCATTACTCAACGAGGGAAAGCTGGATAGTGCCAATGTTTTACCATATTTACTGAGTGCTACTTGTGCTGCGGTGTTACATAGAATCAATAAACTATCCGGGGCAAGGAAATAGGTAGGAAAAGAACTGCTCGCTGAAGAACCCGCTATCAAGCGCCAGTTTTGAAGCGAAATAACCTCCTTAGATATATTTTTTATTTCAACCCACTCATAGGGAGGTAAAGCCACAGCAGGGGTGGGATCCGCCATAATCTCCTGGATGATTAATCGATGATGGACTTGTGCGGCTATCAGTAAAGGAGTAAACAAAACCATCCCACATACTGCTATCAAGAATTGTTTTTTCACAACGAAAAACTAACAGCCGTTCATTTGTTTGTCAAGTCATGAGATTGTTTTTTTTCTCGGAATTCATCAGAAAAATTCAACAGCGTATTACATTCGCAATTCAAATTAAATAGAGATGAAAGTTGCCGTCGTGGGTGCTACCGGATTAGTGGGTACTAAAATGATTCAAGTTTTACAGGAAAGAAAGTTTCCTGTAACAGAATTAATTCCAGTTGCTTCTGAAAAATCAGTGGGAAAAGAAGTAGCGTTTGCTGGAAAAAAATACAAAGTGGTTGGAATGGAAACGGCCATCAATATGCAACCAGCCGTTGCTTTATTCTCTGCAGGCGGTACTACTTCATTGGAATGGGCGCCAAAATTTGCAGCAGCGGGTATAACCGTCATCGATAATTCTTCTGCTTGGCGCATGGATCCCGACAAACCGTTAGTTGTTCCTGAGATTAACGCAAGCGTATTGACTGCGGCAGATAAAATTATTGCCAACCCCAATTGCTCTACTATTCAAATGGTAGTAGCCTTAAATTCCTTGCACAAGCGATATAAAATTGCACGTATAGTGGTGAGCACTTATCAAAGTGTTACGGGTACCGGTGTCAAAGCGGTAGATCAATTACAGGGCGAACGTCGTAAAGCCTTTGGAGAGGAAACCACTTATCCCATGGCGTATAAGTATCCGATCGACTTAAATGTGATTCCTCAGATTGATGTGTTCTTAGATAATGGGTATACCAAGGAGGAAATGAAAATGGTGAAGGAAACCTGCAAGATCATGCGTGATGACTCGATCCGTGTTACCGCCACTACTGTTCGAATTCCAGTAATGGGAGGACATAGTGAAAGCGTGAATGTGGAATTTGAAAAAGAATTTGATTTAACTGACATTAAGCAACTTTTGCAAGAGGCCCCTGGTGTGGTAGTCGTGGATGATCCGGGACAACAAGCGTATCCTATGCCCATGGATGCACACGAGAGAGACGAAGTTTTTGTAGGAAGATTACGTAGAGACGAAACACAACCGCGTACACTAAATGCATGGATCGTGTCCGATAATCTTCGAAAAGGGGCAGCTACTAATGCTGTTCAAATTGCAGAGTACCTGGCGGAACAAAAATTGATCTAAGTAATTTATTCCCCGAGCAGGTTTATAAATTCTTGTTCGTTGATGATGTGAATGGAAGGTATCTTCTTTGCTTTTTCCAACTTACTACCGGCTTCCTCTCCTGCTACCAGGTAATTTAATTTGGCGCTTACTCCACTTACTACTTGTCCTCCGTTCGCCCTAACCATTTCTTCTGCTTCACTTCTTTTTAAAGTAGAAAGCGTGCCAGTAAATAAGAAAGTTTTGCCACTGAGATTGCCCGTTGCAGGGGTATCCTTTTTTTCGTTGCGTAACGTCAATCCTAGTTTTTCTAGGTCATGCAACATGGAAATATTATCTGCATTTTTAAAAAATTCATAAATACTACCGGCTACTTTAACGCCAACATCCTCTAGTTGTTGTAACTGCTCCTCGGAGTAGGATTGAAAATCCAGTAAGTGGTTGACCGCATTGGCCAAGGTGCGCGCCGTTGTTTCTCCTACATAACGAATTCCCAGTGCATAGATCAAACGATGTAGGGGTTGATTTTTAGAAAGTTCAATGGCTTGTTGTAAATTTTCAATAGACTTTTTTCCAAAGCCTTCCAAGGACGCGAGTTGTGTAAAATCAAGTGTATAGATTCCAGGAATATCTCGGAGCAGTCCTAGCTCCACAAATTTTCTAACGTTGGCCTCACCAAATCCTCTAATATCAAGCGCATCTTTACTCACGAAGTGAATAATTCTTTCAATTACTTGTGCAGGGCATTCTATATTGATACAACGCCATACTGCTTCTTCCTCTTCTTTGTATAATTTACTGGCGCAGACGGGACAGGACATTGGAAATTGAATTTGCTTTTCTTGTCCAGTGCGTACTTCCGTTAATGATTTTACTATCTGTGGTATTACATCTCCTGCTCTTTCAATAAGCACATGATCGCCAATCCGAAGATCTTTTTCTGCAATGTATTCCTGATTATGTACCGATATACTGGAAACCATCACGCCGCCTACGGCTACGGGTTCTAATTTTGCAACCGGCGTAACAGCACCCGTTCGTCCCACTTGAAATTCAATTCCTATTAATTGAGTGGTGGCTTGTCTTGCTTTAAATTTAAAAGCTACTGCCCAACGCGGATGGTGTGAAGTCATTCCTAATTTATCTTGTAGGGCAACTTCATTTACTTTGATGACCATCCCATCAATCTCATAAGGAAGTGTATCGCGTATTACTTCAAACGTAGAGCAGTATTCAATTACTTCCTGAATGGTGTTGAATACTTTTTTTTCACGCGCTGGACTTCTGAATCCCAAGTCCCACAACAATTCAAGCGTGGATGCATGTGATTGAACTGCCGCAGGCGATTGTTCCTCTTGCTGTAAGGAAAAATAACTTAGATGATAAACAAATACTTCCAGGTTTCGCTTAACAACTTCTCGGGGGTCCTTTAAACGAAGTGTGCCCGTAGCTGCATTGCGAGGATTTGCCAAGGGTGCTAATCCTTGTGCGGTTAAACTTTGATTGTAACGACTAAAATTTTCTTTATTCATCAATACCTCACCACGGATTTCCGCTTGTTGAATCCCAAATTTTGAAAACGGCGCTGACAAGGGTACAGAATGAATTTGCCTGATATTGGTGGTTACTTCATCCCCTGCTACTCCATCGCCGCGCGTTGCGGCTCTTACCAGCTTATCATTTTCATAAATCAAGGAGATGCTACCTCCATCAAATTTGGGTTCAACACAATAACTGATTGGCGCAAGGCCAGCTAACTCACGCACCTTTCTGTCAAAATCGAGTAGATCCTCCGCGTTATAAGAATTATCCAAGGATAACATGGGTACCAAGTGCTGCACAGTAGGAAATTCCTTGGTTAATTCATAAGCCACTCGTTGGGTGGGAGAGTCCGGAGTAATCAGATTAGGGTTTTCTTTTTCTATTTTCTCAAGCGCCTTAAAAAGTTGATCATATTCAAAATCTGAAACCAGCGGATCACTCATGATATAGTAACGGTGCTCGTGAAAGCGCAGGACGGCTCTTACCTCTTCAATTTTGGACGATTCAATTCCTTTTTTCAGTGCTTGAAGCAGGGATTGTGTTCGTTCCATCCACACCGGTGTCTCATCTTTCCTATACATGGCCGCTAAGCTAAAAGTAAAATTCCAACTATTTAATGTGTTATAAACACATATTAGTTGTTATATTCGTAACAGCCTAAAAAGCTGCCATATGAAAAGGATCTCCCTGCTTCTGCTACTGATCTGCGGGTCAGTCTATGCCTGTTTTGCTCAATTATTAACCTGGACCCCTGGTTTTCCAAAGGATAATGACAATGTATCGGTAGTGGTAGACGCCACAAAAGGAAATCGAGGGCTGAATAACTATACCAACACCAGTGATGTATACGTACACACAGGTGTAATTACTAACTTAAGCACTTCCCCCAGCGATTGGAAGTATGTGAAGTTTGGCTCGCAAAATCCTTGGGGGCAGCAAGTGGCTGGATTACAGGCCACTTCAATGGGGAACAATAAATGGCGTTATGACATCAATAATGTTCGCGCTTTTTATGGGGTGCCGGCTGGAGAGACCATTTTACGTATTGCCATTTTATTCAGAAACGGAAATGGATCGTTGAAGCAAACTAATACGGATGGGTCCGACATGTACATACCCGTTTACAATAATGAACTTCAAGTTCGTTTTTCGGAGCCTCTTTACCAGCCCACTTCAACACCCACTCCCGAGCCCATCAATCTACAAGTGGGACAAACACTACCCGTTACGGCAATCACCAGTTCGTCCGCCACTACATTACGATTAATCCATAATGCCACACAAATACAAACTGGTTCTAATGTAAGCACACTCTCTGCAAACGTTACAGTAACCGCTTCGGGGGATCAGACTGTAATTGCAGAAGCGGTTTCAGGTGCAACTATCAAACGTGACACGCTTCGCTTTTTTGTGAGCGGGGGAGTAACTACCGCTCCGCTTCCTGCCGGGGTACGGGATGGAATTAATTACGAACAAGGGAATACCAGTGTGGTGTTAGTGTTGCATGCGCCCGGTAAATCACGTGTATCGGTGATTGGAGATTTTCCGGGAAGTAATTGGTTGGAGCAATCCGCTTTTGCCATGAATCGCACACCGGATGGTAATTACTGGTGGTTACGGATTACCGGCCTTACTCCTGGAACAGAATATGCCTTTCAATATTTGGTAGATGGTACGTTGAAGGTGGGGGATCCCTATGCAGAAAAGGTACTGGATCCTTGGAATGATCAGTATATCACTTCCACCACATACCCCAATCTTAAGCCTTACCCCACAGGAAGAACCACAGGCATCGTGAGCGTGTTACAAACTAATGAACCTTCTTATAATTGGACAGTCACCAATTTTACTCGTCCTGATAAAAGAGGATTGGTGATTTATGAAATGTTGCTTCGTGATTTTGTAGCTGCACATGATTGGAAAACACTTCGAGATACCCTTTCTTATTTACAACGGTTAGGTGTTAATGCTATCCAGCTGATGCCAGTGGGTGAATTTGATGGGAATGAAAGCTGGGGCTATAATCCTTCTTACTTCTTTGCCCCTGATAAATATTATGGCCCTAAAAATGCAATGAAGGAATTCATTGATTCCTGTCATCGCAGAGGGATTGCGGTAATCTTGGATATGGTATTGAATCATACCACAGGGAGTAATCCACTGGCTGCACTTTATTGGAATAGTGCCAGTAACCAACCCGCCTCCAATAATCCTTGGTTAAACGAAACAGCCCGACATCCCTTCAATGTATTCAATGATTTTAACCACGAAAGTTTAGCTACTCGTTATTTCAGTAGTCGTGTAATGGAGCATTGGTTAAAAGAATATAAGGTGGATGGATATCGTTTTGATTTGTCTAAAGGATTTACACAGAACAATACGGGAACGGATGTGGCAGCGTGGGGACGATATGATGCCAGCCGGGTAGCGATTTGGAAACGCTATTACGACACCATGCAGTTAAAATCACCTGGTAGTTATGTGATATTAGAGCATTTTGCAGATAACTCCGAAGAGATAGAACTGTCCAATTATGGCATGTTGCTTTGGGCTAATAATACGTATCAATTTCAGGAAGCTGCCATGGGATTTTTGCCTAACTCAAATTTCAGCGGAAACATTTTTACCGCCAGAGGTTGGACAAAACCACATTTAGTAGGCTACATGGAAAGTCATGATGAGGAACGATTGATGTACAAGGCCTTGCAATTTGGTAATTCAGCAGGTACTTATAATATCAGAAGTCTATCTACTGCCTTAAAGCGGATGGAGTTGACAGCTGCATTTGGAGCGTTGATACCAGGACCTCGTATGATCTGGCAATTTGGAGAAGTGGGATATGACTTTTCTATCAATCATTGCCCAGATGGCACGGTGAATAATAATTGTCGCACTTCCAACAAACCGATTCGTTGGGATTATCAAACGGTGACTGAAAGAAAAGCACTCTTTACAGTGTACAGCAAATTGAATCAGC
>BJGL01000063.1 GCA_014190475.1 Bacteroidota bacterium
AATGGTAAAAGTTGTGATGAGGATAGCTTATACAGAAATGCTGTATCTATCATTAAAAAGCTTTTGACTCCTAGTCCTATCGTTATTGGTAGTGGAGCAAGAACGCTGACTATTACTGTTGCTGATTCTGCACGGTTAAATGCAGTGATGCCTGGGGGCGGAACGCCATTTAGCTTCTCTCATACAGGTAATATTACCTTGCAAAGCAGTCAATTCTCACGTTATAAAACATCAAGAGGAAAAATCAACAATATTTTATTATCTCAAACAATAGCACTTGCATTAAATGTTCGAATTAAACCTGACTTAGCACCCTTTGTATTAGAGAATGGGTATATACATACGCAGAAATTGCGCACTTGTCAGAATGCTGATTTGCCAAGTTTGGTGACTTGTGAGGAAGATTCAATGGCTATTCGCGCCTGGTTAATGATTCCAAGTGTTGTTAATTATCTTCAGGCAAATAGTAGTGGAACAGTGGCAGATTTATTGGTCTTAGCAAATGCAGTGTTGGGTAGAACAAAAGTACCTGGTCAAGCGGGAGCGGGGGGCACAGTAGTTCCTTCTCTAGCGAACATTGTAGCGCAGGTAGACATTATCAACAATGCATTTGATCAGTGTAGATTTTCTTTAGGCTATTTCCCCACACTTAATTTGTGTACATCTAGCAGCCTTAGAGCGGCACAACAAGAGGAAGCGCAAGTGTCAGTTCTTATTAAGACATTGGAAGTAAAAGTATTCCCTAATCCTTTTGGAACTACATTGAATTTCAATATTCAAACACCAGAAAAAACGAAAGTCACAATTGAGTTGTTTGATTTGCAAGGTAAATTGCTTTCGCAAGAGTATATTGGCGAGTTCCAGTCTCAGGAGAATCGTATCATTCAAATGAAGGCTCCTGTTGTTTCAGCGCCAATTCTCTATCGTGTGACCACTTCGAAAAAAGTTTTCAGCGGTGTATTGTTACCATCTCGATAAGAAGTATTGATTAGTTGTTAAAAGACGCATCATTTGATGCGTCTTTTTTTTAATCATTTTTTTATTGACTCTAATCATTGAATATGGCTGCTTAATTCAGGTGATTTGTATATCATGAAAAGAAAGATTTTACTCATCGCCAGCGAGCCCGCAATCAGGTCCTGTGTAAGTGAGATTCTGGAGCTTGCTGATTATAATTTACTTCAAGCTAACGACGGTAAAACTGGTGTTGAGATTGCTAATCTAGAAGTGCCTGATGTGGTAATTACGGATCTTTCACTGGCAGGGTTAGATGGCTATGGAGTACTTCACCTATTGCAAGGCAAGTCTTGGTTTGGTAACGCCGTATTTATTGTCCTCTGTGGAGCCTGTGATAAAAATGAATTGCGAAAAGCCATGGAATTGGGTGCTGATGATGTAATCATAAAGCCATTTGAGGGAACAGAGTTATTAAGTAGTCTTGAAACGCGTATACGAAAAAAGGAGTTGGGGGGGCAATGGAGAAAGAAAGAGGAGATGGTTGCTCTTGTTACAGAAACTGAAAAAGAGTTGCAGGATTACTTGGTTAAAGACCGAAATATTGACCGTTATAATAAAAAGCAGGTTATTATTAAAGAAGGTGAGCGACCTACAAAACTTTTTTATGTAGTTAATGGAAAGGCGCGCTCCTTCAAAACGCATCCCGATGGAAAGGATTTGGTGATAGAGCTATATGGTCCAGGCGATTACTTGGGTTTTATTGAAATAATTAATGGAACCAATCATGAAGAAACTGTAGAGGCGATTGACTACACAGAGATCGCCCTGATACCCAGACATGACTTCGAAGAACTTCTTTCACAAAATGGGTTGGCCTCCAGAAAGTTTATGCAAAAAATCGCTAGTAGAGCGGTTCGTATGCAGAATAGATTACTTTGGCTGGCATATCACTCCCTCCGTCAAAAGGTTGCTGCTGCTTTGTTGCACTTGAAGGCCAAATATGATCAACCCGCCAACGGCTCATTTGCCATCAACATGAATCGTGCAGCTTTTGCAAGTATTGCCGGTACAGCGATTGAATCTTCTATCCGAACGTTGAGTGAATTTAAGGCTGAACATTTGATTGAACTTGAGCAAGATGGGACTATCAGGCTTATAAATGAAAAGAAATTGCAGCAATTAGTGGAATAGTTTAAATAAGAATAAATACTTATATTTGGTAAGTATAATATTCTTAGTTAAAACTGCTTCATATGCCCAAAATTTTGGTTGCCGGTATCACCGAAAAGCATGTATCTGCCATTCCTGATGTATTGAGAATGGCCGGTTATGATGTGCTTGAAAGTGCAGATAGTAAAACTGCTTTTCAATTTGTTTTAGAGGAAGCTCCCGCTTTAATTGTTGCAAAATCAAATCTGCCTCAACTGGATGGGTTGGGGTTCTTGCACATCATTCGAAAGCATCCGCAGTTTGCCTTGACACCCCTAATTTTTTTAGTAGAAACAGAGGGATGGGATGAAGTTAGAAGAATGATGACGGCTGGGGCTGATGATTTTTTGTTTTCAACTTGTACAGACGCGGAATTGCTTTATGTAGTAGAATCCAGGCTGAAGCGAGCAGCTCTTGTGAGAGATTTTTTAAAACAAACCACTCCCGTTCATGAGGCAGGCTCCCCTTCGCAAGAGCGTCAAGTCATGGAGGAATTATTGAGTGGTAGAAACATGCACCGTTATGGGAAGAGTCAGACAATTTATAGTGAAGGACAGTCTCCCAAATTTCTATACTATATCAAAAATGGAAAAGTTCGCTTGCTGAAAAGTAGCACCGATGGAAAGGATTTAGTAACAGATTTGTGTGGAGAAGGGGACTTTATTGGTCATACTGCTTTAATTCAAAATACACATTATCGAGAATCAGCTGAGTCAATTGATGGTGCTGAGTTGATCTTAGTGCCTCGTACAGAATTCCAACAATTACTCCGGGGCAATATCAACTTTAGTTATAAAATCAACATCATTTTGGCTAATGCGTTAACCAGCAAAAACAGCCACCTGGTTGGTATTGCTTATCATTCCTTGCGTCAAAAAGTTGCAGAAGCGTTGTTATTGGTCAAGAGGAAATATGCACCGATTCAACAAGATGGTTTTGCTATACAGATGAATCGAGAAGTTTTAGCAAATATAGCTGGAACAGCTAAGGAGTCTTTTATTCGTACGTTAAGTGAATTTAAATCAGAGCAATTGATCGAAGTGGGGGGAGATGGACATATTCGGATTGTCAATGAGAAAAAGCTACAACTATTGGCGGAGTGAAAAAAAAGTGGCGATGCAAAATTTTGCATCGCCGTACCTATTAAAACCAACCCTGCTTGCTTGTGTTCGGTCTGTAAGAATACAAACCCAGAACGAGATCAAAGTACTATCATAAGTGTGTGCTTATTAATGATGGTTGCTATCCCTTCAATGATTTTGGTTGTTTTTTTTATCATGAGTGGATTAATTCTTTGCATTTTTTGTAGCTATTTGCATCTGACCGTTAAATCTAAATCCTGTGCCGGGTGAAGTTTCGATATACATTTTACCATTGTAATTGCCAAGTAGTGATTCAATTTGTACCAGGCCAGTGCGCCAGAACCTATTGGAATTATAAAACCCCACCCCATCATCTTGGTAATGAATTAAAACAATATTCGGTTCAAGAGAAAGTTGAGCATTTATTGATTTAGCTTTTGCGTGTTGAAGAGAATTCCTAATTAATTCTTTGAATACTTTATAAATAATCAGCTTTTGATAATCTTCAATTTGATTAATTGCGGGGTCAATTTCATTTATGGTAACTAGAATTTTTGAAAATTTTCTTGTGTTATCAACTAATTCTTCCAAGGCTCCATCAAGTCCAAATAAATCAAAAGGCGGATTTGAAACCTGCTGATGGATTTCTATAATTTTTTGAAATGCGTTTGATATTAGTGATTCTATTCTTTCAACAGTGTTATCTACCTGATTACATTCTACATGCTCAATCTCATGCAAGTAGTTTTTTGCCGCTACTAATAGTTGTACAACATCCTCATGGAGCATATGGCAAGCTGCATCCCTTTCACTGTTTAGTCGCCAAATTTCGCGCTCCAGCATTTCTATATAATTAGCGGAGGTAGTGTGTTTTTTTTTGCCTATTGTAACGGTGTCAACGTTTTTTTTTGTGCTTAGCTTTTCTTCATATTTCATTAGAATTGGTTTTTGATTTATGCGAAAAGAGTATATAATCTTAATTACGTATTAAAAATAAGTAAAAATAGCTATATATTAAAAAATGAATATATTTATTTATATTTATATATATATATATATATATATTCAGAAACACTATACTAAACTAATTGATTTTCAATCGCTAAGGGTGCTATTGCCCTTTTATTGACCTCTTTTTTTGCCAGTTTGCTTAGTTTTTTGTCAATTCTTTTCTCATTGATTTCAAAAAGGTGGAACAGGCTTGCTGCTTTTTCATTCGTGATCTCATTTGAGAACGTAGCGGCAGTTCCATATTGGCTAATTTTTAGGTGATTGATTTCTTGAACGGATGCCAGCAGGCAGGCATCGAGCAGTTCTTTCTCGCCACATTTTTTTAATTTATCCTCTGTCTCTGCGATCATGGCTCTCATGATACGACTGCTGCTTGGTAGGGCGGGGAGTTGCGTGGTTAGTGTGTATTCCTTTAGGAAAAGTAAGTGTGAATCTATGATACCCAAGTATTCTAAAAGTAAAGACTTCATAGAAAGGGCTGAGGCGAGCACAGTCCATTTTTTTATTGCATTTTTCAATTGATTCTCTCCAGCATTAAACTGAAGAATTTCATAGTCTAATAAGTCATGCAGTCGCACCATTTTTTCTGATAGATCTGAATTCATAGTATAAATTTTAGTAACGGGTTATCAAGGCTATTTTTTGTTGTGATGATAATAGTTCGTCGCCGGTGAAATGAACAGTACCTCTTTTTTCTAATACTACTTTGATAAGATCATCTACCGCATCTGGAAGCGTAGTATGCTTTCCTGCTGGTGGCGATAGAAATAAATAGTAAGGGTCATCAAGTAAATAGCCAGGCTTACTATACGTTTGCTCAACCAATAGTATGCGGCAGTTTCCCTCCTGGGCAGCACGCCAGCAGGCTTGAAGTCCGGTTCTCGTAAATCCCTTTCCAACTAGTTCATTCCACTCTCCAATCAATTTTTCTACTTTTTTTTCTTGCATTGCATAGACCGGTGCTATTGCAAGTTTGGCAAGTGTTGAGGCAGAATCATGGCTGGGGTCTCTGTTTACATGAACCACCGGTTCATTAGCTTTTCCTTCTAAATCCAATTCGGATAGCAACTCTTTCTGTGCTACCAATACCAACGGAGTTTGGTGCGTTCTGTATTGAGCAAGCCTTTCTTTGACACCTTTAAAGTATTTTCTTCGGTGTGCAGCAAGCACTTCTTCTTCTTCCCTTTCATAGCTTTTTACATGCGAATAGCCTGCATAAGAGGTGCTCCTTGCCGGGGAATTATACTCATAGTTGTCGTAGAATGGAGTACTAATTAACCCGTCCTGTATTTGGGAACATTGGTCATTTTCACATTCAAATAAGCGAGCTCTTTTTTCAGTTACTGTTAAGAGCAAAAAGCGTTGTTGTAGTTGCAATTGGTATACTAGATCACGAATCAGGAATCGATCATTCCAGCAAACTCGCATAGGTGGGGCAAACAGAAAATGAATGCAATGCGCTTGTGTTGGAGAAATATAAATGCCTATCCCAAGTGGTGGATTACCCAGGTCAATTTTGTCAATAAAATCATGTAATGGCTCCAGAAAAAATTGTCCATTTTTTCCTGGGAATAATCGTTGCCATTGATCTTCAACCAAGCTGGTATATTCTTTCAGTATTCTGCTGTTTGCCTCCCTGACTGGATTCAATTTTTCTAGCGAAACTGTAAGAGTTAAGCAGGGGGCCCCTTTATCCAAGAGCAAATTCGCTAATACCTCTCCGGGCAATATCTGATTTTTTTCCATTTTGTAATACTGGGTGAACAAAATGAAAGTAAAACCGAAAGCAAGCTAGGTTGATGACTGCTGGCATACGCTTATTGATGTTAGTTATTTACAAGCTGGGTAAAAGCCAGAATTCCGCTACTTTAAGAAATTTGCGTGAGGTATAAATAAAAAAAAGCCTCACAGTATGACTGCAAGGCTTTGTAGCCCGTACGGGATTCGAACCCGTATCACCACCGTGAAAGGGTGGTGTCCTAGCCCTTAGACGAACGGGCCATTTTAGGAGCGGCAAAGATAGGGTTGTCCTATTTGACAACCAAATCTCGCCTTCTTACTTTACCTTTGCCACCTTAAAATTTATTTATGGCTTCAGTTAAAGTAGCAATCAATGGATTTGGAAGAATCGGAAGGTTGGTTTACCGGAAGATTTACAATATGGAAGGGATTGATGTAGTCGCTATAAACGATTTAACCAGTCCAACTGTTTTGGCACATTTGTTAAAGTACGATAGTGCGCAGGGACGTTTTGATGCCGAGGTAAAAGCCACTGAGGATTCGATTCTGGTCAACAATGACGTTCTTAAAATATATGCTCAAAAGGATCCTTCACAAATTCCATGGGCTGCTCATGACGTGGATGTGGTATTGGAGTGTACCGGATTTTTTACGGACAAAGAAAAAGCCGAAGCTCATTTGCGTGCCGGTGCCAAGAGGGTAGTGATTTCTGCTCCAGCAACTGGGGACTTGAAGACTGTAGTTTATAACGTGAATCACCAAATTTTGGATGGTACTGAAACTGTTATATCAGGAGCTTCCTGTACCACAAACTGTTTGGCACCCATGGCAAAAGTATTGGACGAGCAGTACGGACTCTGTACCGGGCACATGACCACAATACATGCTTATACCAATGATCAAAATACGTTGGATGCGCCGCACCCAAAAGGAGATTTGCGTCGTGCCAGAGCTGCTGCTGGGAATATTGTTCCTAACAGTACAGGTGCAGCAAAAGCAATCGGATTGGTATTGCCTCAATTAAAAGGGAAATTAGATGGGGGTGCCCAGCGTGTACCTACAATTACAGGCTCTCTTACAGAATTGATATCAATACTTAGTAAAAAAGTAACTGTTGAAGAAGTGAATGCAGCTATGAAAGCAGCAGCCAACGAATCCTTCGGTTACACTGAAGATGAAATTGTTAGCACTGATATTATCGGAATTAGCTACGGCTCATTATTTGATGCAACGCAGACTAAAGTAATTACCGTAGGCGATCATCAACTTGTCAAAACTGTTAGTTGGTATGATAATGAGATGAGTTATGTAAGCCAATTAGTCCGCACGGTAAATTACTTTGCAAAATTAATTCGCTAATGCAAGGTTCTTTTTCATCCTGTTCTTTTCAACATGAAAAAGCATTGGTTCGGGTGGACTTTAATGTCCCACTTAATAACCAACAACAAATTACAGATGATACGCGCATGCGAGCTGCGTTACCTACTATCCAGCAAATCATTGCACAAGGGGGGTCCGTTATTCTAATGAGCCATTTGGGCAGACCGAAAGAAGGCCCTTCTGACAAGTACTCCTTAAAACATTTAATCGCACACTTACAACAATTATTACCTGCCGCTGTAATCAAATTTGCCTCGGACTGCATAGGC
>BJGL01000064.1 GCA_014190475.1 Bacteroidota bacterium
TCAATGATGGGCCCGTAACCATAGTAATTGATACAAAAAATAAAGAATGATAACAATTGAACAGGCGCAAGCACAGGTTGATCAATGGATCAAAACAGTGGGCGTTCGTTATTTCAGCGAACTGACCAACATGGCTATTTTAACCGAGGAAGTTGGGGAATTGGCCCGACTTATGGCCCGCACCTATGGTGATCAGAGTTTCAAAGGAAAGGAAGCGGATGCCAACCTAGCAGATGAGTTAGCAGATGTGTTTTGGGTGCTGATTTGTATTGCTAATCAAACCGGCGTGAATCTGACTGAGGCCTTTGCCCGCAACATGGAAAAAAAGTCTACCCGGGATGCCAGCCGGCACCAGGACAATTCAAAGCTTCGCTGAGCATTTGCGGTTTATATTTGCAGCCTATGGCGAACGACAGTAACCGTTTTCAGGCAATTATCTCTCATTGCAAAGAGTATGGCTTTATTTTCCCCAGTAGTGAAATCTATGATGGACTGCAGGCGGTGTATGATTATGGCCAGATGGGCAGTGAGCTAAAAAAGAATATCAAAGATTATTGGTGGAAGAGTATGACGCAGCTTCGCGATAATATTGTGGGGATTGATGCGGCTATTTTTATGCATCCCACCACCTGGAAGGCCAGTGGGCACGTTGATAATTTTAATGATCCTATGATCGATAACCGCGATAGTAAAAAACGCTATCGGGTAGATCATTTAATAGAAGGATTTGCTGATGAATTACGTACCGCCGGCAACGAAAATGCTGCTGCGCAAGTAATCGAAACCATGGAAGCGCTCTTGGGTGCTGATGATTTTGCCGGCTTGAAAAAGTTGATTGAAGAAAAGCAAATCAAATGTGCGGTGAGCGGTACTTGCAATTGGACAGATATTCGTCAATTCAATTTGATGTTTGCTACAGAATTTGGATCTACTGTTTCTACCGAAGACGAGGATAACAAAGTGTATTTGCGTCCTGAAACGGCACAAGGAATTTTTGTAAACTTCCTCAATGTGCAGAAAACCGGACGGATGAAAGTTCCTTTTGGTATTGCACAAATTGGAAAAGCTTTTCGTAATGAAATTGTTGCACGTCAATTTATTTTCCGGATGCGTGAATTTGAGCAAATGGAAATGCAGTTTTTTGTTCGTCCTGGCACACAGCAACAATGGTATGAATATTGGAAAGAAGAGCGGCTGAAGTGGCATTTGGCATTGGGTATTCCTTCTTCTAGTTATCGTTATCACGATCATGTAAAGCTGGCGCACTATGCAGATGCCGCCTGTGATATCGAGTTTGAATTCCCTATGGGATTTAAGGAGCTGGAAGGAATTCACAGCCGTACAGATTTTGATCTCAAGCAACACCAAGAGTTTAGCAAAAAGAAGCAGCAGTATTTTGATAATGAGGTGGACCCCGCCACGGGCAAACCCTATGGAAATTATATTCCTTATGTAATCGAAACCTCAATTGGTTTGGATCGTATGTTCTTGGCTGTACTTAGTCATGCGTATGAAGAACAGGATCTCAGTACCCCTGAAAAAACGGATAGCCGGGTGGTTCTAAAATTACCAGCAGCGCTCTCTCCTATCAAGATGGCTGTTCTTCCGTTGAATAAAAAAGATGGACTTCCAGAAATTGCCGAAGAAATTATCGCGTCTTGTAGAAATGATTTCCGTTGTTTTTATGAGGAAAAAGATTCTATCGGAAAACGCTATCGTCGGATGGATGCTTTGGGTACTCCATTTTGTGTAACGGTCGATTATCAAACCAAGGAGGACCAAACGGTAACGATTCGTCATCGCGATTCGATGGAGCAGGAACGAGTGCCAATTACGGCTCTAAAAGAATTGGTTTTAAAGGCGATGGCTTAATTGCTAAGATTTTACTCTTAAATAATTGATTATTAAATAGTTCGTACTTAAAACCTTGCTCGGTTAACTCTTTTTTTACACCCTTTCGGGTGGCCTTACGAGCAATTTGAAGTAGATTTGCAGTGCCGAACATTTGGCAACCTATAATTCTGTGAAAACCAACTTTTTAATATGAGCTACCCCATGATGAGGCGCTTGATTCCCGTTTTACTGACCCTATTGATTTCTATTACGTATGTAACGGCACAGGCCCAGCCCACTGCACGTGATAATCCAAATGTGATGGCGCAGATTAAATCTGTTTTATCATCCAAGGGATTGAATGAGCAGGAAGTTAAAGAACGTTTGAAAACAAAAGGACTCAACATTGATGCCATGTCTGATGCAGAAATTGCACAGAACCGCTCAGTGATTGAGCAAACGATAGCTGAATTAGAGTCTGAGAAAAAGAATGCAAATACAGATAAAAAAGTGGCGCCTGGTACCCCTGTAGTGGTAGACCCCGCTGGTCCTGCAAAAACAGTGGATCCAACGGGAGGTACTGCAACAACTAATTCAACAGAATCTACTGCTAAAGAACCAGTGACAACAAAGGCAGAAGCTGTTGCTGAGGCGGTACAAAAAGTTGTTGCACAGAAGGCCCCCGAAGTGGGCATCTATGGGCATGATATTTTTACTAATCAAACCCTTGAGGCTTTCAGAACTACAGACGGCGCTCGTGCTCCTGACACTTATATTCTTGGTGCCGGTGATCGTATTCGTATTACTATTTTTGGTATGTCTCAAGCCGATTTATTATTGGAGATAAACAAAGAAGGGTACATTCAACCTACTGGATTAAAACAGCTTTATCTTCAGGGAGTCTCTATTGGCGAGGCCCGAAAATTGATTGGTCAACGCTTCAGTGCTGCATACCGTTTCCAACAAGATCAATACACCGTAACGTTACAGACTGCACGTGCTATCACGGTGAATGTATTTGGTGAGGCTAACCTTCGCGGAAGTTTTAACATGTCTGCGTTGAATACTGCATTTAATGCACTCGCTGTTGCTGGGGGTCCTACTATGCAGGGATCTGTACGTAATATCGAGCTAATTAGAGGAAAGACCAGAAAAAAGATGGATGTATATTCTTTTTTGAAAGATCCTGCTTTCCAATTCCAGTTTGACATTCAGCAGAATGATATCTTATATGTACCCATGGCGCAAAAGATTGTGGCTTTAGAAGGTGCCGTGAAGCGCCCCATGAAATATGAATTGACAGAAAAAGAGGGCCTTTCCGAGTTACTAGCTTTTGCTGGGGGAATTTATTTTAATACTTACGTTGAGTTTGTTCAAATTCAACGTGCACAGGCTGACTCAGTTATTTTATTGGAATACAAGTTGTCAGATGTATTGAATGGCAAGCAAGTGGTGTCCATTCTTGATGGTGACGTAGTAACTATTCGTTCCGCAGCAAAACCACTTGAGCGTTTTGCTGAAGTGGAGGGTGCGGTGTTTTATCCTGGTCGTTACGAATTGAAGGATAAGATGACACTGGCTGCATTATTACAACGAGTACAGCTAACACCCGAGGCGTTTACTAGTGTTTATTTTGTAGAAAGAAGTTTGAGAGACGGAACCACTCAAATAATCAAAGTGGAGTCCTCTCAGGTTGCTGGGTTTCAATTAGAATTAAAAGATAAAATCAAGGTTTTTGATAAGGCCCTTTTTGTGAATCAGGAAAATGTAGAGATTGCAGGCGCCGTACGACAGCCCTTGATTCGTAGCTTAGCCTATGGAGATAAACTTCCACTGGTAGACCTTTTACAATTGGCAGGCGGATTATTGCCAACAGCAATGGACAACGCTCAGGTAATGCGTAGAGATTTATTTAACCCTGAGAAGATTGAGTATATCAGTGTCAATTTAGCTCAGCCAGGCACTATGATGGTTCAGGCTGGTGATAAGTTAACAGTATTTGACAAGCGAACCTTTGTTTTAAATTCTACAATTTCATTAGGGGGTGCTGTAAAAACGCCTGTAACTGTAAATTATAATCCTCAATTGAACATTTCAGATGTTATGATGATGAGCGGAGGATTTACTCGCTCTGCAGATATATCCCATGTTGATGTATTTAGATTAGGATATGGAGATAATGGGGCTGGTTACACAAAGTTTACCATTGAGTTGGATTCTAATTATAAAGTTGTGGCACCTTCTACTTCCTTTATGTTGTTGCCATATGATCAGATTGTAGTGCGCGATCTACCAATGTTTAAGTTAGATCGTACTGTTCAATTGAATGGGCAAGTGAAATATCCAGGCTCTTATGAGCTGGAGTCTAAACAGGTTCATCTCACTGCTTTGATCAATCAAGCAGGCGGATTTACACCGTTAGCAGATAAGCGTCATGCTGTATTAATTCGCAAAGAGGGAATTAGCGGAGCTATTGGAGTTAATCTAAAAAAGGCATATAAGCGTGAAGGATCAGATAAATATGACCCAGTAATTCTTGCAGGAGATGTTATTACGGTACCTCAATATCAAAACACCATCGGCATACGATTGCAAGGAACACGTGAGGCAGATTTAATTTTATCTGGTGTAAAGCTCAGTGGAAAATCTCTAAGTACTGTTTCATCATTTATCTATACAAGCCCTCGTAATGCCAAATGGTATATACGTGAGTATACTGGTGGATTTGCCAAGAAAGCAGATCGTAATAGTGTAACCGTATCTTATCCAGACGGAAGTACAAGGGGGACTAAACGGTTTTTATTATTCTTCCGTGATTATCCCTCTGTGAAGCCAGGTGCGATTGTTTCCTTGACAAACAAAGAGGAGAAAATTAAAAATAAAGATGATAAAGGAGCTGACTGGGATAAAATCTTTACAAAAATCCTAGCCGTAGGAACTACGATGGCGGTATTGATAACGGCTACTAAATAATCCGTTTTACACGGGCTTTAGCTTAGCTGTAAAGTGACGAAGTAAAGGGGCTTCTTCTAAAATTTGAAGTCCTTTTAGTTCGTCTCTTTTTTTATACACCTCGATAATTACTTCTGCTACGTAGTCAATATGACTTTGTGTGTATACTCGGCGCGGAATAGCCAAGCGTACTAATTCCAGCGTGGCAGGAATCAATTGATGTTGTTCGTCATATTTACCAAACATCAGCGATCCAATTTCAACCGCACGAATTCCTCCTTCTACATATAAGGCACAAACCAAGGATTGCCCGGGATATTGGGAAGAGGGGACATGGGGTAAGAATGTTTTTGCATCCAGATAAACTGCATGGCCTCCGGCGGGTTGCATGACGGGAACACCAGCGGCTGCTAATTTCTCCGTGAGGTATTCCATGCTCCGGATACGATACTGTAAATAGCTTTCCTCCATCACTTCTTCGAGTCCTATAGCAATAGCTTCCAGATCACGACCTGCCAGTCCTCCATAGGTGGGAAATCCTTCAGTGATAATCAAAAGATTTCTACACTCGAGTGCAAGCTGGCTATCATTGAGTGCTAAGAACCCTCCGATATTGGCAAACGCATCTTTTTTAGCACTCATACTACAACCATCAGCCAGGGAGAACATTTCTTGTGCAATGGATTCGATACTTCTGTTTTCGTAGCCAGCTTCTCTTTTCTTGATGAAGTATGCGTTTTCTGCAAACCGGCAGCAGTCTATGAAAAATGGAATCTTATGTTTTTTACAAATGGCGGCAACCGCTTTTAGATTGGCCATACTCACCGGTTGACCTCCTCCTGAGTTATTGGTCACGGTCATCATCACCATGGGGATATTGGCCGCTCCAACTTTTTGGATGGTGGGTTCTAAAGCTTCCACATCCATATTTCCTTTGAAGGGAGCCGCTTTTAAGGGATCTTTTCCCTCTGCGCAGAGTAAATCAATTCCTGTGGCACCGGAAAATTCAATATTAGCGCGGGTAGTATCAAAAAGTGTGTTACTGATAATGGTTTTGCCTTTGCCTCCCACGGCTGCAAATAATATTTTTTCAGAGGCTCTGCCCTGGTGCGTTGGGATCACAAATTGCATTCCCGTAATACGCTTGACCATGGTCTCAAAGCGATAGAAGCTGGGACTTCCGGCATAGGATTCATCGCCTTCCATAATACCACCCCATTGACGACTACTCATTGCCGAAGTACCACTATCGGTTAAGAGGTCAATCAGTACATCACGAGATGCTATACCAAACACATTGTAGTCAGCTTTTTTTAAAATGACTTCACGTTCAGCACGTGTGTTGAAATAAATGGGTTCTACTGATTTGATCCGAAAAGGTTCAATGATAGTCTTAATGGCCATGGCAAGTTTTTTGGGTACCGATTTGAATCGGAGCTCAAAGGTAAGTCTCGAATTGCCAATTGTAAAAGCAGAATAGAGAAAGTATTAGCCGTAAATCTCCCGGTGAATACTTTTTTTATCGTAGCCCATGGCCTGTATACGAGCATAGGCTTCGTCGATCATGTTTTTCCAGCCACAGAGTAAAAAATGCGCGGGTTGTTTTTGTTCACAAAGTGCTTCGTAAACGGCATGTACATAGCCCGATTTTCCTTCCCAGCTTTCTCGGGATAAAACGGGATGATAATGGAAGGAGGGATTTTCTTGTTGAAGCTGTGTGAGCTCATCAAAATACAGGAGGTCTTCTTTTTTTCTGCATCCAAATACCAGGTGAACGGCACCCGTGTGAATTTGATGTTTCCAAAGATGTGTGACCATGCTCCGAAATGGGGCAATTCCTGTGCCCGTACATATTAAAAACAAATCTTCCTCGAGGTGTTCAGGTAATACAAAAACACCCTGCGGGCCACGCAGTGTCAAAGTAGAACCAACTGTAACCTGATCAAATAAATACGTGGTACCAGCTCCGTTTTCTACTTTCACAATAATCAATTCAAAAACATTGGTCCCATCAGGTCTGGACGCAATTGAATAACTGCGCCAACGTTTATTGGGTTTTTCGTGTATCGGTAGGTCCAGCGTTACAAATTGTCCGGGCTTGAAATCAAAAACAGATAGAGTAGGCACTTCAATCCAAAATTGACGGGTGGTAGGGGTGTGATCCGCTATACGGATCACGGTTCCTGTTATCCAAGGTTGTAGTGCCATCGTGATACCTAAGTTAACACAATTTGGCGTTATCTTCGCGGCGCGGAAATGAGTGCCAAGGACCTGTTGAATAAAGTACAGCAAGACCCCCGCCTTTATCAATTGGCGGACAGGATTTTATTGCCCGCTCCCCAAGAAACACAATTGACCGGTTTGGTTGGATCTGCTCCAGCTTTTTTAGTGGGTGCTTCTTTATTATCTCCTTCCTTGTCGCAAATAAATCATTTGATAATCTGTAATGATGCGGAGGAAGCAGCTTATTTCCATAACACACTCGAAAGCATAACGGAGGCGCTTGATCTTTTTTATTTTCCCTCTTCTTATAAAAACAGCAAGAACTTTCGGTTGCTGAATCCTTCACATGTGATGCTTCGTACGGAAGCGTTAACCCGACTTTCAAAAAAAGAGGCAAGCGTTGGAGAGCTAAGAAAAAAAGTATTAGTTACGTATCCGGAAGCTTTATTAGAAAAAGTAGTAGGGCCAGCTGCTTACGCCGATCGTTTGATTGAACTCTCAGTGGGAGCAACCCTGGATGT
>BJGL01000065.1 GCA_014190475.1 Bacteroidota bacterium
ACAGGTGATGCCGTGAATCCCGCTAACCTCGCCATCAGTGACCGCTATGGTAATGGAGGCAACATCAATCGCTGGAAAAAATTCACATACGCAGTGTTGGCCAGAACTTTTAACCGGGTGACTAACAAATCAATTTATCAACCGGATTCTGTTATTTACTACGCAAACCTTGCCATGCAGGCCAACAACGAGAATACAACAATTACTTGGTCGAATACAGGTGGTACAGGAACGTACAGTTTTTGGTCTCCATTCCGTGGTAACGTGGGTACACTGCGTCAATCAAAATTCATTGCTGATTTGATGTCAGGCTTGAATGGACAATTCCCAACCGGAACTGTAGACCCTCGTGCTCCTTACATAATCAGGGAAAATCCAAATGGGACTTACAGAGGAATTAGACCTAATAAAGGTTCAGATTTATTGACAAGCGTTAATGACAGACCTGATAATTTCTGGGGAGGTGCATTTGCAATTACAGCAGCTCCTGGAAATGATGACGCTTGTCGTTACATTTTCAAAAATGCTCCCATTTTTCCTGTCATTACGGCTGCTGAAATGCAGTTTGTAAAAGCGGAGGCTTTATTGCGTAAAGGCGATAAACCAGGCGCACTTACTGCCTACAAGAAAGGAATTGAGCTCCATTTCCAAGAGCTTCGTTCCAATTACGAAAGCAGTGTCCCTACGGCTCTTCGCATGACAGATGCACAACGTGATGCCTATTTAAATAATCCTTTAGTGGTGCCAACGGCTGCTAACCTTACCCTTTCTCATATCATGATGCAGAAGTACATTTCGATGTACGGCTGGGGTGTTGTTGAAGTGTGGGTGGATATGCGTCGTTTTCACTATACAGATCTTGACCCAGTTACTGGTCAGCAAGTGTACAGAGATTTTGCTCCGCCAACAGGTATTGATCTATATACTAACAATTTGGGTAAATGGATTTACCGCGTAAGACCTCGTTACAACTCAGAGTATCTCTACAACGTGGACGAGTTAAACCGATTGGGAGCCTTTGCACCTGATTATATCACTAAAGAATGCTGGTTCTCCAAACCTTAACCAAACTGCTAAACTGCAACCTTTATGCAATTAAATTCATTATCTAAGCTCGTATTAATGGCACTTGCTGGTATAGTCATACTCAGCTCCTGCCAAAAGTCATTCGATAAAAAACTAGCTGCCGATTACTATACAGGTAGTGGCTCAACCCTTCAGGCATTTATCGGTACAGTAGGTGCCGCCCGTAATTATGTTTATGTTGACGGTAAGCCTGTTAATGGTTCTGCTTTGGTAACAGGAAATGTTTTTCCTGCAACTGGCTATGGATATGGAGTTACCAGCGGACTCCGCAATATGATGGTAAGAGATACCTCCTCTCTCACAACACAACCTCAACTTTCTTTTGCGCAGAATTTTGAAATTGGAGGTAATTATACTGTCTTTACGTATGACACGATTACTGCCCCAAAACAAAAAACAGTGAGGACGAATTTGGTAATACCTAGTGATACTACCTGCCGTGTACGTTTTGCCAATTTTGCTTATAACGGTTTGGCGGTAACTCCTGCTGTTGACATTGTTTCACTCGGTAAAAACGAGGTAGTGGCAACCAATCTTCAGTATACTGATGTTACAGAGTTTGTGGTACACCCTACTCGAATTGGTACAGAGGCTTTCCAAGTTAGGTTAGCCGGAACCAGTACAGTACTCGCTACTTCAACAATCTCTACGCTGGTACCACAGCGAAGCTATACCGTTGTTTATCGCGGTTCACACCGTGCAACAAGCGGAACCAGTATCCGTGCGGTAAGTGTTTTTTTGAATTACTAATCGAACCTAGACTTCTATTAAAAGCCGTACAACTTGTACGGCTTTTTTATTTACCCAAGTAATTACGGTTCAAGCAAAGAATGCATAACTCAGCAGTATTGCTGTGATCACCCCTACTAAATCGGCGAGTAACATCGAGCCTATTGCATAACGTGAGTTACGAATATTCACTGCACCAAAATAAACAGCCACCACATAAAAGGTAGTATCCGAAGAGCCTTGTAATACTGAGGCCAGGCGTCCTGCAAAAGAATCAGGGCCGTAGGTTTTCATGGTGTCTAGCATCATACCGCGCGCGCCACTTCCGCTAAGCGGTTTGATTAATGCCGTGGGCAATCCATCCACAAACCGTGTGTCCAATCCTGTTAATGAGAATAAGAATTTTACTCCGTTTATTAAATAATCGAAGCTGCCACTAGAGCGAAGTAAACTAATAGCAACCAGCATCCCTACTATATAAGGGATGATCCGGATGGCCGTATCAAAGCCACCTTTTGCCCCCTCAACAAAGGCATCAAAAACGTCAATCTTTTTATAAAGACCACCCAGCACAATAGCCACAAAAATGAATAGGATGATGCCGTTACTCAATTGAGAAGAAAAAAGTTGTGAGGCCGTTGCATCTAGCCGCATCACATAACTAACCAGTAAAGCAATAAGGGCTGTTATGCCTCCTACCCAACCGATGATTACGGGTTGAAATAAATTGATTTTTTGTCTCCATGAAACAATAAAAAGTGCAGCCATGGTAGCGGCAAAAGTGGCAATCATACAAGGTATAAAGATGTCTGTTGGATCTGCCGCTCCCAGTCCAGAACGGTAAGCCATAATGGTAACGGGTATTAAGGTAAGCCCTGAGGCATGCAAGGCCAAGAACATTAATTGCGCATTACTGGCTACGTTTTTGTTAGGGTTTAGCTCTTGTAAGCTCTCCATGGCTTTCAGACCAAATGGAGTGGCCGCATTATCTAAATTGAGCAGGTTTGCAGAAAAATTCATCATCATATGCCCCGTGGCAGGGTGTCCTTTCGGAACCTCGGGAAAGATGCGGGAAAAGAAGGGCCAAATCAATCTGGAAAGAAGTCGAACGCCCCCAGCCTTTTCGGCAATTGATAGGAAACCCATAAATAAGGCCAAGATTCCAACCAACGGCAGGATGATATCTAAAAAAGCATTCTTGGCGGTTTCAATCACACCATCCACTTTTCGTACCAATCTAGTCTGAATGTCCGTAAAACTAAGTACCTCCAGATAAGAATACTGCTTGGTGTAAACTGCTATTGAATCAGGTTGCCGAAGATCATGTAATAGAAAGCGTGCTTGCGCAGGCTGAGTGGTGGGATAGTAGCCGTACTCCGCTAAAAAAGTGGGATAGTTCGAGGACAAACCCAAATGGGTAGGATTCCCCACAGATACATAAAAGGTAGAATCGTACCGGTCTGAGGATTTACCTGTAATCATCCGCACAAAAATCTTTTGATCACCATTCAGCAAACGGGTACCCCCTACCAAAAAGGCAATAAGTACAAACGCAGCCCAAATTCTAGTTAAAGTCATAGCTTAAATGTTCCCTTGAAGATAGTAAAATCAAGTTGCTGGTTCCAAATAGAACATTGAATTCCTTTACTTTTGCAACCGCTAAAACAAATAGCGATACCTCCTTATTTATGGCACTACAAGCTGGAATTGTTGGTTTACCCAATGTTGGAAAAAGTACCCTGTTTAATGCAGTTAGTAACAGCGCTAAAGCACAGGCCAGTAATTACCGGTTCTGCACTATTGATCCCAACGTTGGATTGGTAGATGTGCCAGATAACCGTCTCAATCAATTAGCTGCATTGGTACAACCACAGAAAGTGATCCCCACTCAAATTGAAATTGTAGACATTGCCGGATTAGTTCGGGGAGCCAGCAAAGGAGAGGGATTAGGGAATAAGTTTCTAGGTAACATTCGTGAAGTGGATGCAATTATCCACGTGATCCGCTGTTTTGAAGATGAGAATATATTGAGAGATGAAGGAGCTATCAACCCGGTGGGAGATAAAGATATTATTGATACTGAGCTACAGTTAAAAGACCTTGAGAGCGTTGAGAAAAAGATTCAAAAAACGGAAAAGCTGGTAAGAGTTGACCCCAAATTAAAGGGCGAACTAGATGTGTTATTACGCTGCAAAAATCAACTAGAACAAGGAAAAAGCATAAGGGGTCTTCAGCTCAGCAAAGAAGAACGAGTAGCGATTGCAGATTTATTTCTCTTGACAGAAAAACCTGTCTTGTACGTAGCAAACGTAGATGAAGCCTCCATGCACACAGGCAATCGTTTTTCTAAAGCCCTTCAGGAAGCCATTTTGCATGAGAACGCAGAAATGATCATCATGAATAATTCCATTGAAGCACAAATTGCCGAGATGGAAGAGCCAGCCGATAAGCAACTTTTCATGGAAGAATATGCCATGAAAGAGCCTGCACTGGATCGGCTCATACACAGCGCCTATAAATTACTTAATCTCTACACCTACTTTACTGCCGGGGTACAAGAGGTCAGAGCTTGGACCATACAACAGGGCTGGAAGGCTCCACAAGCCGCAGGAGTAATTCATACTGATTTTGAAAAGGGCTTTATTAAGGCTGAGGTAATAGCTTTCCAAGACTACATCCAGTATGGCTCAGAAGCAGCCTGCCGGGAAGCCGGTAAACTACGAATTGAAGGGAAGGAATATATTGTAAAGGACGGTGATGTGATGCATTTTCGATTTAATGTTTAATAGCAATTAAATCGAATTATTGTCTGAATATGAATATCTTATTCACTTTCGGATAAGCCAGCCATCATATATTCCCTGTTTAAACGGGCTATATTTTCAATAGAAATCCCTTTAGGACAAACCGCCTCACAAGCGCCTGTATTGGTACAGGCCCCAAACCCCTCCTTGTCCATTTGCGCCACCATGTTCAAAGCACGTTTCTTCTTTTCAGGATGCCCTTGTGGAAGTAATGCCAAGTGAGAGACTTTTGCCGAGACAAATAACATTGCTGAGGAATTTTTACAAGCTGCCACGCAGGCCCCACAACCTATACAAGCCGCAGCAGCAAAGGCGGAGTCCGCTTTTTCCTTTTCAACTGGAATGGCATTAGCGTCTACCGCATTACCTGTATTTACAGAAATATAGCCCCCGGCTTGAATGATACGATCAAATGCACTACGATCTACCATCAGGTCTTTCACCACAGGAAATGAATTAGCTCTCCAAGGTTCAACCACAATGGTGTCACCATCCTTGTAGGCACGCATATGAAGCTGACAGGTTGTATTATTTTGCCAAGGACCGTGAGGACGACCATTAATGTACATGGAGCACATTCCACAAATACCTTCCCGACAGTCATGATCAAATGCAATTGGTTCTTTTCCTTCTTTGATCAGCTTTTCATTTAACACATCAATCATTTCCAGGAATGACATTTCGGATGAGATTCCCTCTACAGGATAGGTTTCAAAATGACCGGCATCCGAAGCATTTTTCTGGCGCCATACTTTTAACGTCAGATTCATGGTATAGTGTTGCATAGAAATAAATTCAATTAATAAGTTGATAAATTATTTATAGCTACGTTGAGAAGGCTTGGCTACTTCAAATTGAAGTGCCTCTTTGTGTAACTGCCACTGACTATCCCCTTTGTATTCCCAGGCAGCCACGTATGCATAACCCTCATCATCTCGTTTTGCCTCCCCTTCTTCTGTTTGACTCTCCTCTCTAAAGTGGCCACCGCAGCTTTCTTTTCTGTCTAAGGCATCCTGGCACATTAGTTCCCCTAGTTCAATAAAATCAGCTACTCGGCCTGCTTTGTCAAGTTCAGGATTCATTTGATCGCTTCCACCAGGAATCAGAACATCAGACCAGAACTCAGCCTTCAATTGACGAATTGCCGCAATGGCATCTTTCAATCCCTTTTCATCACGAGCCATACCACATTTATCCCACATGATTTTACCCAATCGCTTATGAAAACTCTCTACCGTTTGTTTTCCTTGAATAGAAAGTAAACGGTTAATTCTTTCTGCGGCCTGTTTTTCTGCCTCTTCAAAAGCAGGATGGGTAGTAGATATTGGCTTAGTTGCAATTTCATCAGCTAAATAATTTCCTATGGTATAAGGAATAACAAAGTAACCATCTGCCAACCCTTGCATCAAGGCAGATGCACCCAAACGATTTGCTCCATGATCACTGAAGTTAGCCTCTCCTAATGCATACAATCCCTTCACAGAGGTCATTAATTCGTAATCCACCCAAAGTCCACCCATCGTATAGTGAACAGCAGGATAAATACGCATTGGCACCTCGTATGGATTTTCACCTGTGATTTTCTCATACATATCAAACAGGTTGCCATACTCCTCTTTCACCACTTCCCTACCTAATTTAATCAGTGTTGCTGTATCTGGATTTGCAATCCCTAATTTGTTAGCCTCAGCCTTTCCGTACTTGTTAATTAGATTGTATTTAAAATCGAGATAAACAGCCTGTCCCGTAGTTCCTACTCCAAATCCCGCATCACAGCGTTCTTTAGCAGCACGAGAGGCCACATCACGAGGCACTAAATTTCCAAACGCCGGGTATCTTCTCTCCAGGAAATAATCTCTTTCTTCTTCAGGAATATCATTTGGAGGACGCTTGTCCCCTTTCAATGCAGGCACCCAAATTCGCCCATCATTCCGGAGTGACTCCGACATCAATGTTAGTTTGGATTGATGATCGCCACTTACAGGTATACAGGTTGGATGAATTTGTGTAAAGCAAGGATTTCCAAAGTAAGCTCCTTTCTTATGCGCTTTCCAGGCTGCAGTAACATTGCTTCCCATCGCATTGGTCGAGAGGTAAAACACGTTGCCATATCCTCCCGTGCACAATAAAACGGCATGACCAAAATGTCTCTCCAGTTCGCCCGTAACTAAATTACGGCATATGATTCCACGCGCTTTTCCATCAATGACAACCACATCCAACATTTCGTGACGGGTATACATTTTTACCTTTCCTAAGGCTACCTGTCTTTCCAATGCTTGATAGGCTCCAATTAAAAGTTGTTGACCAGTTTGCCCGGCAGCATAAAATGTTCTTTTAACTTGTGTACCTCCAAAAGAACGATTGTTTAATAAGCCGCCGTACTCGCGCGCAAAAGGCACTCCCTGAGCCACACACTGGTCAATGATGTTTACACTCACCTCAGCCAAACGATGCACATTAGCCTCACGTGCACGATAATCACCCCCTTTGATGGTATCATAGAATAAACGAAAAACAGAGTCTCCGTCGTTCTGATAATTCTTAGCCGCATTGATTCCACCCTGTGCTGCAATGGAGTGAGCACGTCTTGGAGAATCTTGAAAACAAAAAGCTTTTACCTGATATCCCAGCTCTCCCAACGAAGCAGCTGCAGAAGCTCCCGCCAAACCGGTACCTACCACAATTACTTCCAACTTTCTTTTATTAGCGGGATTCCCCAGTTTACAATGCCCCTTATAGTCTGTCCATTTGTGTTCG
>BJGL01000066.1 GCA_014190475.1 Bacteroidota bacterium
CAGGTATGCTGGGACTTGGAGGGGACCTGCCAATCGGGCGTAGATTTTTATTTACATGATATTTTATTTGAAGATTTCAGCGATAACCCAATTTTTAATTTTACTATCAAGCCAATAAGTGCGCACCCAAATTTTAAAGAAGAACTCATTACAACAATACGCATCAAGCCACGACAATTGTTTGAGCAATTAGAAAAAATACGGCTACAAAAGTTGGCAAGTTTTAGCTACCCAATTTTTGATTACTTCCCGGAAAAGGAATACGTAGATCCAGTACCGACGCTACAATTGAAACCACCTGCCTCCTCGTCTGTTCTTGTATCGAAAAGTCAACAAGATTTTGAAGATTCATTTTCGCATATAGTGGATTTGCATATTGAGAATCTATTACCAGATTGGAAGGGGCTTTCCAATTTTGAAATTTTACAAATTCAGCTGTCTCATTTTGAAAGAATTGTAGCGCGTACCATTCGAAATCAGCAGCCCACATTAATTGTTATTCATGGTATTGGTGAAGGAAAATTGAAGAGCGAAATTCATCACTTCTTACGCCAAATCAAAGAGGTACACTCTTTTGATAACCGATATGATCCCCGTTTTGGACAGGGAGCCACCACCATCCAATTTCAATATTAATCTGCTACTTTTGCAGCATGACAATCGAAAAATTACAGGACATGCGGTCCCGCGTTACCGGGATAAGGAGGTTTCTTTGACGTCGAGAACCGACTTCAAAAAATTGCACAAGACAAACAACTTTCGTTGAGTCCAGGTTTTTGGGACGACAACAAGCGTGCTACCGAAATAATGAAGAATATCAAACTCAATGAATATTGGGTTGGTATTTACGCGGCTGCAGAACAATCTGTTGAGGATTTTGCCGTCCTATTTGAGTTTTGGAAATCAGGAGATGCGGCAGAGGACGAAACAAAGGAAGCTTTTGAAAAGGCTCAAGTGCTGCTGGATGATGCGGAGTTTAAAGCTACTCTGAATGAGCCGGAGGATGAACTTCCTGCTGTTTTGCAAATTAACTCAGGCGCAGGAGGTACTGAAAGTCAGGATTGGGCTGAAATGCTTGCCAGGATGTATCGCATGTACGGGGAAAAGCAAGGTTGGAAAGTAACTGAGCTCGATTGGGTTTGGGGAGATGGTGCAGGTATTAAAACTTGTACGTTGCAGTTTGATGGCCCGTTCGCCTATGGATTTTTAAAAGCAGAGAGTGGAGTGCATCGTTTAGTACGCATTTCCCCCTTTGATAGCAACGCCCGAAGACACACTTCTTTTTCATCAGTTTTTGTATATCCATTGGTGGATGATACGATCAATATTGAGATTAAAGATGCCGATGTAAAAATGGAAACAGCTCGTAGCGGTGGTGCTGGTGGTCAAAATGTAAACAAGGTTGAAACAAAAGTGATGTTAACGCACTTACCAACGGGTATTGTGGTTGTTTGCCAAACAGAAAGATCTCAGCTTGGTAACCGTGAAAAGGCCATGACCATGTTAAAAAGCCGTTTATATGAGGAAGAGTTAAGAAAACGTAACGAAATTAGAGACGCCGTAAATAGTACAAAAAAGAAGATCGAGTGGGGTAGTCAGATTCGCAGTTATGTTTTTCACCCTTACAAAATGATCAAAGATCATCGCACTGATTTTGAAGTGGGGAACGTGCAGCCTGTTATGGATGGAGATTTAGATGGTTTTATAAAGGCGTATCTGATGAGTGAAAAAGACACCCAGCAGTCTTAACTTTTGTACCTTTATTATCAACACGATAAATTAGTATTATGTCATTGGGCACATTTTCTTATCCATTACCTGTTAACGAGCCTGTTTTAAATTATGGGCCTGGGTCTCCTGAGAAAATCAGGTTAAAGGCAGCACTCAAAGAATTAAAATCGCAGGTTGCGGATATTCCACAGTACATAGGCTCCAAAGAGGTTCGTACTGGAAATAAAATTGCTATCCATCCTCCTCATGAGAAAAAACATTTATTAGGGTATTTTCATAAAGGAGAAGCCAAACATGTGCAGCAAGCAATTGAGGCTGCATTAGCAGCTAAAGAGGAATGGGCAAATTTGTCCTGGGAAAATCGCGCACATATATTTTTAAAAGCTGCTGATTTATTAGCCACAAAGTATCGCCCTTATATCAATGCGGCTACGATGCTTGGACAAAGTAAAAATGCTTTTCAGGCTGAGATTGATGCGGCCTGTGAGTTGATTGATTTTTTACGTTTTAATGTTCATTATCTCAGTGAAATCTATAAGCAACAACCTATCAGTAGTCCAGGTATACATAACCGATTGGAGTATCGTGCATTGGAGGGATTTGTATTAGCCATTACTCCTTTTAATTTTACAGCCATTGGAGGAAATCTACCTGCTTCTGCAGCGTTATGCGGAAATGTAGTGGTCTGGAAATGTGCATATACGCAGATTTATTCTGCCCAGTTAACCTTACGAATTTTAAAAGAGGCCGGATTGCCTGATGGAGTCATCAATCTTATTTATGTGGATGGACCTGCTGTAGGTGAAGTATGTTTTTCGCATCCAGACTTTGCCGGGGTGCATTTTACTGGATCTACACAGGTTTTTAATGCCATGTGGGAGACGATTGGAAAAAATATTGGACGCTATAAATCCTATCCACGAATAGTTGGTGAAACGGGAGGAAAAGATTTTGTACTGGCCCATAAAAGTGCAGATCCCGATGTTTTAGCAACCGCACTTTTACGTGGTGCTTTTGAATTTCAAGGACAAAAATGTTCTGCTGCCTCCAGAGCCTATATCCCCTCTAATATTGCAGAAGAAGTGAAAAAGAAACTTATTGCTGGGGTGCGTCAATTTAAAATGGGATCGGTAGAGGATTTTTCAAACTTCATTAATGCGGTAATTGATGGCAAAAGCTACCAAACGATTAAAAACTATATTGATAAGGCCAAGAAAGATCCAAAGTCTCAAATTTTAGTAGGAGGGAAGTGTGATGACAAAGAGGGTTATTTTATTCAGCCTACTATTATTGAAACGAAGAACCCGAAGTCTATCACCATGTGCGAAGAAATTTTTGGTCCAGTGCTTACTATCTATGTTTATCCCGCCTCAAACTTTGACAAAGCGCTTGCATTGGTGGATTCTACTTCTCCCTATGCACTAACAGGCTCTATAATTGCACGGGATAGATCCGCAATTGAATTAGCTACTGAAAAGCTGAGAAATGCAGCGGGTAACTTTTATATCAATGATAAACCAACAGGAGCAGTAGTTGGACAACAACCTTTTGGCGGAGCTAGGGCTTCTGGTACCAATGATAAGGCTGGATCACATTTGAACCTTTATCGATGGTTGAGTGCCAGAACTATTAAAGAAACGTTTACTCCGCCCACTGATTTTAGATATCCATTCCTTCAAGAAAAATAAAAGAACTGTGCAGGTTATATTAAATAACACGGAAGTTTATAATAAGCTGGATCAATTAGCAGCAGCTATTACGGCTTCCAATCCTGATTTTTCATCGACTGTTATTGTGGGAATACAACAGGGAGGCGCAATTGTATCACAATTTTTGTACGATCGGTTATTGAAAAATGATCCGCATGCTAGTTTACTAAAACATGGTAAGCTGGATATCACATTTTATCGCGACGATGTAAGAAATAAAATTCTTGCACCCGATCCTATGCACTTACCCTTTTCAATTGAGGGCAAAACCGTCATCCTGGTGGATGATGTATTATTTACCGGACGTACTATCAAGGCAGCATTAGACGCTTTATTTGATTATGGAAGACCCGAACGAGTTCAATTATGTGTCCTTGTTGACCGTAAAGAACATCGTCAGTTTCCCATTCAGCCAGATTACACGGGTATTGCCATTCCCTCTAACCGAGCAGATAAATTAAAGCTGCTTATTACGCAGGATAATGAGCCTCAAGTAGTTCTGTTAAATCAATAATTTACCTTAATTTTGATTTTTAATGCAACTATCCACCAAACATCTGCTGGGCATTAAAAATCTCACTCAGGAAGACATTTCCCTTATTTTATCTACGGCGCAACAATTTAAAGAAGTCTTACAGCGACCTGTAAAGAAAGTGCCTTCGTTACGGGAAGTAACTATCGTAAACCTTTTTTACGAAAATTCAACCCGAACTCGTATTTCGTTTGAGTTGGCAGAGAAAAGGTTAAGCGCTGACATCATCAATTTTACGGCCTCTGCCTCTTCTGCTGCCAAAGGTGAAACACTATTGGATACGGTAAACAACATTTTATCCATGAAAGTGGATATGGTGGTGATGCGTCACAGTGCCAGTGGAGCTCCCCATTTCTTAGCGGAGCATATCCCTGCAGCAATTGTAAATGCGGGAGATGGTATTAACGAACACCCTACACAAGCCTTGCTGGATGCTTTCTCCATTCAGGAAAAAACCGGATCCTTGGCAGGCAGAAAAGTAGCCTTGATTGGCGATATTATGCATAGTCGGGTTGCACAAAGTAATATCTATCTCCTGAAAAAAATGGGCGCTTCTGTAGTGGTTTGTGGGCCGCCTACCTTAATACCCAAACATATTGCGCAGGCTTTAGGAGTAGACGTGAGCTATAATTTACGCGAAACATTGGAGTGGTGTGATGTGGCCAATGTTTTAAGAATACAATTGGAGCGACAAAATCAGGTGCTGTTTTCCTCTTTACGTGAATACAATCTAGCGTATGGTATTGGTAAGGACTTATTGGATAGTTTGAATAAGGAGGTTGTTATTATGCATCCGGGACCAATTAATAGGGGAGTTGAATTGAACAGTGATGTAGCAGACAGTAAACAATCCATTATTCTGCAGCAAGTAGAAAACGGAGTAGCGGTTCGAATGGCTGTGCTATATTTGTTATCTGGTCGGTCGGTTGCCGAATAAAAGGATTCCTATGAATCGTATATGCCTCTTTCCAGGCACTTTTGATCCACTTACCCTTGGTCATGTGGATATCATTAATCGTGCTTTACCGCTTTTTGATAAAATTGTTGTAGGAATTGGATTGAATGCAGCGAAAGGCCCCATGTTTACCCCAGAGCAGCGTCTAGCATGGATACAAGAAATCTACAAAGATGAACCCCGGGTTCAGGGGGCTATTTATGATGGTTTGACCGTAGAGTACTGCAAAAAGATCGGCTCTCATTTTATTTTACGAGGAATACGCTATGTGAGCGATTTCGAATATGAAAAAACAATTGCTGATGCAAATCGCACCTTAGATCGCACCATTGAAACAATATTTTTAACGGGCGAACCAAAATACACTTCCGTAGCTTCTACGATCGTAAGAGATATCATCAGAAACGGTGGAGATGCCTCTCCTTTTTTACCTGATGTAATTGCCCGCTCTATTCCAGGCGTTTAATACCATTTTGATGTTGGTATAAGTTTCTGCAAGGTATTCTTCCATTCTTTCAACGGATACCCATTCAATTTTTTCGATGTCCTCCTCCAGTTGTGGGGTGAGAATAGGGTTGTCGATCGTACTTGCTTTCATTTCAAACCAATGTGTTTCCTTTTGAAATCGCATTCCATTTTCTTCATACGAATGCGTAGTAACCAGCAGTAGTTTTCCAATTGTCAATTTCTTAATGCCGGTTTCTTCCATTACTTCTCGTGCTGCACATGTTTTAATTTCTTCTCCCGGGTCTAATTTTCCTTTGGGGAGATCCCATTTTTTACGACGATAGATAAAGAGAACTTGCATTTTTTCATTTACTACCACTCCGCCGGCCGCTTGTATTATCTTTTCCATTGCAGATATATTTTCATGACTTTCGTCTTGCATTTTCTTACTTTTGAATCATGCGAGATGCAACTCTTATAGCTGAAAAACTTTTACAAGTTAAAGCAGTTCAATTAAATCCCACGCACCCTTACACATGGGCCAGTGGATGGAAAAGTCCGATCTATTGTGATAACCGTAAGGTGCTTTCTTTTCCTTATGTAAGGGATTATATTAAATCTGAATTATGCAATGTGATCTTTGAAAAATACGATGAAGCAACACTGCTGGCGGGAGTAGCTACGGCAGGAATACCTTGGGGAGCAATGGCCGCTGACCAGCTTAAATTACCTTTCATATACGTTCGTCCTAAACCCAAAGAACATGGACTTGGAAATCAGATCGAAGGAGATTTTCAATCCGGCCAAAAGGTCTTAGTGATCGAAGATCTGGTTTCAACTGGTAAAAGCAGCTTGCAAGCGGTGGATGCGTTACAAAATAAAGGTCTTACTGTGGTAGGAATGGTTTCAATTTTTAATTATGGATTTCCTATAGCCAGTGAACAGTTTGCTGATAGGGGAATCAACTATACTTCTTTAACTGATTATCCCACTTTGATAGCGTTAGCAGCTTCAACAGGTCTTATTGACCAGGAGCAGCTTTTGCTACTCGAAAAGTGGAGAGAGAATCCCTCTACATGGACACTCTAATTAAATAGTATATGCGTGTTTTGCTTATTACCTTTTTCCTCCTTTTTTCACAGTGGGTGATTGCCCAGGTGAAACCAATTCAGACAGCTGTGGTTAAAATCCCTCAGGCGCTGTGTATCGAATGTAAAAGCCGATTGGAGTACCAGGTTAAAAGATTGGACGGAGTACTTGAGTTTATCGTGAATTATCGGAAAGGGGAGGCGCGATTAAAGTTTTATACCGATAGAACGGATATCGAACAGGTAAAAACCATGATCTCAAACACAGGGTATGATGCCGACGATGTGTTGGCTAATCCTGATGCATACAATCGACTTCCTATCTCTTGCAAAAAGAAAACTGATAAAGGTGGTCATTCTAATTGAATATCAATATAATAGGAAATCGTATTCGATATAATATTAAAACATGTTCATGTTCTCATTTCTTAAACTTTTTCTATTTGGACAAATCTAACACAAGATTTTGTTTTTCAAAACGTTAAATCTTTTCTAATCCGCCAGAAATCCGTGTAATCTATTAGGTAAATTGATAAACGGCTATTTGGTTCTGAGTAACTTAGCGAACTTTATAACTAACCCGCTGCATGAGTCGATTTTTTAAAATAATATTTTCTGCTTTATTCATAGTGGTTCATTTTGGACTGCAGGCACAAGACTTTTCAAATAAGGGTAAGGAGTTCTGGATTCCATACTCTTATCATGTGGGTATGAGTGGGGGTGTAGGGAGCAATGTGGCCATGACACTTTACATCACCTCTGATGTTACAACTAC
>BJGL01000067.1 GCA_014190475.1 Bacteroidota bacterium
TTTACCTGTGCAATTTTGCGAGCCGTGATTACATCAATTTGCTGCGCAATATTTTTTCTGTTTTCCTTGAATTTATTGGAATAGATAATGGCTTCCTCTAAATCTAATGTAGTACTATCTTTTTGCGTTTGCGCAATGGCAGAAATACCGCTAAGTAGTAAAACAGGGAGTAAATAAGCGGCGTGAAAAAAAGTCTTTGGCAATGGGTACAGTTATTTTGATTTTTTTACCAAACTATCCATCGGGTATTTAGCTTCCATATTTTTCATCACGGCTTGTGCCCATCCCGTAATTGCTACGCGCTCTTCATAGGTCAAACGCGCATCCGTATGGGTCCAGGTATAAGAGGGGAGTGGCATTTCTTCTTCTTTTACCATCTCAACGGTTTCTTCCATTTTATGATACTGATAACGAAGTGAACGTTGTGTGTATTCGTCAAAATTCAAATGTTTCTTACCATCTTTTACGTGATCGGCTAGCCACCAGGCCACGGGTTGTATAGAAGCGTACCAGGGGTAGCGTGTATTATTACTATGGCAATCCATACAGGCTTTATCCAAAATGGTTTTGACGTTGGTAGGTATCTCATGTTTAGTGCCCATATAATTCACTTGGGGTCCTGCTGATTGATTGGGAGTGGGCCTGATAAATTGAATGATCAACAAGGCACCAAGGGCAACCCATCCAATTACTTGCAATTTTTTCATAGTACTTTCTATTTAGTTAGTATAGTTCCGTTCATCTCAGGGGGTATGGGCAGCTGCATCCGATTCAAAATAGTGGGAGCTAAATCACCCAGCTTACCTTCTTGAAGAACAGGCTTCCAATTATTATCGATCACAAATAAGGGAACGGGGTTTAAGGTGTGGGCCGTATTCGGCGTTCCGTCCTCATTGATCAAATAATCTGAGTTGCCATGATCGGCAGTTAGAAAAATAGTATATGCTTTTGCCAACCCCGCTGTTACTACTTGTGCCACACTGGCATCAACGGTTTCTGCGGCTTTGATAGCGGCTTCCCAAATACCTGTGTGCCCCACCATATCAGCGTTGGCATAGTTTAGACAAATAAAGTCGGGTGGGTTTTGTTCAATCTCATTTACGATCGCAGCAGTTACTGCGCCTGCGCTCATCTCGGGTTGTAAGTCGTAGGTAGCAACTTTAGGAGAGGGAATTAAGATCCTGCGTTCGCCCTCAAATGGTTTTTCTCTGCCTCCGCTAAAAAAGAAACTCACGTGGGGATACTTTTCTGTTTCGGCAATACGAATTTGGGTACATCCATTTTTCTCTAACACCTCTCCCAGCGTATTATTCAGGTTGTCATTTTCAAAAATCACATGCACGTTTTCAAATGTTTTGTCGTACTCGGTCATGGTAGTATAGTGCAAGGACAGTCTCTTCATATTATGTTCGGGAAAATCGCGTTGCGTCAGGGCCTGTGTGATTTCCCGGCAACGGTCTGTTCTAAAATTGAAACAGATCACCACATCCTCATCCAGAATGGAAGCAAGTGGTTTATTATTGGTGTCGGTGAGAATAGTGGGTTGAACAAATTCGTCTGTAATGTTTTGTGTATAGCTGTGTTGTATTGCCTCCACCGCATTGTTAGCAAGTTGTCCTTTTCCATTGACCAGCGCATCATACGCAAGCTTTACACGCTCCCAACGGTTATCACGGTCCATGGCATAGTAACGACCACAGATGGTAGCTAGTTGACCGGTATGTTTTTGGAGATACGTTTGTAAATCTTTTATAAATCCTAATCCGCTTTTTGGATCGCAATCTCTTCCATCAGTAAAGGCGTGTACAAAAACATTAGTTAGTCCAGCGTTTTCACAGCAATCAATAATGGCTTTGAGATGATTCAAATGGGAATGCACGCCACCATCACTGACTAATCCAACCAAGTGCAATGCTTTACCACTACGCTTGGCTTGCTGTATACTTTCTTGTAAAACTGGATTTTTATGAAAAGATCCATCTCGAATAGCCACATTGATTCGTTGTAACTCCTGGTATACAATTCTACCTGCACCCAAATTCAAATGCCCCACTTCTGAATTACCCATCTGTCCTTCCGGAAGTCCTACGGATTCGCCACAGGTTATCAAGGTGGTGTGCGGATAATTTTGATATAGGGAGTCAGTAAATGGCGTGTGCGCAGCACGTATGGCGTCCGATGCAGGTACTTTTCCAAGACCCCAGCCATCCATGATAATCAACATTGTTTTTTGTTGCGCCATGCTCTACAATTGTGGTGGTAAATTTACGTCCAAAATTTGGGCCTTTTATTTTTTGTACCTTAGACAAAATGAAAAAACAGTTTCTCCTTTTTCCCACATTGGGGGTTTTATTTTTTGCTTTTGTTGGTTTGGGCGCCACCCATAGCCGGCAGGATGCCCTCGAAGCCGTACTATCCGCTCTAAAAACGGGTAATGCTAATAACCTGGCACTCCGTTTTGAAGAAACGGTAGAACTAACACTACCCGATCAAACGGGTGCTACTTCTCGTGCACAGGGGCAGACGCAGTTGGCAAGATTTTTTGAAAAGCACCCCGTTACCAGTTTTGAGTTAAAACACAAGGGTAAGTCGCCAGCGGGATCCTACGCAATTGGAACGCTCAAAACGCAACAGGCAGACTATCGGGTCAATGTGTTCCTTAGAGGAAAAGGTGGAAAAGAACTAGTACGTGAATTACGAATCCAAACCATGGATTAATCAAGGATCATGGTAGACCAACGTGCCTTGTATACTTTAATTGATACCGCTCTTATCGAAGATATTGGCGAAGGGGATCACTCCACGCTGGCTTGTATTCCTGCTACTGCCAGGGGTAAGGCGGAGTTGAAGATTAAGGACAGAGGCATTCTCGCAGGTGTTGAAATAGCCAGACAAATTTTTCTTTATAAAGATCCTGAAGCCGTTTTTATAGCGAATAAACACGATGGGGAACTAATGCAGCCAGGACAAATTGCGTTTACGATTGAGTCCTACATCTCCACTATTTTACAATGCGAACGTGTGGTGTTGAATTGCATGCAACGTATGAGTGGTATTGCTACATTAACACATCAGTATGTTGATGCAATTAAAGGCTACTCAACGAAGTTATTGGACACACGTAAAACAACACCAAATTTTCGTTTACTGGAAAAGGAAGCGGTACGTATCGGAGGCGGAACAAATCATCGTTTTGGCTTATACGACATGATCATGCTCAAGGATAATCACATAGATTTTTGTGGTGGATTGGAGCAGGCTATTCAAAGGGCATGGGATTATACTCAATTGGTCAATCCGTCCTTAAAAATTGAAGTGGAGGCAAGAAGTATAGAGGATGTTAAAAAGATAGTATTAAATGGACGCGGTAAAGTGTTCCGCATCATGCTCGATAATTTTACACCCAAAGCCTTAGCAGAGGCAGTTGTTTTGATAAAGCGTGAGGGGGGCTTTGAAACAGAGGCAAGCGGCGGAATCAACCTGCAAAATATCCGTGAATATGCTGCCAGTGGAGTTGACTATATTAGTGTGGGAGCTTTAATTCACCAAGCCAAAAGTTTGGATTTAAGTCTCAAGGCGGTTAAATAAATATGGCTATGTCTAAGAAGCATCAATCCGATAACCGAGGTTTTGTGTATAGCACGGATCCTAATTTTTCTTTTGAGCCGGACACGTTTGAAGAGCAGGAAACCTTGGCTCCGGGTTCACAGCAATTGCGATTATACCTTGATACCAAACAACGTGCGGGGAAGGCTGTTACCCTGGTAAAAGGATTTGTTGGAACTACCGCTGATTTGGAGGATTTAGGGAAGAAACTCAAGAATCATTGTGGTACGGGCGGTTCGGTCAAAAATGGTGAAATACTGGTTCAGGGCGATCAACGACAAAAGCTTGCACAATTTCTTTCCAAATTGGGATATAAGGTTAAATTTGGCACATGACATCGATGATCACAGAGGGGGTACAGGTTTCCGTTGAAACATTTTATCAAGAGGATTACAGCAATCCTATGCAGGGCGAATACATGTTTGCTTATCGTGTAGAGATTGAAAACTATAATTCTTTTCCTGTGCAACTTCATCGTCGTCATTGGTTCATTTTTGACAGTAATGCAACTCGCAGAGAAGTGGAGGGCGAAGGGGTAGTAGGTGTACAACCGGTGATTCTTCCAGGAGAAACTTATCGCTATGTGAGCGGTTGTAATTTAAAAACTGAAATGGGACGAATGGTGGGTACTTACCAAATGGAGAATTTAGATACTCGCGAACAGTTCACCGTACAAATCCCCTCTTTTGAGATGGTTGTTCCCTACAAGAACAATTAATGCTGTAGCTCGTATTAATTTTTTATCTCGGCTTGTACTTTGCTTTTTCCAAAATTTCAGCAGCTGACTTTTGCATGAGTTCCGCCGGTATGATTGCTGGATTTTTATTTGTATAGTTTTCTACAATTCTCCATCCAATCCATTGGCCGATATTGCCTGGAGAATATTCCTGTGATAAACCTTGTGTAAAAGGAGCTTCTCCTAAATAATTTTGAATCAGAACCGGATTTAAGGTTTGCAGTTCATCAGAACGGATCAAATGTGTCCAGATAAGTCCTTCGTTCTCGGTACACCAATCCAATTGTGCAGTGGTAAAGCCCGTAATAAGTGAATCTGCTGTATTGGGTAAAATCAATCGGGAGAGATACCAGTATTTTCCTTTTTCGATCATTTGTTCAATCAACGGTTTGCCGCTGCTTTGGTCAGGGAATAGATCTTCCGTGATTGCTTTCACTAGCGTGGGTACTATATAAGCTGATTCAAACCGTCTTGAAATGTAAGAAGGGAATAAGTTTTGAATATCGGGACTTTGGTAAGCAAAAAAATTGCGTCCTGCGTATTGATGTATCCCGATGGCAACCCCTTCTTTTAGTACGGCCACACCTGGTGCATCGAAAGGGCCCATATAAAACCAAATAGGTCCGGGTTTGAAAGTGGGAAAGTAGTAGCTCAGATATTGATGTGCTTTTTTTATTTCTTTTTTTAGGAGATCGATATTTTCAAAGTCAGCTGCCAGCGAATCATAAACGGTTCGATAGGTTCTTAAGAAAACTGTAGAGGCTCTTTGTGTGGTGGTATCGGTTGGATTACCTGAAGTCCCCAAGATATAGTTCATGTAGTCGTAATAAAATCCGGGAGATTCTTTTTCTAATTGGGTTAGCCCTTTTTCTATTTGTTGCGTATCCAGGGCAAAGAAAGTTTTATCAAAACGGTTGAAGCGTAGCTCCATGGGAATGTGATCCACTGCCGGGGCTTGGGATCCCTGTTTACAACTACTAATCAGCAGTAGAACTGCACTAATTAAAATCAGACGCATAGGGTTATTAACGTGTAAAATGAGGGATTGTTGTAAAGCGAAGGTACGCTGGAAAATTGGCTTACTTTTGCACTATGAAGATCGCGCTGGCGCAACAGAACTATCATATTGGAAATTTTTCAGCGAATGTGCAGAAAATTATAGAGGCCATTGGTATTGCCCGGTCCAAAGGAGCAGAATTGATTTTATTTTCTGAGTTAGCGGTATGTGGCTATCCTCCTCGCGATTTTCTAGAGTTCAATGATTTTATTGATAAGTGCAAAGAAGCTGTTGATCAGATCAAAGCACATACTACTGATATTGCGGTATTGATTGGCGCACCCGATCGAAACCCCGATCCCAAGGGGAAAGATTTATTCAATGCAGCTTATTTTTTATATGAAGGCGAAGTAAGGGCAGTGGTTCATAAAACCTGTCTTCCTACCTATGATGTGTTTGATGAGTATCGTTATTTTGAACCAGCCAAGCAGTGGCAGCTAATTCCTTTCAAAGGAAAAAAATTAGCAGTTACTATCTGCGAGGATATTTGGAATCTGGGGGATAATCCGCTTTACACCCATTGCCCCATGGATCAACTGATTAGTCAGCAACCTGATATCATGTTGAATCTTTCCGCTTCGCCTTTTGATTACACGCATGTGGAGGATCGTAAAGCTATTCTCAAGCAAAATGTTTTACGCTATCACATCCCCATTCTTTATTGCAATGCGGTAGGTAGTCAAACGGAATTAGTTTTTGATGGCGGATCCTTGGTTATGGATAAGCACGCAAATCTATTTAGACAATTACCGCTGTTTAAAGAGTCAATCGAAGTGGTGGAATTAACTGAAGCAGGTACATTTAGGGGGTCCGTTATGGAGGAGGCTGCTGAACTTCCCAATCAAGAACTTGATCCTTTACAGTTAGATGCAGGGTTGTGCACGGCAGAAATTTATGAAGCGCTCATCACTAGTATTCGTGATTATTTTTCAAAAATGGGTTTTACCAAAGCTATACTGGGAAGTAGCGGAGGTATTGATAGTGCTGTAACCTTAGCGCTAGCGGTGGAAGCACTAGGAAAGGATCAGGTGCATGCCATACTGATGCCGTCTCCCTACTCCAGCGAACATAGCATTCAAGATGCAGTGACCTTGAGTAAGCAACTTGGTAATCCTTACCAGCTGATACCGATTGAAAAAGTCTATAATTCTTTTTTAGAAACCTTACAACCTTCCTTTGAAGGATTACCCTTTTCAGTGGCGGAGGAGAATTTGCAAAGCCGTACCCGTGGTAATTTGTTGATGGCTTTGGCAAACAAGTTTGGCTATGTACTATTGAATACATCCAATAAAAGTGAATTAGCAACTGGCTATGGTACTTTGTATGGTGATATGGCTGGTGGCTTATCTGTATTGGGCGATTGCTATAAGCTTCAAGTGTACGCACTGGCGCGCTATATCAATCGCGAGCGCGAAATCATTCCCTCCTCTATTTTGCTCAAAGCGCCCTCTGCTGAATTAAGACCAGGGCAAAAAGACAGCGACTCGTTGCCGGATTATTCCATCTTAGACCCCTTGCTCTATCTCTATATTGAAAAAAGAAAAAGTCCTGCCGATCTCAAAGCGATGGGATTCGAACCGGCTTTGGTGGATCGAATGCTCAAACTGGTTAATACCAATGAGTATAAACGTAATCAGTTCTGTCCTATCATTCGTATTTCTCCCAAAGCCTTTGGTATGGGAAGAAGATTGCCCATTGTTGGAAAATATTTATCCTGAATGAAAGGACTCGTCTATAAATCAACGGGTAGCTGGTACATACTACGGGATCCTTCCGGACGAAGTTGGAATGCA
>BJGL01000068.1 GCA_014190475.1 Bacteroidota bacterium
GGAAGATAGGTGGTTAGGCCAAACCAATCTTGTTGCCAAAAAATAAGTCCAAGTCCCAAGCTAAATTTTAAAATCTCCCAACTAATGGCCATTTTATTTCTATCCATTAACTCAGTTAATGCAAATACATAAATAAATATGAAGGCGCCATACCAATATATGTAGGAGGGATTCAAGTTGTTAATAATGGCAATGGATCCAAATAAGTAAGAAATAAAAAGTAGGAGAAAAATTAATTGTGTCCACGCCCAGGCAGTAAATAAAGGAGTGGATTTAGTATTGTATTTTTCAAACTGATAAACATTTTCAATTTTATAAACCGGATACGCAGCTTCTACATCCTGCGGCCTATATCCCGTAGGTTTGAACCAAAGCGTAAGTTTTTCGCTCCAGTTTTTTGTCCGCCATGTGTCTTTCACTAGGAGCCAGATATGTTGAAAGTTAATTCGAATGGGGTTCCAGGTGCGGGCTGGTCTAGTGATCCCATATACAGGGGGTACTTCCTTTAGTTCCTCCTGGAATGTTCCAAAAAGCTTATCCCAAATAATGAATATCTGAGATAGATTTTTGTCCATGTATTCAGGGTTAATTGCGTGATGTACGCGATGATGTGAGGGGGTAACCAGTATATTTTCCAACCATCCCATTTTATTAATATGGCGGGTATGATACCAAAATTGTGCAAACAAATGTAAAGGGGCTACGGTGCTGATAACGGCCTGTGGGATTCCCAGTATTGCAGCAGGCAGCAAGAGAATAGTAAATAAATTAAAGAAAGCAGAAATGCTTTGTCTTAACGCACAAGCCAAATTGAATTCCTCACTGCTGTGGTGGATCACGTGAAGGTTCCAAAAGAGATTGATCTTGTGACTCCAGCGGTGAATCCAATAGCCATTAAAATCCAGAATAATAAAAGTCAGTATATAAACAAGAACAGTATTTTCAATTTTTGTAAGCGCAAAATGCTGTAATAAAAATGGGTAGATCGCAATGATGATAGTTAATTCCAGTACACTCTTGGTTACATTTGTTATTCCGGAGCTTAATGAGGAGATCATATCCATTTGCCGAACCGTGTCAAAGCCTTTTGCCTTTCCATAAAGTTTTTCTATTAATACCAGCAATAGAAAAACAGGCATAGCGATGAGTAATATTTTGCCGTAGGTTTCCATGTATAGAATTACTGCAAAATTACCTTGATTAGTTGATATCTTTATGCCCTACCTGTGTTGCCATGAAGCATATCTTTCAGTGTATTGATGCCCACACTTGCGGAAACCCTGTTCGGTTGGTCAAAGAAGGAGGACCAGTCTTGAAAGGGGCCGATATGCGTGAAAAACGTATTCATTTTTTAGAAGAGTACGACTGGATTCGCAAAGGACTGATGTTTGAGCCTCGCGGGCACGATATGATGAGTGGTAGTATTCTATATCCCCCTCATGATCCAGCAAACGATGTTGCAGTTCTTTTTATTGAGACCAGTGGATGCTTGCCCATGTGCGGACATGGAACCATTGGAACTATAACCATTGCCTTAGAGGAAGGATTAATTAAGCCGAAGACTCCCGGTTTTCTAAGAATGGAGGCGCCTGCAGGATTAATTGAAATTCGGTATGGATTCAGAGAGGATAAGGGACAGACGCGTGTGGATTGGGTCGAATTGACCAATGTGGCCTCATTTTTATATAAGGAAGGCTTATCAATAGATTGCCCGGGTTTAGGAGTGCTTCAAGTAGATATTGCGTATGGGGGGAATTTTTATGCAATCGTAGATCCACAAGAAAACTTTAAAGGGTTGGAGTTTTACACCGCGGCTGAATTAGTTGGATTTGCACGTGTGTTACGTGAAGCCATCAATAAAAAAATCGATGTAGTACATCCCCTCGATTCTTATATCAAGGGCTGCTCTCATGTGATGTGGACGGGATCAGTGTTGAATGCCGCCTCTACGGCTCGAAACGCTGTTTTCTATGGGGATAAAGCCATTGACCGCTCTCCCTGTGGTACGGGAACTAGCGCTCGAATGGCGCAATGGGCAGCGAAGGGTAAATTGAAAATGGGTGATCCTTTCATCCATGAGAGTATTATTGGAAGCACTTTTGAGGGACAGGTTGATGCATTGACCAGCGTTGGGGAATTTGAGGCAATCATTCCTCGCATAAAGGGATGGGCTCGTATTTATGGATATAATACTATATGGATTGATACGGAAGACGATCCTTATGCACATGGATTTCAAGTAATCTAAATTAACGTATGCACATTGTAATCATAGGTGGGGGTATTGTTGGATTGAGTTCAGCTTTTTATTTGAAAAAAGCTGGTCATGCAGTTACCATTATCGATCAAACTGATTTTTCTTCTTCCTGCTCCTATGGTAATGCAGGTTATATCTGCCCCAGTCATTTTATTCCATTGGCTACACCTGGAATTGTAAAACAGGGTTTGCGTTGGATGCTTAACTCTCAAAGCCCATTTTATGTTCAGCCCCGGTTAGATTGGAGCCTTATTCAATGGGGGTGGCATTTTATGCGGGCAGCTACCGCTAAACGTGTAGAGGCAGCGGCTATTCCATTACGGGATATTTCATTGCTGAGTCGTCAGGAATATGCAGGGTGGAGCAAGTTGCCGGGCTTTGATTTCCTTTATCAACAAAAGGGGTTATTGGAAATTTTTCAAACCGAGGAAAAAGCATTGCACGCACAACACACTTTGGAAAAAGCACATGAGTTGGGCCTTAGCGATACAAAAATGTTAGATCAATCTGCTTTGGCTACGCTGGAACCTAACCTTCCCATCAATGCCATCGGTGCGCTCTACTTTGGTTGTGATGCGCATTGTTCGCCCAACCAATTAATGCTTCGTCTTATTGCTCATTTGCAGGCAGAAGGGGTACAGTTACTCTCAAAAACTACGGCGATTGATTTTATACAAGCAGGGAAAAAAATTAAAAAAGTTATTCATACCAGGGGAGAATTGGTAGCTGATCATGTAGTAGTGGCAACGGGTTCATGGAGCCGTCAATTGTTGTCTTCTTTGCGAATTTCCATTCCCATGATGCCAGGAAGAGGATACTCTATTACACAGGAGGATGTTGCGCACGGTTTAAATTATCCTGCCATTTTGGTAGAGGGGCGTGTTGCAGTTACACCTTTTAGTAGCACTTCTATACGTTTTGGGGGTACTATGGAAATTACATCTCATCAAACTCCACCCCGAATCAACCGAGTAGCAGGTATTGTAAAGGCGGTTAAACAATTTTACCCAACGCTACAAGTTGAAACGCCTCCACTTGAAAAAGTTTGGTACGGTTATCGGCCCTGTTCTGCAGATGGTCTTCCTTATATAGGAAAAGCGCCTGCTATATCGAATCTCACCATTGCCACCGGGCACTCTATGTTGGGGCTTAGTCTAGGGGCAGGAACTGGTAAATTAGTTCGAGAAATTGTGGAGGAAGTAACCCCCTCCATGGATTTAAAGCCCTTTGCAGTGAATCGTTTCTGAACACTCCTTACTTTTATAATTCATGGCAATTACCAGTAAGCATATTTCCTATCATAAAACAGGGTATTTTAACCCCCTGGTTCTTGATTATATCAATCAAGGTTCCTCCTTGTTTTCCTTGCCCTTGCTTACACCTGATTTATCCGGTTTAAAGAAAGCAATTGAGCAGCGTCAGCAATTTACTACTAACCGTTCGGTACTTGTGGCGCATCTCAAATCTCAATATGAGGGAATTGATTTGTTGCCCAGTGTTCGTGAAAACATTGAACGCTTGTCTCTCTCAAATACATTTACCATTACTACGGCCCATCAAAATAATCTCTTTACGGGGCCGCTCTATTTCTTTTATAAAATTTTACATGCCATCCGTTTAGCAAAATACTGTAAGGAGCACTTTCCTGATCAGTATTTTGTGCCGGTCTTTTATATGGGTAGTGAAGATGCTGATTTGGATGAACTGAATCATATCCATATTGGGGGAACCACGTACCAATGGAATACTGCTCAGCAGGGTGCTGTTGGACGCATGAAGGTTGATCAGGAATTACAAAGCCTGTTACATCAATTAGAAGGAGAGTTGGGTGTCTTACCATATGGGAAGGAGTGGGTAGATATGCTCAGCCAATTTTACCGGGAAAATGAAACAATGGCTCGTGCAACTTTTAGGTTAGTGAATCACTTGTTGGGAAAATTCGGACTTGTAGTAATAGATGCGGATGCAAAGAATTTGAAGCAACTTTTTACACCAATCTGCTCCTTTGATTTGGAAGCGGGTCAAACAGCATCTCTACTCGATACTACGTTCAAACAGATGAAGGAGTGGGGATATTCCTCTCAAGCATATGTTCGTCCTATCAATTTATTTTACTTGAAGGAAGGGTTACGTCAGCGACTTGAAAAGACAAATGATAATTGGCAGGTGGTGGGCACTGCTTTGGAATTTAACAAACAGCAACTCTTGGAGGAGTTGAATCAGTATCCTGATCGATTCAGTCCTAATGTTATTCTTAGGGGATTATACCAGTCGCTTATACTACCTGACATCGCATTTATTGGGGGAGGAAGTGAAGTTGCCTATTGGATACCCTTACTACCACTTTTTGAGAAAATGGGTATCCCTTATCCTGTTTTGGTGCTGCGAAATTCTTTCTTATTGACTTCCACTGAACAATCTCTTGCGTTAGAGAAAATGGGTTTGAATGCTGCGGATTTATTTGAACCTGTTCAAGTGTTACTTAAAAGATTTTACGTTGCCTCGGATAAGCAAAATAGTTCACTCGAAGAGGAATTGGCCTACTTGCAAGAATTTTACCAAAAACTAGTATTAAAAGCCGAAACGGTTGATTATACACTCAAGGGGCATGCTGAATCAATTGGTAAAACAGGGGGTCGGTTACTAAGAGGAATGGAGAAAAAAATGGCTCGTGCCACTAAGCGAAAGTATGCTGATACAGAAAAGAAACTGTGTGTGTTGAAGGATGCTTTGTTTCCTGCAGGGCAATTACAGGAACGTTATGATAACATGGGATTTTACTATGCCCGCTATGGAAACAAAATATTTGATCAATTGATTGAAGCCTCGCTTCCGTTGGATCCTCGCTTTACAATTGTAACGCTTGACTAATCAAAGGAGTTTTTCCAGCCTTCTTCCTTGAGTCGGTTGACTTTGCTATTCACCTCTGCTTCCATTCCTTTTTTATATTCAGCCAATTTTTTTGAAAGACTTTCGTCACCTGTAGCAAGTATTGCGGCTGCTAAAATTCCAGCATTTTTAGATGCGTTTAGGGCTACAGTTGCAACCGGTACTCCATTTGGCATCTGTAGTATAGACAGCACGGAATCCCATCCATCTATCGAATTTGATGATTTTACCGGCACTCCAATCACGGGAAGGGTAGTGACTGCGGCAACCATACCCGGTAGATGGGCAGCTCCCCCGGCTCCAGCGATAATCACTTTCAAGCCTCTTTCATTTGCCTTACCTGCATATTCCATCATTCGCTCAGGTGTACGATGTGCAGAAACAACGGTTAATTCGTAGGGAATACCAAATTGATTCAACATGTCCGCTGCTCCTTGCATCACTGCTAAATCACTATCGCTACCCATGATGATACCTACCAGTGGTTTCATGACTGTAATTTGATGCAAAGAAAAGACAATTTTTCCAGAGACGCTTTATTGAAGCAGTTCTCCTTTTAAACGAAGTAATTCGGTTTCTGCTTGTTTTGTCTGGTATCGGGCGCGAATTAGCCTTGTAAAACCATCTTGTAGACTTTTTTGCGCTTCTTTCAATTGGATCAGCGTGGTTGAGTTTAGCCGATAAACGTCAAACACAATTTGAACGTTTTCACGCGCCAGTATTATATTTTCTTCCTCCAAACGCAATAATTGTTGTGCTGCTTGGTATTGGTTGTAAGCTTGCACTAAGGCTAAATTTATTTCCTGCTTTTGATTATCTAGCACCAACTGCTCTCTTTTTAGATTCAACTGCGCATTTTGAATATTACGACGAACCACGCCATTGTTAAATAGAGGGATACTTGCAGTTATACCATAATTAAATCCCTTATTGCGGCTGAATAATGGTTGAAAGGGGTTAACCACCGCTTTGTTGTCCAGTAGATTAAAGTTGTAGGTTGAATTGAAATTAATGGCTGGCCAACGATCGGCTTTTTGCTCTTTCAGTGTGGATGCTGCGATCGAGATATTTTTTTGTGCTACTAATAGTTGCAAGTTGGTGCGATCAATTTTTTCTTGTAAGCCAAGTAAGGATAGGGTGGGCTTAAAAGGTATTGAATCCGTTACATCAAATTCATTGGAGGTAGATTGCCCCATTAAAGTGTTCAGCTCATTCTTTAGTTGTTGTAGCGTGAAGGATTGCTCTAGCTGGGCCGCTTTTTGAGCGTTTAGATCTACTTTACTTTGCAACACGTCAGGTTTAGTGCCTGTGCCAATTGATAATTTATATTCAGCAAGCTTTACTCTCTCCTGATTAATCTGAATCTGCTCCTCAATTGCTTTTAGTTGTTGCTTTTGTTGTACGATGGCATAATAACTATTACTAGCTTGCGCAATGGTATTGAGGATGCTATTACGGAGATTAAGCTCACCTAATTGTTGGAGTGCAGCGGCTTTTTCTCGAGTGGCGTATACACGAAGTCCGTTAAAAATGGGCCAGTTTAATGCGAGGGCTGCACTGGTATTATCAGATTGAATTCCTTTTCGCTCTCGTACGGCCCCGTCATTAAATTTTTGGTATTGATCATTATTATTAAAGACTAAACCAGTGTTGGCATTCAACCGGGGTAAAGAAGCCTCTTTGATAAATACTTTTTCTATTGCTAACGCAGCAGAATCATTTCTGGCTATGCGGATGCCGTAATTATTTGACAACACTTGCTCGTGTACGTCCTCAAGCCGGAGTAAG
>BJGL01000069.1 GCA_014190475.1 Bacteroidota bacterium
CATGAAGGCCAAATATTAGATCCGGTTATGCGCGATATAGAAGCTTATTTCACCAATAGCCAGCAACAAGTAACAGGAAAAGTATTTGTACAACTACTTCCCTACCGATTTCAGGTTACGGGAATAGAAAGTCCTTTTGATCTGATGAACAGTAAGTTTGGAAAATATGGAGAGATGAACACCGGATTTACTGGGCAGGATGTGCGCGGATTTACTCGAATAGTTGGTAATCAAGTTGGCATTTATCATCGTGTTCAACAAACAGGTCATGAAAAAGATTAAAGCAGGCATTATTGGTGGAGCGGGTTATACCGGAGGAGAGGTTCTTCGGCTTTTATTGCTTCACCCTGCAGTGGAGATTAGCTTTGTGCACAGCCGTAGTAACGCTGGAAAAGCCGTAAGTCAGCTTCACCAGGATCTGGCAGGCATCACTTCTCTCTGCTTTACAGAAGCAATCGACACCACAGCAGATGTACTTTTTCTCTGTCTTGGACATGGTGAATCACGTCAATTCTTAGAACAACATGCATTACCCGATCATATTCGAGTAATCGATCTAGCCAATGACTTTCGTTTAAAAAAGAAGAATCAAATAGGAAGCCGGACATTTATATATGGCTTACCTGAACTAAATAGAGACCAAATCAAAAAGGCATCAGCTATTGCAAACCCGGGGTGTTTCGCAACGGCTATTCAACTTAGTTTATTACCCTTGGCAAAAGCTGGCTTATTAAGCGACATATATACAACAGGAATCACTGGATCTACCGGTGCGGGGCAAACACTTGCAGCCACTTCACACTTCAGTTGGCGTGCCAATAACATTCAAGCCTACAAAACACTTACTCATCAACACCTGGATGAAATTAACGAGTCACTAGGCCAACCAATGAACAAGCAAGCCCCTGCTGTTCACTTTATTCCTTGGCGAGGAGATTTTACTAGGGGGATATTTTGCAGTTCAACACTGACAATTTCAAATCAACTGGAAGAATTAATAGAATTATTCCGTACATATTACTTATCGCATCCATTTGTTCATGTAAGTGAGGAGCCCATTTTTTTAAAGCAGGTAGTAGGAACAAATCGCGCCTTACTGCAGTTAGAAAAACAAGGTGATCAATTAGTAATACACTGTATCATTGACAATCTACTGAAAGGTGCAGCTGGGCAAGCTATTCAAAACATGAATCTTCTCTTTGAACTGGAAGAGGAATGCGGACTTCAATTAAAAGCAAACTATTTCTAGCCATGCGTCTATTTGATGTATATCCCATTCAGGACATTACCATTGTAAAAGCAAAGGGATCCCGCGTTTGGGATCAAAATGGGCAGGAGTACCTTGATCTTTATGGCGGGCATGCGGTGATCAGCATAGGTCACACACACCCACACTGGGTAGAACGTATTAAATCGCAGCTTGATCAAATTGCATTCTATTCTAACTCTATCCGCATCCCGCTACAACAAGAATTAGCAACAAAGCTAGGTGAACTTGCAGGTAAACCTGATTATCAACTTTTCCTATGCAATAGCGGCGCAGAAGCCAATGAAAACGCATTAAAACTGGCCAGCTTTCATACAGGCAGAAAAAAAATTATAGCCTTCACCAAAGCGTTTCATGGACGCACTTCACTAGCGGTAGCTGCCACAGATAACAAAAATTATATCGCTCCCGTCAACGAAACTGAAAATGTAATCTTCCTGCCTTTTAATGATGCTGCTGCATTATCGGAATGTTTTCAAAAACAAGGAAGTGAAATTGCAGCAGTAATTATAGAGGGAATTCAAGGGGTGGGAGGAATACATGTAGCCGAAGATTCATTTTTGCAAACTATTCGTTCGCTTTGCACACAATACGGCGCTTTGTATATAGCAGACAGTGTTCAATGCGGTTACGGGAGAAGTGGAAAATTTTTTAGTCACGACTATGCCGGCGTAAATGCAGACATCTACTCCATGGCAAAAGGCATGGGAAATGGGTTTCCTGTAGCTGGTATTTTGATAGCCCCCCATATTCCAGCAAAACATTTTCAACTGGGTACCACTTTTGGTGGGAATCATCTGGCTTGTGCAGCTGCATTGGCAGTAGTAGAGGTAATAGAGCAAGAAAATCTGATGAACAATGCCTTACAGATTGGTAACTGGCTCACCGAACAATTGAAACAAATCCCCGATTTGAAAAATGTAAGAGGCCGTGGCTTAATGATTGGATTTGATGTGCCTGCCGCGTTACCTGAGTTGAAAAAAAATCTCCTTCTCAGACAACATATTTTTACCGGCGAGGCAAAGCCGAATGTAATTCGCTTACTCCCGTCGCTTGCTTTAACACAAACTGATGCTAGCAAATTTATAGCTAGTCTTCAACAAGAAATTCAATCCTCTTCATCTTAAACCATGCAACATTTTTTATCAGTAAAAGATGCTGATTCAATAGAATCCTTACTGGCGCAAGCGCTTTATTATAAAAACAATCCATTTGCAGATCAGGCATTGGGAAAAGGAAAGAGACTGGGCTGTTTGTTTCTCAATCCCAGTATGCGTACACGACTGAGTACGCAGATTGCAGCACAGCAACTGGGAATGGAAGCAATTGTTTTTAATGTGGGGGCAGAAGGTTGGTCCATGGAATTTGAAGAGGGAGCCATCATGAATGGATCTACTGTTGAGCATGTAAAAGACGCCGCTCCCATTTTAGGTCAATATTTTGATATACTGGCTATTCGCACTTTTCCTGGCCTACAAGATCGAGTAGCCGACTACGCTGAGAAAATTTTGAACCAATTTGTTAAGTATGCAGGTGTTCCTGTTTTGAGTCTTGAGTCAGCTACCCGACATCCCTTGCAATCCTTGGCAGATCTTTTGACCATTGAGGAAGAAATCAAAAGTAGCCCTACTACTTTTTCAAACAGGAAACCCCGTGTGGTATTATCCTGGGCACCCCATATAAAACCTCTTCCACAATGTGTGGCCAATAGTTTTGCTGAGTGGGTGAACCATTGGGGAAAAGCAGACTTTGTAATCACACACCCCAACGGAATGGAGCTGGATGAAACCTTCACAAAGGGAGCAGAAATTATACATGATCAAGAATTAGCTTTAGCCGGAGCAGATTTTATTTATGTGAAAAACTGGAGCAGTGTTCAGCAGTATGGTAAAATGGCTGAAGGTGATATGCACTCATGGATGCTTACCCAAGAAAGATTGGCCATCACCAATCAAGCAAAAGTGATGCATTGCCTCCCAGTTCGAAGAAATGTGGAATTAAGTGATCAGATTTTAGATAGTACAGCTAGCTTAGTGAATCAACAAGCTGGTAATCGAGTATGGGCTGCACAGGCAGTTTTAAAAAATCTACTGCAGACGTATGAATAAGCCTATACTCTATATTATCAAAGTAGGAGGACACCTGATTGATGATCAGGCAAGACTGTCAGCATTTTTAAATTTATTCGCCACCTTACCCAACAAAACAGATACAGGCATACCCATCTACAAATTACTAGTACATGGCGGAGGCAAAATGGCTACCCAACTAAGTGAACAATTAGGTGTTCCCGCGCAAATGGTAGAGGGCAGACGAATCACAGATAGCGAAACGCTCAAAATTGTGACAATGGTGTATGGGGGGTATGTTAACAAACAATTGGTGGCGCAATTACAACAACTCGGCTGCAATGCACTGGGCCTGACTGGGGCAGACGGGAATAGTGTAGTAGCACATAAAAGAGTAAATGCCTCGATTGATTACGGATGGGTCGGCGATATTGACCAGGTTAACACTACATTATTTAAAACAATTATAGAGGCGGGCATCACCCCTGTGGTTGCTCCGCTCACGCATGACGGCAAGGGCCATTTACTGAATACTAATGCAGACACGTTGGCACAGGAATTAGCCGTTTCACTCAGTAATTCATTTACAACTAGCTTACTCTTTACATTCGAAAAAGAAGGAGTGCTGGCTGATCTCGCGCAAGAGAACTCGGTGATGCCTCATATCAAACCAAGCGACTATCAAAATTTAAAAGCAGCAGGTAAAATTTTTGCTGGTATGATCCCTAAATTAGATAATGCATTTAAAGCGTTGGAAGCAGGCGTCAATCAGGTGCTGATTGGTAAAGCAGAAAAACTACATGAACTGGTTGAAGGAAAAGCAGGTACAACCTTAGCAAAATAAAATGAACAGTGCAACCATAAAACAGGAAGCTATTTTATTATTGCAACGCTTGATTGCGATTCCCTCATTTAGTAAACAAGAAGATGGGACAGCTACTGTTTTATTTGATTTTTTACAAAAACATGGAGCGACTCCCTATCGTGTAGGTAATAATGTATACGCAATTGCAAAAGGGTTTAATCCAGCTCAACCCACCCTACTTCTCAATTCACATCATGATACGGTAAAACCGAATGCGCATTACACCAGAGATCCTTTCTCTCCCCAAATTGAGGAAGGCAGACTCTATGGGTTAGGAAGTAATGATGCGGGTGCTTCCCTCGTAGCACTGCTGGGTAGTTTTTTGTTGAGTGCGGCTACTACTTCCCGCGAGTGGAATCTGATTGTTACTGCTACTGCGGAAGAAGAAATTAGCGGTACGGGTGGTATTGAAGCACTCTTAAACGACCCAACATTTATTGAGCAAACACAGCGTTGTTTGCTAAAAGAAAATATTCATCCGGCTACCTGTGCAATTGTGGGAGAACCCACCTTACTACAAATGGCTATTGCAGAGCGTGGATTATTAGTACTTGATGGAGTGGCAACCGGAAAACCAGGGCATGCAGCAAGGGAGGAGGGAGATAATGCATTATATCATGCATTAGATGCCATACAAGCTATACGAAATCTTACTTGGGAAAGAGAGTCAAGCTTATTAGGCCCCGTCAAATGCGGTACAACAGTAATAGAAACAGAGAATAGAGCGCATAACATAGTGCCGGCCTCTTGTCATTTTGTAGTGGATGTCCGTGTTAACGAGCAATACAGTTTTCAGGAAGTGATTGACATCCTGCAATCCGTTATTCCACCAGCTGTACAATTAAAACCCAGAAGTACTCGACTTCGTTCATCCCTAATTTCCCTTGATCATCCACTTGTAAAGATTGGACTGGCCAATCAACTCAGCTACTACGGCTCCCCCACTACTTCAGATAAAGCACTGCTCCCCTTCCCAGCTTTAAAATTAGGACCCGGCAACTCTGCACGGAGCCATAGTGCTGATGAATGGGTGGGAATCGATGAAATAGAAAAAGGAATTGATCTATACTACATACTCATTGATCAGCTAACTAATCCAAAACTGCGCGTATGAAACTCTGGCAAAAAAATACAGAAGCAACTGACGCTGTAACCGCATTTACGGTAGGCAAGGATCGGGAGATGGATACGTATCTGGCAAAATTTGATGTGATTGGTTCGCTGGCGCATGTAAAAATGTTGGGAAAGACGGGACTGCTCACCGCATCGGAAACACAACAGTTAGTAACAGCGCTTCGTGGAATTTATAAACAAATTGAACAAGGACAATTTCCTTTACGCCCAGAAATGGAAGACATTCACTCGCAGGTAGAATGGGAGTTGACGCAACAATTGGGGGATACTGGAAAAAAAGTCCATATGGCGCGAAGCCGAAACGATCAGGTGCTGGTTGACATCCGCCTTTTTCTTCGTGAAGAATTGGAAAAAACTGTAAATGCCCTGCAATCACTTTTTGCGCTATTGCAAGAAAAAAGCGAACAACATAAAGAGGTACTACTTCCGGGCTATACACACTTACAATTAGCAATGCCCTCCTCGTTTGGGCTTTGGTTTGGCGCGTATGCGGAGAGTTTAGTCGATGATTGTATTCAATTACAAGCTGCCTATAAAATAGTCAATAAAAATCCGCTGGGCTCTGCCGCTGGATATGGTTCATCCTTCCCCATCGACAGATCCTGCACGACTTCCCTACTGGGATTCGAGGATCTCAATTACAATGTGGTCTATGCACAAATGGGACGTGGAAAAACAGAACGCGTAGTGGCACAATCATTAGCTGGGATTGCAGAAACATTGAGTCGCTTTAGCATGGATGCTTGCTTATACATGAATCAACAGTTTGGGTTTATTTCCTTTCCCGAGCAATTAACAACAGGAAGCAGCATTATGCCACATAAAAAAAATCCGGATGTTTTTGAATTGGTACGCGCCCATTGTAACCGAATCAAATCCTTGCCCAATGAAATTAGCTTATTGACCACTAATCTTCCCTCTGGTTATCATCGAGATCTTCAGTTATCAAAAGAGCATTTATTTCCGGCATTTGAACAAATTCGGGAATGCATGGCCATGCTAGCATTAATGATCAGCGCAGTACAAGTTGAAAAAGATATGCTGCAGGATAAAAAGTATCAATATTTATTCAGCGTAGAGGCGGTCAATGCATTGGTCAACCAAGGAATTCCTTTTCGTGATGCTTACCGCCAGGTTGGAGAGGCCATTGAAAAAGGCACTTATGAACCTCCCACCACACTACACCACACCCATGAAGGCAGCATAGGTAATTTGTGCAATTCACAAATCAAATCACAAATGGAAGCCATCCTAAAGGCATTTCCTTTCACTGAAGTGAAAAAGGCTATTGAAGGATTACTGTCCTAATCCGTGGCGGTCAACCAGATAAATAAGTGCAGCCATATTCACGGCTCCCAATTCTAACTCTCTTTTATTGACCGCTTCGAATACATCGTTTCG
>BJGL01000070.1 GCA_014190475.1 Bacteroidota bacterium
CCGTAGGCGATCATCAACTTGTCAAAACTGTTAGTTGGTATGATAATGAGATGAGTTATGTAAGCCAATTAGTCCGCACGGTAAATTACTTTGCAAAATTAATTCGCTAATGCAAGGTTCTTTTTCTTCGATTTCATTTCAGCAGGAAAAAGCCCTGGTTCGGGTAGACTTTAATGTTCCACTTGATGCGCAGCAACATATCACTGACGATACTAGAATTCGTGCTGCGTTACCAACCATTCAGCAAATCTTAGTACAAGGGGGAGCTGTCATTTTAATGAGTCATTTAGGCAGGCCTAAGGAAGGCCCTGCTGAAAAGTTTTCCTTAAAACATTTAGTTGTTCATTTGCAGCAACTGCTACCATCCTCTCCAATAAAATTTGCTCCCGATTGCATCGGTAAGGAGGCAAACGAATTGGCGGCCACTTTACAACCTGGCGAAATTCTTCTACTCGAGAATCTTCGTTTTTATAAAGAAGAAGAAAAAGGGGATGTTGAATTTGCAAAAAAATTGGCCAAATTGGGAACCGTTTGGGTCAACGACGCTTTTGGTACAGCACATCGAGCACATGCATCTACTGCTGTAATTGCACAATTTTTTCCCTCTGAGAAAAGAGTATTTGGGTTGTTGATGGAAGCAGAAGTTGCCAGTGCTTCCCGAGTCATTCATAAAGCAACCAAGCCCTTTGTGGCTATTATTGGAGGGGCTAAGGTTAGTGATAAAATCCTGATCATCGAAAATTTATTGGAAAGGGCTACTGATATTATCATTGGCGGCGGAATGGCTTACACTTTTTGGAAAGCCCAGGGTAAAATGATTGGAAGTTCTCTCTGTGAGGAGGATCGTTTGGAATTAGCAGCTGGGTTATTACAAAAGGCGAAGCAGCGAGGAGTCAACATCCATTTACCTGTAGATAGCACCATTGCCGATAAGTTTGCTGCAGATGCTACCACTTCCAATTGTGAAAGTTTTGATATTCCTGCAGGCTGGATGGGACTTGATATTGGTCAAAAAGCTAGAATTGATTTTCAGGAGGTCATATTATCTGCTCAAACAATTTTATGGAATGGCCCGATGGGTGTTTTTGAAATGAAGCCTTTCCAGGCTGGCACCTTGGCAATCGCAAAGGCCGTTGCCGATGCAACAGATAAAGGTGCGTTTTCATTGGTTGGGGGCGGTGATTCCGTTGCGGCTGTTAATCAATTTGGTTTTGCTGATCGTGTAAGTTATGTATCGACAGGTGGTGGTGCGCTTTTGGAGTATTTTGAAGGGAAAGTGCTCCCAGGAATTGCAGCCGTTCAGCAATCCTAAAAAATTTTAACATCGCGGAACTTCATAATTTATCTCAGGCGTCTCTTTTACGCTAACTTTGCTACATAAATAATTTACCTATGAAAGGAACTTCGCTTGCCCTCTTGATAATTGGGGGTTTATTTTTAATCTTCGGATTTTGGGGATGCAATGCCTATAATGGTTTTGTTTCTGGTGATCAAGGAGTGAAAAAGGCTTGGAGTAATGTGGAAACAAATTATCAGCGCCGCAGTGATTTGTATGGAAGCGTTATTAAAACGGTAGAGGCCTCTGCTAATTTTGAAAAATCTACATTGCAGTCTGTAGTGGCTGCTCGTGCTGCTGCTACACAAATAAAAATTGACATCAATGATCCCGCCTCCTTACAAGCGTATCAACAAGCGCAGGCAAATTTGCAAGGTTCATTTAGTCGATTGATTGCATCGTTTGAGCAATATCCTGATTTAAAAACAACCAAGGCTTTCCAAGATTTTCAGACACAGATAGAAGGAACTGAAAATCGAATCAATGTGGCTCGTCAGGACTATAATAAATCGGTCGAAGATTTTAATCTGCGCGTAAAGCGTTTCCCCGGAAACATCATGGCAGGGCTATTCAATTTTACTGAAAAGGCTTACTACGAAGCAGACAAAGGTTCAGAGAAAGCGCCCGATATTAAATTCAATATTCAATAGTTTGATTCCCTTCTTCAATAAGCGCGCGTCTTCCCTTTTTACAGATCAAGATCGTATTGCAATTAGCGATGCGATTGCGATGGCTGAAAAAAAAACAAGTGGAGAGGTACGTGTATTTGTAGAAAGTAAATGTCGCTATCTCGATGCTACCGACCGTGCTGCCGAACTATTCTTTCAGCTAGAAATGGAGAAGACAGCTGCGCGGAATGGAGTATTGTTTTACCTCGCTGTAAAGGACCATCAATTAGCAGTATGGGGTGATCGGGGTATTCACGAAAAATTGGGAACTTCCTTTTGGCAGCTGCAAATCGAAAAAATTATTACTGCTTTTCACAAACATAATTATACCAGTGGTATTTGTGCCAGTATTCAGGAGATTGGTACGGCCTTGCAAACGCATTTCCCCTATGAGGGTGAGAAAGACACGAATGAATTATCTGACCAAGTAGTTTTTGGAAGATGAAAAAAGTCAGTTACTTAATATGTTTGAGTCTTTTATTGACAACAACTGTTTTTGCGCAAGTTGAAAAGATTTTACCTGCTCGACCCAGTCCCGCTCATCTTTACAACGACCTTACCAAATCATCTTCCTTTCTCACGAAGGCGCAAGCTGATTATTTGGAGAGAACACTTGTTTCCTTCGATGATAGTACTTCTAATCAAATTACGGTGGTTGTGGTGGAAAATTTGGAAGGCTACACTGCCAACGAATACGCCACTGCACTAGGAAGAAAATGGGGAGTTGGAAGTCAGACCTTTAATAATGGAGTGGTAGTATTAATTTCCACCGGGGGTGGTGATGGTAATAGAGATGCGTACATCGCAGTAGGATATGGTTTAGAAGGAGCTATTCCTGATGTAACAGCCGATGCTATTTTGGAAAACGAACTAATACCTTCTTTTAGAGAGGGGAATTATTTCGAAGGATTTATAAAAACCGTTGATGCTTTGAAAAAGGCGTCAGCAGGGGAGTATAAGCAAAAGAGAAAAAAAAGAAATTCACCTGAGGTAGGTATTCCTACTATCATTTTTGTAATCATCTTGATTCTGATTTCAATGCTCTCATCACGTGGAGGCGGAGGAACTATGATTAATCGCCGAGGTCACCGGGGGTGGACTGGTGGAACCTGGATGGGTGGTGGTTGGGGTAGTGGAAGTGGATGGGGAGGAAGCGGTGGAGGTGGATTTGGTGGGTTTGGCGGGGGCAGTTTTGGCGGGGGTGGTGCTGGGGGTAAGTGGTAGGGTTTAATAATTACTTTTATGTGCTAACTGCAAGCAACCTCATGAGAATATTTCTAATTTTTTTATTCATTCTCTCCACTTTATTTACAAGCGCACAACGCTCCAATTTTGTCTATATACAATCTGAACCTGCCAGATTATTTTCTGTTGTTTTGAACGGCGATACGTTACGTTCATCTAAATCAGGTTATCTGATATTGTCTAAACTTACTGACACCGCCTATCAAATTGCCGTCGATTTTCCTGGTCAAACTTGGCCCACTCAATATTTTACGTTGAATGTATTGTACTCGGACCGCGGTTATCTTTTAAAGGATTACGGAGACAAAGGTTGGGGATTATTGGACTGGCGAAGTCTGCTTGTACAATATGGAAAAAAGAATCATGCAACTACATCAGCACTGCCTTCAACTGCTGCAGCGCAAGATGAATTTTCAAATCTTCTTGCAATGGCTGCGGGGGATCCTAGCTTACGCGCTCGTGTAGAAAATAAACAAGCTGATTCGATAGCTATACAGCCTTTAAAAAAAGTAGAATTGCCTGATACAATCGTGCCAGTACAAACTATTCTACCTATTAAGGATACCGCAACGTCATGGCAGGATTCTCCATTGATTACAAATCCCAGGTGTTCTGTTATTGCCTCATCGCAACAGCTGGATCGCTTAGTTCAATCACTTGACTCCACTACTGCTGATCTAAAACGTGTTTTACTGATTAGCAAATCCTTGCAAAATTTTTGCTTGTCTGTTTCGCAAGTTGATGTGTTAGCAAAAAAATTTACCACGGATGAAGGGCGTTATGATTTTTTGCTCGAGGCTTGGCTTTATGTAAGCGATCGTTCGCAATTCGATCGATTGTTTACTGTTTTTAAAAACCCTGCGTTTGTAGTCCGTCTCAAAGAGATGCTTCAATAATGCCACGATATTTTTTAGAAGTTGCATACAAAGGAACCTCATACAGCGGTTTCCAAACACAGGAAAACGCGTTGACGGTGCAAACTGAAATTGAAAATGCTTTTTCCACCTTGCAGCGTGCTGATGTAATCATGACAGGCTCATCTCGAACGGATGCAGGCGTGCATGCGCTGCAAAACTTTTTTCATTTTGATTTTGCGGAATCAATACATCCCCAGTTTGTCTATAAGATCAATGCGATTCTTCCCTCAGCTATTGTAGTTAAATCCCTTCGTGAAGTAGAAGCTGATGCGCATTGTCGGTTTGATGCTGTTTATCGACGTTATCAATACTACCTATATAATACTAAGGATCCTTTCCTGGAGGACAGAGCTTGGTTCTATCCCTATCCCTTGAACAAGGAACTACTGCAAAAAGCTGCCGCTGTTTTATTGGAGGTTGAAGACTTTACTAGTTTTTCAAAGCGTAACACGCAAGTAAAGACGTTTCTCTGCCAATTAACTGAAAGTCAATGGGAAGAAGAGCAGGGCTGTTTAATATACCGAGTTAAGGGTAATCGGTTTTTACGGGGGATGGTAAGGGCACTTGTCTCTACTATGTTACAGGTGGGCAGAGAAAAAATAACCTTGGGTGAGTTTGAAGATATTATTGCTGCAAAAGATTGTACCAGAGCCAGTTTTGTAGCCCCTCCCCATGGACTCTTTCTAGTTGAGGTGGGGTTTTTGCCCTTCAAAACCCAATAGGGGCCTGTGTTCCATTGATAATCAGGATTTTTTCGGATTTTTTTTGATCAAAAGTTTGCTGGTAAGTCCAATTGCTCTATCTTTGCCGTCCGCTTCGAAAAAACGAGGCCAGATCTTTCGAAAACAATTGATTTTCACGCTAAATGATTCGGGTTTTGTTGGAAAATAAATCCTGAAAAATTTGGTAGAAATAAATGGACGCTTACCTTTGCACTCCCGTTCAAAAAACGGGCAGGCTGGTAACGGCCGAAGATCTTTGAAAGTTGGGAAACAATAGCACTCATTCTCGCTTCACGCGAGAGTGAAACAAAAGGTAAGTCAAACGAAAACAATTCGATTTGACACGTTAATTTTCTCTTGAGAATTTTAAAATGTCAGTATCAAACATCATTTACAATGGAGAGTTTGATCCTGGCTCAGGATGAACGCTAGCGGCAGGCTTAATACATGCAAGTCGAGGGGCAGCAGGTCTGTAGCAATACAGATGCTGGCGACCGGCAAACGGGTGCGGAACACGTACAGAACCTTCCTTCGAGCGGGGAATAGCCCAGAGAAATTTGGATTAATACCCCATAGTATACTGAAGAGGCATCTCTTTAGTATTAAAGATTTATCACTTGAAGATGGCTGTGCGGCTGATTAGGTAGTTGGCGGGGTAAAGGCCCACCAAGCCTGCGATCAGTAACTGGTGTGAGAGCACGACCAGTCACACGGGCACTGAGACACGGGCCCGACTCCTACGGGAGGCAGCAGTAAGGAATATTGGTCAATGGACGAAAGTCTGAACCAGCCATGCCGCGTGAAGGATGAAGGTCCTCTGGATTGTAAACTTCTTTTATATGGGACGAAAAAAGGGTTTTCTAACTCAACTGACGGTACCATATGAATAAGCACCGGCTAACTCCGTGCCAGCAGCCGCGGTAATACGGAGGGTGCAAGCGTTATCCGGATTCACTGGGTTTAAAGGGTGCGTAGGTGGGTTGGTAAGTCAGTGGTGAAATCCCCGAGCTTAACTCGGGAACTGCCATTGATACTATCAGTCTTGAATACCGTGGAGGTCAGCAGAATATGTCATGTAGCGGTGAAATGCTTAGATATGACATAGAATACCAATTGCGAAGGCAGCTGGCTACCCGAATATTGACACTGAGGCACGAAAGCGTGGGGATCAAACAGGATTAGATACCCTGGTAGTCCACGCCCTAAACTATGGATACTCGACATACGCGATACACTGTGTGTGTCTGAGCGAAAGCATTAAGTATCCCACCTGGGAAGTACGACCGCAAGGTTGAAACTCAAAGGAATTGGCGGGGGTCCGCACAAGCGGTGGAGCATGTGGTTTAATTCGATGATACGCGAGGAACCTTACCTGGGCTAGAATGCATTTTGACCGTGGGTGAAAGCTCACTTTGTAGCAATACACAATTTGTAAGGTGCTGCATGGCTGTCGTCAGCTCGTGCCGTGAGGTGTTGGGTTAAGTCCCGCAACGAGCGCAACCCCCATCACTAGTTGCCATCAGGTAACGCTGGGAACTCTAGTGAAACTGCCGTCGTAAGACGTGAGGAAGGAGGGGATGATGTCAAGTCATCATGGCCTTTATGCCTAGGGCTACACACGTGCTACAATGGGAAGGACAAAGGGTCGCAACATAGTGATATGAAGCCAATCCCAAAAACCTTCTCTCAGTTCAGATTGGAGTCTGCAACTCGACTCCATGAAGCTGGAATCGCTAGTAATCGTATATCAGCAATGATACGGTGAATACGTTCCCGGACCTTGCACACACCGCCCGTCAAGCCATGGAAG
>BJGL01000071.1 GCA_014190475.1 Bacteroidota bacterium
GGCCAATATACGCATCTTTTCATACCTTTGTAGACCACGCAATTGTGGAACAAGCATTGTGAAACAACTAAATCAAAAATTCAATGGATCCCAATATATTGTACGCCCTTATTGGCGTAATCGCAGGAGGGGTTGGCCTCCTGGCTGGACGAGTCTTCTTTGCAAAGGGGAGTCGTAAGCAAGTAGAAGAAGCTGAAATTCAAGCACAAACAATTTTAAAAGAAGCTGAACTCAGGGCTGAAACTGTTCGGAAGGAGAAAGAATTAGAGGCCAAAGAAAAGTTTGTTCAGCTAAAATCTGCACATGAACGGGAGGTGCTGGACCGAAATAAAAAGGTAATCGAATCAGAGAATCGGATTCGCCAGAAAGAACAATCCATCAGCCAAAAGGAAAATAACCTGGATAAACAAATCCGGGAGAACGAAACGCTCAAAGAAAATTTGAACCGCCAGCTCGAACAGACCAACATTAAAAGAGCGGAATTGGAAAAGCATCAGGAAGAGCACGTTCGTCGTTTAGAAAAAATCGCAAACCTCTCTGCAGACGATGCACGGGCACAGTTAATTGAAAGCCTACGCAACGAAACGCAAACCAAGGCGCTGGCACTTCAGCAGGAAATCATCGAAGATGCCAAGCAAAAAGCCCAGAAAGAGGCTCGTAAAATCATTATCCAGACCATCCAGCGAACCGCCGCAGAACAGGCCATCGAAAACTCTATCACCGTGTTCAACCTCGAAAGCGACGAAATCAAAGGCCAGATCATCGGAAGAGAAGGAAGAAATATCCGGGCCATCGAAGCCGCCACGGGGGTGGATTTGATAGTAGACGATACGCCTGAAGCAATTCTCCTGTCAAGTTTTGACCCCCTGCGTCGTGAAATAGCTCGTTTAAGTTTACAAAGACTGGTTACTGACGGTCGTATCCACCCTGCCCGGATTGAAGAGGTGGTGGAGAAAACACGGAAGCAAATAGAAGAGCAGGTGATGGAAATTGGAGAGCGAACCGTTATTGAACTCGGCATTCACGGACTTCACAAGGAGTTGATCCGAATGGTGGGAAGAATGCGTTTCCGTTCGTCCTATGGACAAAACTTGCTGATGCACAGCCGGGAAACAGCGAACCTTTGCGCCACCATGGCTGCAGAATTAGGGCTCAATCCGAAGCTGGCAAAACGTGCCGGACTACTACACGATATCGGAAAAGTACCGGATGAGGAAAGTGAATTGAGCCATGCCCTGCTGGGTGCTAAACTGGCTGAAAAATATGGTGAAAACCCCGCTGTGGTAAACGCCATTGGTGCCCACCACGACGAGATGGAAATGCAATATGTAATCTCCCCCATCATTCAGGCTTGCGACGCGATCTCCGGAGCCCGTCCTGGCGCCAGAAGAGAGATTATGCAACAGTACATCCAGCGTATTAAAGACCTGGAAAATCTGGCCATGTCCTACAATGGGGTGGAAAAAGCTTACGCCATCCAGGCGGGTCGCGAATTGCGCGTAATTGTTGAAGCTGAGAAGGTAAGCGACCAGGAATCAGACAGACTATCCTTTGAAATAGCCCAAAAAATTCAAACAGAAATGACCTTCCCTGGCCAAATCAAGGTGACGGTTATCCGGGAAAAAAGAGCGGTAAATGTTGCCCGATAGGGTGATTTTCACTACCTTTGCCCTCCTTAAAACTTTTACACATGAACGCCATTGCCTTTGTACACGAGCAGCTGACGGCAAAAAAGGAATTTCCGGCTTTCAAGCCCGGGGACAATATCACCGTCAATTACAAAATCATTGAGGGGAACAAGGAGCGTATCCAGTCCTTCAAAGGTGATGTGATCAAGAAGCAAGGTACCGGCAGCACTGCCAGCTTTACCGTGCGTAAGATCTCTGACGGAGTTGGTGTGGAAAGAGTATCCAGTCCTTCAAAGGTGATGTGATCAAGAAGCAAGGTACCGGCAGCACTGCCAGCTTTACCGTGCGTAAGATCTCTGACGGAGTTGGTGTGGAAAGAGTATTTCCTTTCTTCTCCCCTAACATCGAATCTATTGAGTTAAATAAAACTGGTCAGGTACGTCGTGCTAAGCTTTTCTATCAGCGTAAGCGTAGTGGTAAAAGCGCTCGTATCCGTGAAAAAAGAATGGCGGTGGCTGAAACTACGGAAGCCTGATTCAATCAAACTTGTTAAATCGAATCCCGTTCTACAACGAACGGGATTTTTTATGCCGGTTAATTAAAGGCTGCCTTATCTTTACAATCACAACTTTAGTTTTATGATGAACCCCATCCTGCTAGGCATGCTCGGAACCAACGAAATCATCATCATTCTGGTTATCGTGCTTTTATTATTTGGAGGTCGCAAGATCCCTGAGCTGATGAAAGGGCTTGGCAAAGGCGTGCGCGAATTCAACGATGCAAAGAATAATGTGAAGAAGGAAATTGAAGACAGCGCCAACGATGTAACGCGCTCTGTTAAGGAATAATTCCTTTTAGTTTATGCCTCAAATGGTAAATCAAGGACGATATCTCGCCCTGGTTTTCCTTCTGCTCTGTTGCACGAATGCCCTTCATGCTCAAAAGGGGCCACGTGGTTTTAACCAACTGTTTGATAGTACCAGCTGGAGTGCTCATGCAGGTGTTAAGCTCAATCCCCAAGCCATCAGTTTTGTAGAAAGCTACATGCAGCGCTATGGACCAGGGCTGCGTAAAATGAAAGATTGGGGACTTCCCTATTTCAATATGATGGACCAGGTATTGGCAGAAAATGGATTACCCGGACAATTAAAGTACTTGGCAGTTATTGAATCTGGTTTGCAGTCCACTGCCATTTCCTGGGCAGGTGCGGTTGGGCCTTGGCAGTTTATGCCTGCCACAGGAAAAAGATATGGACTAAAAATTTCTGCTGTGTTGGACGAACGGATGGATTATGTCAAAAGCACCAAGGCAGCTGCGCAGTACCTTTCTGTTCTTTATAAAGAATTTCAAGATTGGTTACTGGTGATTGCTGCTTACAATGGAGGAGAAGGTGCGGTAAACAGAGCGATCCGACTCAGCGGAAGTCGGGACTTTTGGAAACTACAACGCCATCTTCCTGCGGAATCGATGAATCATGTGAAAAAGTTTATTGCCACCCATTATGTATTTGAAGGAGAAGGTGGCGCTACAACGCTTACACGACAAGAAACATTTGCACAAGAAGAACGTTTAGCACGGCCCCCTTCTGCTGCTGCGCAACAAGGTACCACTACGGTGCTCTTGGAAGGCCGTTATAAAAAAGAAGCTATCGTAAAGTATACAGGGGTAGACCCCATAGAGTTCAAACGATTTAATCCATCGTTTGACGAAACAATCTCAATACGGGGAAATTATTTATTGCGGCTGTCAACACCCTGTATGCAGGCGTTTGAAGAAAATAAGGGAAGAATTTTAGAGGAGAGCTTACAACTTTTACTGCGAGGGAATTAAAAATCATTGTCCTCATCCAGCTCTTTGTCATTGAAAAGGTCATCATCAAATTCATCCTCTTCAATTTTGAAATCATCCTCTTCCTCTCCTTTTTTGGCAGGGCCCTTTTTACCTTTAGACTTAGGCAAATCAAATTCATCAAAATCGGGATCCCAATTATCATCCTCTTGTTTTTCCCAATCGTCCTGTTCTACTTCATCATCCTCCTCGTCTTCCTGTTGACTCTTTTTGGGTTTAGAGGAATCTTTAGCAGCAGCGCGACCGGAAATTTTTTCGGTAGTCGTAGCAAGCTTTTTTGCCTTTTCTGATTTTATAGCCATAGCAGAATCGGATTAGTATTGTAAAATTTCGGCGAAGTTTTTAAATCGCCAAATTTTTAAAATTCTTTTTTTTATTGGGTAACAGTAACTAATTGGTCACGACCCGGACCGTTAGAAATATATTTTACCTCCACGCCGAGGTATGTATTAATAAAATTTACATACGTCTTCATAGCGTCTGGGAGCGACTGATATGTTTTACAGGCACTGGTTGTTACACTCCAGCCTGGAAACTTCTCCCAACAAGGCGTTGGTTTTGTTCGTTCTAATTGATATGGAATTTCTGTTGTTTTCTTTCCCTCCACTTCATAGGCAGTACAAACGGATAATTCAGCGAAAGAATCCAAGACATCGGCCTTGGTCATTACAATTTGTGTTACCCCATTGATCATACAGGCATAGCGGAGTGCTACCAGATCAATCCAGCCACAGCGACGTGGTCTACCCGTAGTAGCGCCAAATTCATTTCCAATACGACGCAACTCTTCGCCCGTAGCATCTTCCAGCTCGGTAGGGAAAGGTCCACTGCCCACACGCGTGCAGTAAGCCTTAGTTACGCCAATTACTTCACCAATTTGACGAGGGGCAATTCCCAGTCCATTACATACACCAGCGGAAATTGTATTGGAGGAAGTAACAAAGGGGAAGGTTCCAAAATCAATATCCAACATACTGCCCTGTGCTCCTTCTGCTAATACTTTGTTACCTGCCTTTATTTTTTCATTGATAAAATACTCCCCATTGACAATATTAAGCTGTCGCAAAAACTCAATGGCCTCAAAAAATTCCTCTTCCCAGGCGCTGATGTCTTCCTGAAATCCAAAACTATCCAGTAAGCGCTGGTGTTTCAAACGCAGCTTAATGTATTGTGTAGTAAAATTCTTGTCCAGCAAATCACCTACCCGCAATCCGTTACGGCCTGTTTTATCCATGTAAGCAGGCCCTATTCCTTTTAAAGTAGATCCGATTTTTTGATTTCCCTTTGAAAGCTCCGCAGCTTTATCCAACGCACGATGGGTAGGTACAATGATATGTGTGCGATCGGCAATGAATAAATTTTTCTTCACATCAACTCCAAAAGCTGCCACACTTTCACATTCGCGTTTTAGTGTTACAGGGTCCAATACTACCCCATTCCCAATTAAATTAACAATGCCGGGATGAAAAATTCCGGAAGGGATTTGATGCAGTACTAATTTTTTGTCATTGACATAAAGGGTATGTCCTGCGTTGGGGCCGCCCTGAAAACGAGCAACAACCTGATAGTCTTTTGCGAAGAAATCGACAATCTTACCCTTTCCTTCATCGCCCCATTGGAGGCCCAAGATAACATCGACCATGTTGTAAAAATATGCGTCGCGAAAATAGGTCTATTTAATCAGCATTACCGAACCTTTTTTGGTAATGATTCGATCGTCCTTGGTCAAGCCTTCAATCATCCAGATATAGATTCCCTCGGGTTGTAATTGACCCCCGATGGTTCCATCCCATCCATCCATCAGCTTGCGCGTCTGGAATACAACCTGGCCCCATCGATTAAAGATCCGGAAGTAATTATAGCTTTTCATACCAACCGGAAAGGGAGTAAACTTATCATTCTTTCCATCTCCGTTGGGTGTAAATCCAGTCGGCACATAAATATCAGGTCCTTTATACACCCGCACATTTACATAAGCCTCGCCTTTGCATCCTGCATTGGTGGAAGCCACCACTTTATAACGAACATCCGAACCAATGGCCCCGATTGTTACCGTAGGGTCTTTTACCAAGGCATTACTAAGTCCCACAGCAGGAGTCCAGGTATAAAAAGTTACTGCGGGATCATTGGGAACGGCCAATAATACAAACTGATCGCCGGGATATCCAATGGTGTCAGCCGGGAATGTTTTAACCTGTATGGGAGGTGTAACTCCAATTCGCACCGTGTCAGTAACCAAGGCTGCACAACCATTTGCATCAGATAAAATGGACAGCACATAAAATATATCACGGTCAGGTGTAGAGATGGCGTTGGGGAGTGTAGCGTTATTTAAATAGGTAGCAGGTGCCCATTGGTAAACTGTTCCGCCAGATCCTTGCAAGGTAACAGACTGGCCATAACAAATAATGCGATCAGCACCTGCGTCTGGAACTGGCGCCGGATTTACACGAACCACCACAGTATCCCTGTCAACACAGCGACCCAGTGTAATTGTAACAATGTACTGTGTAGTAGTTACCGGAGAAGCAATCGGATTGAAAATGTTAACAGCACTGAGTCCGGTAGCAGGAATCCAATCATATTGAAGTCCATTTGAAACTGCAGTAAGCTGTGTGGATCTGCTTTCACAAATCGTAGCATCAATTTGCGGAGTAAAACTCAGATCGTTGGTCAAGCCAACTATAGCAGTTTGCGTACTGATGCAATTCAATGCATCTTTAACCTGCACCGTATACGTACCTGGTGCAAGATTGTACGTGTTAGTAGTCTGCCAGCTAACCCCATTATCAATAGAGTAATTAAAACTACCGTTACCTCCGGCTGCTGTGATAGTTAATCCACCGTCATTACCTCCATTACAAGATGCATTGGTGGTAGAAGTTGTTGCAGTCAGTGCCGCAGGTTCTGTAATTACCAGAGGAGCTGTTCTAATACAATTGTTTGCATCTTTTACCGTAAGCGTATAGTTACCCGCAGCCAAATTAAATGAAGTTGCTGATTGCCAGTTGGTGGCATCCACACTAAACTGATAAGGCGGAACGCCACCACTTGCTGAAATATTTAATTGCCCGTTAGATTGACCATTACAAACTACAGGAACTGTATTAGTAGTGGCATTTAATACAGGAGGCTCGGTGACCACCACTTAAGTTCTACCCTTACATCCATTGCTT
>BJGL01000072.1 GCA_014190475.1 Bacteroidota bacterium
CTTCGAGTGTGCAGGAAGTATTGAAACATTTCAGACCCTCCCGAATAGGACATGGGGTGCGTTCTACAGAGGATCCTGCATTGCTGGATCAATTAAAAAAAGAACGTATTCATTTGGAGGTTTGTCCCAGCAGTAATTTGCGAACTAATATCTATCCCACTTACGCTGACCATGTTATTGATCGGTTATACAAAAAAGGAGTTTCCGTTAGCGTAAATACCGATGCCCGGACCGTTACGCCTGTAACTTTAAGTGAGGAGTATCAGCAATTGGCAAACACGTTTGGTTGGACCTTATCCGATTTTTTACATTGTAATTTGCAAGCCCTGGATTACTCCTTTGCCCCTGCCGCGGTCAAAGATTCCTTAAGACCCATCCTGCAATTGGCGTATAGCTGACTGATTTTGGTTAATTTTCCTTATCAATGAATCTGCTTTCACCCGCCATATCCTCATTGGCCCGGATGCGTTCCTGGCGTATTCATGCGTGGCGGGACAATCCGTTAAATGCACAACGTGAGGTATTGCAGAATCTGGTAACCTCAGCCCAGTATACCGAGTTTGGTCGTCGTTATAATTTTGGATCGCTTTTTAATGTTCGTTCTTTTAAAGAGGCAGTTCCCATTCATACCTATGAAGATCTTAAGCCCTACATTGATCGGATTGTAGCGGGTGAACAAAATATTTTATGGAATACACCTATCAACTGGTTCGCCAAAAGCAGCGGAACCACCAGCGATAAGAGTAAGTTTATTCCAGTTAGTGAAGAGGCCTTACAGGAAGGACATTTTAAAGCTTCCAAAGATGTGCTGACGCTTTATTATTGCCATCGTCCTGATTCTGCTCTGTTAACAGGTAAAGGGCTGATCATTGGAGGAAGTCATACACTGAGTCCACTTAATCTGGAAGCACAGGTGGGTGATTTAAGCGCCGTATTGCTACAGAATTCACCGTTCTGGGGACATTGGCTTCGTACTCCCGATTTACAAATTGCGTTGATGGACGAATGGGAGTCAAAAATTGAAAAACTGGCACAGCAAACAATTTTAGAAAATGTTACTTCTATATCGGGTGTACCTACCTGGACCATGGTATTGTTCAGACGAATTCTTGAGCTAACTGGAAAATCAACCATAGCAGAAGTGTGGCCTTCGCTTGAATTATACTTACACGGAGGCGTTTCATTTGCACCCTATAAGCAACAGTTTTCAGCATTATTGGGCAAGGAAATTACCTATCTCAATATGTATAATGCTAGTGAAGGATTTTTTGCTGCACAGGATGATCCTTCCCAGGAAGGCATGTTGCTGTTTACTGATCATGGAATTTTTATGGAGTTTATGCCGGTTAGTGAATATGGTTCTTCCAATCCAAAAACTATTGGCTTACAGGATGTAGAAATTGGACAGCGCTATGCGTTAGTGATTAGTACCAACTCAGGTCTATGGCGTTATTTGATAGGAGATACGGTTGAGTTTGTTTCATTAAATCCTTATCGAATTCATGTTGCGGGTAGGTTAAAACATTATATCAACGCATTTGGGGAAGAAGTGATTGTTGATAATACGGATAAAGCCATTGCGGCTGCTTGTACCAAAACGGGAGCCACAGTTGTTGACTATACGGCTGCTCCGATCTATTTTGAGGCGAACGCTAATGGTGCGCACGAGTGGTTGATCGAGTTTGAACAACCGCCATCATCTATGGAGCTTTTTGCTACGGTGCTGGATCAATCCTTACAGGAAGTCAATAGTGATTATGAAGCAAAGCGATATCGAAGTATTGCGTTACGCGAACCCCTGGTTCGTCAAGTAGCGAGTGGAACCTTTGCTGCCTGGCTTAAATTAAAAGGTAAATTGGGAGGACAACATAAGGTTCCCCGATTGAGTAATGACCGTAGTATTTTGGAGGAAATCTTCCAACTGAATAACCCTACTTTTGTGACACCTTAATTTTTAAGTATGAAACTACTCGAGAATAAAGTAGCTATTATCACGGGAGCCGCACGTGGAATCGGTGAAGGCATTGCCTTATTATTTGCTGAGCATGGAGCTAATATTGCTTTTACCTATGTCAGTGAAGGAAGTGCTGAAAAAGCAAAGCAATTGGAAACTCGTTTGCAGGGAATGGGCGTAAAAGCAAAAGCCTGGAAGAGCAATGCAGGTGATGCGGCGCAGTGCGAACAATTTGTAAGCGAGGTGTTGCAAGAATTTGGTACGATTGATGTGTGTGTCAATAATGCTGGTATCTCAAAAGATAATTTATTGATGCGTCTTACACCTGAGCAATGGAATGAGGTGATTCAGGTTAATCTGAATAGTGTTTTTTACATGACCAAGCAAGTAATCAGACCCATGATGAAAGCACGTACGGGTTCTATCATCAATATGAGCTCTGTGATTGGGGAAATGGGTAATGCGGGTCAGAGCAGTTACGCAGCTAGTAAGGCGGGTATCATTGGTTTTACTAAGTCTGTAGCTAAAGAGTTGGGGAGTCGGAATATTCGCTGTAATGCCATCGCTCCCGGTTTTGTGGAAACCGATATGACTAGTTATCTCAAAGAGGGGGAGGCTGGTGAAAAGTATAAAGCTGGAATTCCGCTGGGTCGCTTTGCTTCTGCGCGTGATATTGCTAATGTTACTTTATTCTTGGCAAGTGATCTTTCCTCTTATGTAACAGGGCAAACCATAAGTGCCTGCGGCGGATTGAATATCTAGTCTTGAATTTTAGTTCCTCTTCTTTTTAAATAATCGTGCCATAGAATCATGGCAGCAATGGTACGGTAGGGACGCCAGGGTTCCGCTATGGCTAACATCTTTTCTTTGGATATATCGGGGCTTAATTTTTTTATATGTTTCAGGCTGTTGACTAGGGCAATATCTCCTAATGGAAATAAATCGGTGCGTCTGAGTGCATGCATGAGGTATACATCAATGGTCCAGTTGCCAATCCCTTTCAATTGAATGAGTTGCTCTCGCACGATTTCATCAGGGAGTTCCTCCATTTTTTTTAAACGAATTTTTTTGGACTGTACGGCTTCAGCTAGTCCACGCGCGTAGGTAATTTTTTGTCTCGTGAAATAACAGTCTCTTAGTTCCTGGTCAGTCAGCGCCAAAATTTTTGCCGGGGTTACTAGTCCAATCTTATTCTTGAGTCGGTTGAAAGCCGCATAGGCTGCTGCCAGCGAAACCTGTTGCTCTAAAATGGTCAGCACTAGTGTTTGAAATGTGTTAGGACGAATCCACGGTGTTGGATAACCATGTGTACGGATTATCTGCCGCAGGTCCTTATCTTTTTTTGTTAGAATATCACAAAACCCCGTGAAAGTATGGGGATCAAATTGCAAGAGTTGGCTCATCGCTTTTTGAATGATTCAATGGCTTTTCGGCTGGCCTCACTCAAAATTAATTTTCCACTAATGGCGGCGCGCTCCATTAAAAGTTGATCCCAATGATCTGTGCCACTCCAGAAAACTGTTTTTAGGGCACGCAAGGCTTCTTGGCTGCTATTTAATAACTGTGTAACTAAGCGATTGATGCCTTCGTCTAGTCCAATTGTATCTGTATATAATTCTGCAAACAGTCCTCGCTCATGGGCCCAGTTGGCATTACGCCATCCGGTTGCATCTAATGCTAATTGTGAAAATGCAGAAAGTCCAATTTTTCGTTCCACTGCGGGTCCCACTACAAAGGGTCCAATGCCAACGGCTAATTCGCTCAACTTTACAGCCGCCTCTTCGGTGGCAAGTGCATAGTCTACTGCTGCGGCAAGTCCTACACCTCCTCCCACACATTTTCCGTGAATGCGGCCTATAATAATTTTACCACAAGTGCGCATGGCATTGATTACTTCCGCAAATCCACTGAAAAACTGCAATCCTTCTTGTTCGTTTTTCAATTGAGATAATTCATCAAAAGAGGCGCCGGCGCAAAAAGCCTTTTGTCCCTGGCTGCGTAAAAGAATTAACCGACAGTCAGCATTTTTTCCTGCGGCCCGAATGGCTGCTGCTAATTCTTGCAATAGTGCACCTGGCAAGGAGTTGCTTTGCGGGTGAAAAAATTCAATACTGCAAAGTCCATGTTGGGTAGCTGATTTTACATAGGCCTTTTCCATAAAATCGATTTAGGCGGTTTGTTCTTTTTTAGCCACCATGGTCAGAATGGTAGCAATACCTGTGATCTCGTTGGTTTCGTCCAAAATTTCTACCAGCCACTTTACAATTCCTTTGTCAATTTCATCTCCTCGCTTGGCATCGGCTGGATTTTCTACTATGCGCTTATCCTGTAGTAATTTCTCTTTACAGGTAAAACGAATTTTTATTTCGCTGCCTGGATAAACGGGTTTGGTAAACCGTAGTTCGTCTATGCCATAGTTTAGCAGCACAGGATTTTTTTGATAACTATCCACAAAAAGTCCGGCAGCCAAACTCATGATTAGGTAACCATGTGCTACTTGTTTTTCAAACATGGTTCCTGAAAAATCTGTTTCACGCATGTGCGCGTAGAAATGATCGCCACTTAAATCTGCGAAACGATCAATATCTTCTGCAGTGATAGTTCTGGATTCAGTGAGCAGCTGATCCCCAATTTGTAGTTCCTCAAAGTATTTTTTAAAGGGATGTTTGCCTGGATCTTTTCCTTGTGCGTGCGGCTGATAAACGTTGGTGATGGCCGTAATCATGGTTGGAGAACCTTGTATGGCCGTTCGTTGTAAATAATGTTTTACTGCTCGGATTCCTCCCATTTCTTCTCCGCCTCCTGCTCTGCCGGGACCTCCGTGCACCAATAAGGGTAGGGGAGAACCATGACCAGTGCTTTCCTTGGCGCAATCTCTATTTAAAATAAGAATGCGTCCATGATGAGAAGCTGTTCCTAGTACATATTTTTTTGCTTCCGCTTCCTGATTGGTTACAATAGTGGTTACCAAACTGCCCTTCCCCATTTTACTGAGTGTGATAGCCTCCTCAATTCCTTTGTAGGGCATCAGCGTACTGACAGGACCAAAGGCCTCAATTTCATGAACGGCAGTTTGTGAAAAAGGCTGTGTGTTCAATAGCAATAAGGGAGAAATAAAAGCACCTTTTTTCCAATCTGCATCTACCACTTCTACACTATCGAGTGATCCATAAATTAATTGCGAACTGGCTAATAATTTTTTTACTTGTCCTAATACTTCTTCGCGTTGCGTTTGTCCTGCCAAGCTTCCCATTCTTACTTTTTCATGAAGGGGAGAACCGATAATAGTTTGTGCAAGTGCTTTTCGTAACGCATCAGCTATGGCTTCTAGGTATTGTTCAGGTACAAAAATCCTTCGCACTCCGGTGCAACGCTGACCGGCTTTTAGCGTCATCTCTTTTCGTACTTCTTTTATAAACAAGTCCCACTCCGGATCGCCGGGTTGCACAGATTCCCCCAAGACTATGCAGTTGAGACTATCTGCCTCCATGGTGAAGGGTACATTGTTTGCTAAGATTGCTGGCGTTTTCTTAAGTAAAGCTCCCGTATGTGCACTTCCGGTGAAGGTTACTATATCTTGGCTGTCCGTCCAATCCAGTAAGTTGCCTGCACTGCCACAGATTAACTGCAGCGAGCCAACAGGAAAGAGCTTACTAGCTATAATCTCTTTGAATACAGCCTCGGTTAAATAAGAAGTGACCGTAGCTGGCTTTACAATAGCGGGTACTCCTGCCAGCAAGTTGACTGCAATTTTTTCAAGCATTCCCCAAACTGGAAAATTGAAGGCATTAATGTGAATTGCTACTCCTTCTTTGGGAACTAACAAATGTGTTCCCATAAAAGTATTTTGCTTGCTGAGATTGTGTGATTCCCCGTCAATACAAAACGATTCATTGGGGAAACGTCTCCGCAGCGAGGCATTGGCAAATAAATTACCAATTCCTCCTTCAATATCCACCCAGCTATCGGCTTTGGTGGCGCCAGTTCTATAACTCAATGCATAAAATGCGGGTAACTTTTTTTGCAAATGGAGTGCCAGGGCCTTGAGGCGAAGTCCTCGCTCGTGAAAAGTGAGGGAACGTAAGGCCGGATTACCCGTATTGCGGGCATATTCAATCATCGATTTAAAATCGATTCCTTTTGTACTGGTTGAAGCAATAGGATCGCCGGTTACCGCATCAGTCAAAATCTGTCCGGTTTCAGCACCACGGACCCATTGTCCCTGGATATAATGTTCAAGTTGTTTCATAGGGAAAGCATGCTTGGCGAAGTTACCGTTTCTGTTGCTGATAACGTCCCTAACTTTGCCACTTCAATACTATTTTATGAAATCAAAATTGCTTGTTTTCTTGACCTTTTCTGCAGTGCTGTTGGGATGTCAGTCAGCATCTGAAAACCAACACGAGGGTCATGGTGGTCATGGAAAAACGAATGTACCCAAAACACCAGCGGATAGTTTATATACCCAGGTCATGGATATTCACGACCAGGTGATGCCGAAAATGGGCAAGATCCGTGGAGCACAAAAGCAGGCTCAGCAAGTATTGGACTCGCTCAGTGGGCTGCCCGCTCAACAAGCCAAGGCCGTAGCTTCCTATAAACAAAGTGTAGAGGCTTTGATCAGCGAGCTGAATTACGCCGATTTTGCAATGGATAAATGG
>BJGL01000073.1 GCA_014190475.1 Bacteroidota bacterium
ACATAATGTTGTAGACCAGGTAGTCGATATTTTAAATAAAGAAAGTGAAATCATGATTGCACTTTCCCCAGAGGGAACGCGAAAAAAAGTAGATCGACTCAGAACAGGATTTTATCACATTGCAAAAAAAGCGGGTATACCCATTGTAATGATCGGACTTGATTTTGGAAATCGGAGTATTGTGGTGAGTGAGCCATTTTATACAACTGACAATGAGAAAGCAGATTTTGATCATATTCTTAATTTCTTTGGACCAGTGCAAGGAAAAATTCCATCCAAGGGCATGGCTGAGATAAAAAACCAATTCAACGGGCATGAAAGCACCCACTAGTTATCCTACATTACTAGAAATGTTCTATCGCTTTGAAAAAGAAAAAGCGAATCAAGTGTTTCTATCAGAGCCAATTGCCGGCAAAGCGATGCCGCATACTTGGCAGGACGCAGGAATGTCTATTCGAAAAATGGCAGGTGCGCTTTTATCCTTGAATTTACCAGTAGGTTCTCGAATTGCCATTATTGGAAAAAATTCCGCGCACTGGATTATGGCAGACCTAGCTATCACTATGGCAGGACATATTTCTGTTCCCATTTATCCTACTGTAACAGCTGCTACACTTCGTCAAATATTAATACATAGTGAAAGTCAGGTATTATTTGTTGGTAAACTGGATGCCTTTGAGCCGCTGCAGGCTGGTATACCTGAAACGGTTCGTTGTATACATTTTCCTCATTGGGTGTGGTCTGGTTGTGAAGCCTGGGACCATTTTATAAAAGATGCTGATCCGGTTTTGACTACTATCATACCCGATCCTCATTCGCTTAGTTGCATATTGTATACATCTGGAACAACCGGCGATCCAAAGGGCGTGATGCATACGCATTTTGCGCATAGTTTTAGTTTACTGACAGTGATGGATGCACTCGGAGAGGAATTGAAGGACGAAGTATTTTTCTCCTATTTACCACTCAGTCATATTGCCGAAAGGATGGTGGTGGAGTATTGTGGAATATTTACAGGCGGAACTATTTATTTTCCTGAATCACTCGCTACATTTTCTCGTGATTTAGAAGCTGCACAACCCACTATTTTTTTAGCTGTACCTCGAATCTGGGAAAAATTCCGCGAAGAAATTCTCAAGAAAATTCCGCAGCGGCAACTAGATATTTTGTTTAATATTCCTTTGCTCGGCGGATTTCTAAAAAAAGTAATGCGAAAGAAACTGGGTCTATCTCGCGTAAAGTATGCGCTCTCCGGTGCCTCGCCTTTACATCCATCTCTACCAATTTGGTTTTCCAAACTGGGGATAATCATTCAAGAGGCCTATGGTATGACTGAGAACATGGCGCTTGCCACTATCAACCGAAAGCCTACTGCTCGTTTTGGTACAGTGGGGCAGTCTTATAGAGGTGTGGAACTATTTCTAGGCACCGACAATGAAGTAATGGTTAAAAGTCCTGCTAATATGCTTGGTTATTACAAAGAACCTGAGATGACTGCAGCTTGTTTTGAAAATGGATTTTTAAAAACAGGCGATGAGGGTCGACTTGATCAGGAGGGCTATTTGACAATCACCGGAAGAATCAAAGACTTATTTAAAACTAGTAAAGGAAAATATGTGGCTCCTGCTCCTATTGAAAAGAAATTATTGGAGCATTCCATTATTAGCCAAGCTTGTGTAGTAGGATCTGGTGAATCACATGCACTAGCCTTGTGTATGCTTTCACCGGAGTCGGGTATCGATCGTGCGCAGCTCCAAGTAGCACTTTCATCCATTCGTCAACAAGTTAATCAGGGACTGGAGTATCACGAGCAGCTAGCCAAGCTGGTAATTGTTCGTGATGAGTGGACTATTGCCAATGGATTTTTTACGCCTACGCTTAAGATTCGTCGTGGTGCTATTGATGCACACTATGGGCCTCAGTATGCTACTTGGTTATTGACCAAGGAAGAAGCAATATGGGAGTAAGAACAAAAATTAATTGGTTCGTCCTTACTCCCTGCTATTTATCTAGAATTGTCTTGTACCATTTCCCTGGTAGGTATATCGGAAATGTAGAAAACGCTGATCACGAGTTTTGATACTGTCTGGCGCTGTGGCGGAAGGTGTTTGGCCTCCTCGATAGTAGTTGAGTATTTCTACCTTGGCAAATTTTCCAGTGACAGTACGAATTACTAGTGTACGACCAGGAATAGGTGTCAACAAATTTGTAGGTCCATCATAGGTGTACCAAGCTTTTCCAGAACCACGCGTAATTGCATAGGAAACCGGATGGTTATCGATACGAAATACAGAATCAGTGGGCACGCTTAGTAGCGACTCAAATGTACCATTGAAAACAAAGGCTCCACCTGCACCAGGTCCACTGGTTGCATTATTGATACGAATGGTAGTCCCTGCAAATGCAAGATCCCAGCGAGTTGAGTTTGAATCTGCGTTTGGAATCCATTGTCCGGTTTCCAAGCTGAAAAAACTATATCGCCCTGCTCCTACAGGTTGACCGATTGAGTTGGTGCCAATAATCGTATCGGCTGGCAGGTTTTTTACAGTGGTGATTTTGCCAATCGTTTCAATTGCATACGCTCTTTGATCGACCGTTTTTGGCAGCTTGTCTTTTTCACAGGATGTAATAGCTAATAATACAGCCGCAGCAAGAAGGATGATTCTCATACGTGTTTTATTTAATGATGATTAATTTTTTTTATTTGTTTAGGTTCAAATTTTGCACGAACGGTAATAAATACTGTTCTGCCAGCCAGATTAGGCAGATAAAAAATATCTTGATAATTCAATAAGTTGTCGATCCCTGCTTGAAGTGAAATGGTATTATTTATTGGAAGACCTCCGGCAATATGAAGTTGTGCAAAGCCATTTGCATACTCATCTTGGACATCATGTACTCCATTGCCATTACTATTTGCCACGGTCCAGCGACTACGATATAGCAGGCGTATGAATACATAACGGGCTTCCCTGTCTTCATATTTAACTTTAAGTTGCCCCTGGTGTTTACTTCTATTTGGCAAGCCGATGTAATCTTTTTTATTCATTACACGGCTGCTTCCGTTTGATTCTCTCACATATTCTTTTCCTTGCAGGATTTGCTCCCACTCTTCTTTATCGCCAGTCAATAAAAGTTGATAACCACTATTAATGGACCAGTTTTTATGTATTTGCCACTGTAATGAGGTTTCGAGTCCTTGTGTAAAGGCACGATTTACATTAAGATAACTGAACAGTTGCGAACCATCAGTTCTGGTAGCTACTTGCCGAACATCGATTAATGATTGAATATCGTTTCTGAATACGGAGAGCTGGGAGGTGATAGTCGGAGTAGGATTATACTGCATGCTCACATTAATCCCGGTAGAGTGCTCTGGGCGAAGTGAGGTTAGTTTTGTGAAATCGGGTTTAAGTTCTGCGATTTGTCCTAACCTGTTTAATTCATTAATCACTCGTATGGCATCTTGTGTACCAAAAACGGAGTATCCTCCTGCTACGGTGTTTGTAAAATTTAAATAAAGTTGTCTGAAGTCAGGTGCTTTAAAACCTTGCCCAACCGAGGCTGTGAACGAAAGATTTGGTTTGGCTTGATACCGTAAAGACCATTTAGGTGTTAGAGCTCCTGCAAATAATGTGTGATGATCATATCTTGCTCCCCAAATACTAATCCATTTTTCACCAGTATTTAATTCCCACTGGGCAAAGACATAGCTAACATTGTTTTGCTTTTGATTAGCTAGCGCATCATATCGGGTTGAGTTGGCTTGTTCTAATTGAAAACCCACTCCTGCTGTTACAGTATAGTTTTTCTTTTTGATATCTACCTGCTCTTCGATACGAAACAAGCGTTGCTCAAAACGATCCAGGTAGCTACTATCTGGCTTTTGTACAAAGCGAAGCTTTTGATCGCCGCTATAACTAGTTAGGTATCCTCTTGTATGTAATCGTATTTTTTCAGAAATCCGAAAGAAAAGGGTTGGCTGAATATTCAATTCACTATTTAATTCCCGGCCATAGGAGTCAATGGTTACCCCATTGTTACGCACCGAAAATTCCTGTTGAAATCTATCTTGATTATAACGAGCGAGTAACTTGAGTTCTGCCCTGTTGCCTAAATTTTGTTGAATACTCGTTTGATGTGTGATGCGGTGAATAGGTCTTGGAATCCGATCTTGTGAAAAAGGCCTGAAGCTCACGCCATCTGCAAAAAGTAAGTTGTTGCTATGTCGCACCTTTAGTTTTCCAATAAAGTACGTGGCTTGTAGATCTGCTTCTGTTTGTTGAAAGCTGTTGCGTTTGAATGGAATTCCCCATCCTTGATCCGGGTCTGCCACGCCATAGCGAAGCGAGGCTTCCAACAAGGGTTGAGTAGGATTTTCCGTGATTAGATTAATAACACCGGCCATCGCTTCAGAGCCATATAAGCTGGAGGAGGGTCCTTTGACTACTTCAATTCTTTTTATTCCTGCTAGCGCAATTCGGCTTACATCTAAAACACCTGAGGTTCTTCCAACCAGGGGCTGACCATCAATCAGGATCAACGTATGTTCAGGATTTAATCCTTGCATTTGAATTCCCGTACCAAAGTTTGAGGTTAATTGTATGCCGGGTTGTTCTTGTAAAATGTCGCGTAGCCGCAATGATCCGGCTTGTTGAATTTGTTTTCGTTGAATAAGATTTACCGGAATAGTTACGTTTCCTAAACGTCTTTCCTGTCGGGTAGCAGTCACCACCACTTCTTCCATCGATAGAAGAGTATCTGATTGCGCCATTACTTGCGTAGCGGCTAAAATCGATAACACAACAGCACATATCCGCATGGGGACGCAAATTTCAACTACCCTCCGTTCTGATTTATCATACGATTGTAAAACATAATGAGGAGAATTATATTTTACAATTATGTGACAAGCAAAGCGTGATTTACGTAATCAGGAAAATCGTTTACGAAAACAGAAAAATAATAATACAGCGCTTTGTTCAAAAGCAATAACACTGAAATTTGCGCCGTGAATTTTAGGGTAATATTTTTTTGTTTATTCTTTATTGCTTTTTCGGCTCGACTATTTGCGCAACATACTACCTCCGAGGATAGTACGCATATTAAATATCTCGCAGAAATAACATTGGTGGGTAGAGCCAATCGTTCAGACTTACAGCAAATCCCAGAAATTGTGGGGACGGCTATTTATGCTGGGAAAAAGTCTAGCCTTTTAGTGATGAAGAATGTGGAGGGTAATATCACTAGCAATGTAATGCGACAGGTGATGGCTAAAATTCCGGGGATTCATATTTGGGAGAATGATGGAAGCGGCATTCAAATTGGAGTTGCTACAAGAGGATTAAGCCCCAACCGAAGTTGGGAATTCAATGTCCGTCAAAATGGCTACGATATTGCGGCTGATCCTTACGGGTATCCAGAAGCTTATTATAATCCACAGCTACAAGCAGTACAACGGATCGAAATCATTCGTGGGCATGGGGCACTGCAATATGGTCCACAGTTTGGAGGAATGTTGAACTATATTCTGCGAGATGGCAGTGAGTTCAAAAAATCTTTTCAGGTAGAAACCCAGCAAACGGTTGGTACTTACGGTCTATCAAATCTATATACTGGTGCCGGGGGGCGAACCGGTAAGTGGAATTACTTTGCTTTTTTTGATCGTAGACAAGCCGATGGATATCGAGTTAATGGTCAATACTACACCAATGCTGGTTTTATTACAGTTACGTATCGTCCTACAAAAAAGCTTACTACCACAGCCGAGTATATGCGTTCCCATATCAGAAGTCAGCAACCTGGTGGATTAAGTGATTTCGCGATTCAGCAAAATAATCGCCAAAGCCTTCGTCATCGAAATTGGATGGATATTGAATGGTCAACTTTTGCCTGGCGTTCTCGTTACGAAATGAGTGCAAGCTCTCGAATGGAGTTAAAGTTATTTGGTTTGCTGGGTGATCGAAATAGTGTGGGCTTTTTGCCAGCTGCGGGAATCCTGCAGCCCGACACTATCCTGAGTACTACTGGTAGTTTTGCGCCAAGAAATGTAAATGTTGATCGCTATAGAAATTGGGGTGGCGAGTGGAGATGGATAACCGATTATAAAATCAATAAATCTACCGCTACGTTGGCGGTTGGATTGCGTCGATTTGTTGGTCATACAAATCGGATGGTGGCAGATGGAAAGGGCGACGTAGGTGCTGCTTACACCTTACAAATTCAAAATGATACCTGGATTCGTGATATTGATTTTAATAGTGCTAATTACGCTTTGTTTGCCGAACAGATTTTTAGATGGGGCGATCGTTTATTGATCATTCCGGGTTTTCGTTATGAGTGGGTTAGTGGAGCAGCTAGTGGACAGCACAGTTTGCAAAATGGAGCAGCTGTTAATTTAATTCGCCAAGAAAAGACAAGAGGCTTTTTATTGGGTGGCGTGGGGGTGGAGTATCATATTAATAAAAAGATGGAGGTTTATGCAAATTTTACAGAGGCCTATCGTCCTGTTCTTTTTGCTGATTTGAGCACACCTCCTGGTTCAGATCGAATTGACCCCACTTTAAAAGACGCAAGAGGGTACAACACTGATTTAGG
>BJGL01000074.1 GCA_014190475.1 Bacteroidota bacterium
CAATCTCTGCACCGCTGGATTTTCCTATCCAGTTGGTCTGCATCTCCTTCATCGCATCGCTGAAAGCTACTTTGTCCAGGCCTTCCAGCAAGCGATCCGCATACGCAGTGATTCGCAGGTACCATTGTCTTAATTTTTTCTTGACCACCGGATGGCCTCCTCGTTCACTCACGCCATTGACTACTTCGTCGTTGGCCAGCACTGTTCCTAACGCCTCACACCAATTCACTTCACCGGTGCCACAATAGGCCAATCGGTAGTTCATTAAAATAGCTTGCTGCTTTTTTTCAGTAAAGCTTTTCCAATCCGCTGCACTAAACTGCAAAGAGGGTTCACCGGGGCAAGGATGAACGGCATTGCCATTTTTTTCGAATGCTGCTACTAAAGTGGAGATAGGCTCTGCTTTTTTAGCATTGACATTATAATAGGAATCGAATAACTGTAAAAAAATCCACTGCGTCCACTTGTAGTAAGAAGGGTCGCTGGTGCGTACCTCTCTACTCCAATCATAACAGAAGCCAATATTGTCGAGCTGTGATTTAAAGGTTGCAATGTTTCTTTCGGTGGTAACAGCGGGATGCTGACCAGTATCCAACGCATATTGTTCCGCAGGCAAACCAAAACTGTCAAAACCCATTGGGTGCAGAACGTTAAATCCTTTTAACTTTTTGTAACGACTATAAATGTCAGAAGCAATATATCCTAATGGATGACCCACATGTAATCCTGCTCCACTTGGATAAGGAAACATGTCGAGCACATAACATTTTGGTCGATTAAAATCAGCAGTTACTTTATATACCTGATGTTCTTTCCAAGCTGTTTGCCACTTCTTTTCTATTCGTCGAAAATCGTACTCCATAAGGGCACCAAAAATACGGTTTGTAGCGTTAAACTTTTATATTTGCTCCTATGGCACAACCAGGAAAATCATCCATCAAACGAGGAAAACCATCCTATTTCATGTCAATCCTCGGGGTTACACTGGTGCTACTGCTCCTAGGCATAATCGGTTGGCTGGTGATCAACGCAACCAAACTGGGTGACTACTTCAAAGAAAGCGTGGAGGTGCGTGCTGAACTGCGTGGCGACCTTAACCCCAAAGACAGTGCAACTCTTTTTACTTATATCGCGAGCAAACCTTACGTAAAATCAATCGAGTTTGTTAACAAGGAAAAAGCCAGAGAAATCTTTTTGGCCGACGGCAATAAATCCTGGGATGGAATTTTAGATGCCAATCCGCTACCCAATAGCATCAACTTTAAGGTGAAGCAGGAATACATGAACGCTGATTCATTGGTTCGTATCCAGGCGGATCTGCAAAAACAAACTTATGTAAGTGAGGTGGCCTACCCCAAAGCCTTAGTTGATAACCTCAACAAAAACATTCAGCGCATCAGCATGATTTTATTGACTGTTGCCCTTTTACTGGCTGCCGTAGTGATTGCCTTGATTGATAACACTATTCGATTAGCCATGTTTAGCAATCGATTTTTAATTAAAACCATGCAAATGGTAGGCGCCACACGTTGGTTTATTGCCTGGCCCATGAATAAAAAAGCAATTGTAAATGGAGCCGTAAGTGGAATGATTGCTTCAGTTGCTGTTTTTGCCTTTGTTTTACTGGCTGAAGGTATTTTACCAGAGTTAAAAGCCATTCGTGATACGGGAGGTTTATTATTACTTTTTATTGTCCTGATTTTATTAGGTATTGGCATAACACTTTTCAGTACACACCGAAGTGTGATCAAGTATTTAAAGATGAAATTGGACGAACTTTATTGATTCAAAATTTCTACCCATGAGCACAGAGAGCGGATCCTTGTTTGGAAAAAAGAATTATGGTTGGATGTTGGGCGGACTAGCCCTCATTGCCCTCGGTATGTTTTTGATGTCGGGTGGACAAAGCAATACAGATCCCACTGTTTTCAATAAAGCAGCCGTATATAGTCCTATACGAATTACCGTAGCGCCTCTTTTGATTTTAGCGGGTCTGGTTATTGAGATTGTTGCTATTTTCAAGAAATAAGTATGGAGCTGCTGGAAGCCATCCTTATTGCCATTGTCGAGGGCCTCACTGAATTTTTACCCATCTCCTCGACTGGTCACATGATTATTACAGAAAAGTTATTGGGCGTACCAGACGATGAATTCACAAAACTGTTTACAGTAGGTATACAGCTCGGAGCCATATTGGCTGTAGTTGTATTGTACTGGAAAAAGTTTTTGATGCCGGCTTCTACCATGGAAAATCGCTTTCGCTTTTATTCCAAGCTAGCACTTGCCGTACTACCTGCACTGGTCATTGGATTTTTACTTTCTGATTGGATCGACTCTTTGCTGGAAAGCACCCTTACGGTGGCTATAAGTTTAGTAGCAGGTGGTATTGTGCTCTTATTCATTGATACTATTTTTAAAAAACCTTCCATACACGATGAGGAACAAGTCACTTTCAAATCTGCTTTTTTAATTGGGTGTTGGCAATGTTTAGCTATGATACCGGGTGTAAGCAGAAGTGCATCCAGCATCATTGGGGGCATGCAACAAAAACTGGATCGAAAAGTGGCTGCTGAATTTTCATTTTTCCTAGCGGTTCCTACCATGGCCGCTGCCACTGGTTATAAATTACTCAAAGCAGCTTCCTCCATTACTTGTACACACTTGCAATTATTTGCGGTAGGAAACTTGGTAGCGTTTGTAGTAGCGATCATTGCGATCAAATTTTTTATTCGTTTTTTACAACACAATGGCTTTAAGCTTTTTGCCTATTACCGCATTTTAGTGGGAATCCTGCTTCTGATTTTAATTAGTAACGGCACGCTCAGCCGTTAATTACCTATATTTAGTAAACAAAACCAACCAATGCAAACGGCCCCCAAAAAAGTGGTCAATGCCTGGGCTATGTACGACTGGGCAAACTCCGCTTACAACCTGGTAATTACCTCTACGATTTTTCCTGCCTATTTTGAAGCAATTGCAGTAGATGATCGTGCGGTGTCTCGGACTGCAGTAACTTTTTTAGGACGAACGTTTGAAAACTCGGCTCTTTATAATTATACGATTGCAGTGGCGTTGCTCATTGTGGCTTGTCTTTCACCCTTGCTTTCAGCTATCGCTGATATGAAGGGGAATAAAAAATCATTCATGCGATTTTTTCTCACCATGGGGAGTATTGGATGTAGTGGCTTATTCTTTTTTGAAAAACATACGTTAGGTTGGGGTTTACTTTGTATGATTTTTGCCTGTATTGGTTTTTGGGCCAGCTGGGTATACTACAACTCCTTTCTACCTGAAATTGCTGCACCAGCGGACCGAGATAGAATCAGTGCGCGCGGTTATGCCTATGGCTATGTAGGTTCAGTGATTCTGCAGCTGATTTGCTTTGTGTTTGTATTTGTCCCCTCCATAGTCGGTGGAGATGATAATACTACTATACAATTCAGAATTTGCTTTTTATTAGTTGGACTTTGGTGGTTTGGTTTTGGGTCCTATTCGTTAAGCAGAATGCCCAATAGTAAACCTTCTGGCCACGGAGATCTTCAAGATAATGTTCTAACAAAAGGATATCACGAATTGCGTTCGGTATGGACGCAACTAAAAGGACAGCATAAACTACGTCGATTCCTCAGCGCATTCTTTTGTTACAATATGGGCGTGCAAACGGTAATGCTGGTGGCTGCTATTTATGGCAAGAGTGAATTGCAAATTCCAACACCCAACTTGATTGGAGCTATTTTGATAATTCAACTCATTGCTATACCTGGTGCCTTTACTATTGCACGCGTGTCTGCGCGGATGGGAAACATGAAAACATTGATGGTATTAGTGGGGTTTTGGTGTGTGGGTTGTGTAATTGGCTACAAACTACCAGTAGGTGGTATCAATGAATTTTATGGGCTAGCCGCTTTTGTAGGATTTATGATGGGTGGAATTCAATCGTTGAGCCGATCTACTTACTCAAAACTTATGCCGGATACCAAAGACACGGCTTCTTATTTTAGTTTTTATGATGTGACTGAAAAAATTGCTACCGTAATCGGGATGTTTGGCTTTGGCTATATCACGGAGTTAACGGGATCACAGCGAGGCTCCGTTTTAGCCCTGATGGTTTTCTTTGTTCTTGGCTTTTTTCTGCTGATCTTCACACAAGCAGAAAAAAGAGAAGCGCATGCAGTTGTATAGCATCAATACTGGTTTTTTTAAATTGGATGGTGGCGCCATGTTTGGCGTAGTTCCAAAAAGTATTTGGAATAAAGTAAATCCAGCCGACGAGAATAATTTATGTTCCTGGGCACTTCGATGTTTACTCATTGAAGATGGGAATCGACTGATCCTAGTTGATAACGGAAACGGAGATAAACAGGATGCAAAATTTTTCAGCCACTACCACCTCCATGGTGATGATACATTAGATAAATCCTTAGCTAAGTATGGTTTTCATCGGGATGATATCACGGATGTAATTTTAACTCATTTACACTTTGATCATTGCGGAGGAACTATTCGTAGAGAAGGTGATCGATTAGTTCCCAATTTTAAAAATGCAACGGTCTGGTCGAATGAGGAACACTGGAAATGGGCAGTTCACCCTAATGATCGTGAAAAAGCATCTTTTCTTAAAGAGAATATTTTACCGATTCAAGAAAACGGTCAATTAAAGTTCATCCCAATACCAAATAGAGAAAATCCACTCCGACAATTAGCATCGGCAAATTTTACCGACTCCATTTCCATTCGTATCGCTGATGGTCATACACGTGCCATGATGCTTCCACAAATTCAATACAAGGGCCGCATAATTGTATTTATGGCAGACCTCTTACCCTCGCAGGGTCATATCCCCCTACCCTATGTGATGGGATATGATATGTTTCCCATGACTACGCTAGGGGAGAAAAAAACTTTTCTAGAAGAAGCCGTAGATAATAATTACATCTTATTTTTTGAACACGATCCTAAAGTAGAATGCTGTACGCTACAGCGAACAGAGAAAGGAATCAGACCAAAAGACTTTTTTTTACTCGATAGCATAAGCTAATTACCGCAGTCGTACAAAGGAACTGAGCGGATAACGAAGATTGCTATAGCCCATCATATCTACTTTTACTTTTCCAACTACTATTGGACTTTCAATACGTACAGGAATATGATTGGCATCATCAGTAACCCATACGGTCATCCCCTCTCCTCCTTCAAATATGGTACCCTTCACTAATAGCGGGTTAAACTTGATTGTTCGAAAAGTACCGTAGCGTGTTTTGATGGTTTCCTTTCCCTGATAACGGATAAAGAGATTAAAATTCTCGTAATCCAAAAACATAGTGAAAGGAATTTTATCGCCAGGCTTATATCTGCTAAAATCAATATTACGAGCATAGTAAATAGAGCTCATAACGTCTTGCACACAAGCAGGCACTGAATAGTCTCCTTTAGTTGTGGTAGCAATATTGGTAGCTTTATTAAAATCGTAATGCTGATAGATTTTATAACCTCCTTCATCCACATTACGAATAAACCGTAGCGGCTGCATGGTATTGGTATCAATATAGCTTTCATAGCGATCACGAACCCGATATACCCAATCGTAAGAAGGATGTGTAACTCCGGTGCCTACTACATGATAAACGGGTTTACCATTTAAACGCTCGAGCTTGGTCGTGAAAACTGCCGTACCGGCATTGATATAAAGTCCAATTACAGTATAGTATACGGTATAGGTAATTCGTTCTTCTTCCTTAAAGCTGGTATTACGAATACCACAAAAGGTGGAATCAGCTACTTGATGGCGAGAGTTGGTAAAAGCCATAGTAACCAAGGCAAGGGCCAGCAGAAGCGCAAATGATCTAAGCAGCATTTCGCCAAAATTTTTGTACTCCAATTAATAATAACGCTCCCATAGCAGCCGGAATCATTAAGTTCACAAACCATACCGAACAAGTAGCTAGTAATACACCCGCTTTGTTCGTTGTAAAAAAGCCAAGTACCCAAACACTCACTAATCCGCGTATTCCCAACTCAGCTACTGCAAAATTAGGGGCCATCGACAGCACCAAAAAGGTAAAACAGACACTAGTAATCCAATCCAGCGGATTTAACAAAATCATAAATGCAGCGAGTGCCAGGCCGTACTGAAATAAAAAAACAAAATATCGAAGCAGTGATAGTCCTAATAAACGTAATAGCTGAAATCGGGTAAACTGTTTTGGACCTTTCATCCAACTTGCAAATCGAGGATGGTTAAAAATAATGGCGAGTCGGTTCGATACAGTGGAGATCCGAAAAAACAATAATAAAAGAACAAGTAATAAAATAAATAAGATGCTTCCTGATAAAATAAAAAATGAAGAGGGCAATGAAAGTTTT
>BJGL01000075.1 GCA_014190475.1 Bacteroidota bacterium
AAATTCCAAGGCCTGAGTTGTGTTGAATCCTTTGTTATAGATCACCCGGTATACATCCAGAATATGATTGATACGGTCTACACTAAATCCTCTTCTTTTCAGCCCCACCGAATTTACGCCTGCATAGCTAAGTGGATTACGACCTGCTTTGATATAAGGTGGAATATCCTTACTCACTAATGAACCTCCACTTACAAACGCATGCGCGCCAATATTGACAAACTGATGAACAGCACACATGCCTCCGAGTATCGACCAATCTCCAATCACAACGTGTCCGGCTACTTGTGTGTTATTGCTGGTTATTACATGATCGCCGACTATGCAATCGTGTGCAAAGTGGCAATAGGCCATGATCATACAGTTTTTCCCGATCACGGTTTTTTCGCGGTCCTTGGTTCCACGGTTGATGGTCACAAATTCACGAATGGTGGTGCCATCTCCAATATGTACAGTAGAATATTCTCCGTCAAATTTCAAATCCTGTGGTGTGGCGGCAATAACGGCTCCGGGGAAGATTTTACAATTCTTTCCAATCCGTGCCCCCTCCATAATGGTTACATTGGATCCAATCCAGGTCCCTTCACCGATCTGCACGTCCTGGTGGATTACCGTAAACGGATCGATCTTGGCGTTGGGGGCCACTTTTGCGTTGGGATGAATGTAGGTATGGGGGTGAATCATGTAAGGGGGCAAAGATAACTTTAATTAGTAATTTTGCAGTTGTGAATCCGCAATTTGACATAGTCGCATTGGCTGCACAGGAGTCGTTTACCCTTGATTATCAGGACCTTTTGTATGATCGTGTCCAACAAATCCCGGGTTCAATTCAGTACAGTATCAAGCGATATCGTAAGCAACCTCACTGGGATTTGGAGGATATGGGGATGTTAGTTTACCATTACGAAAAATCTGCCAGTTCCGGTCGATATTTGGAATTGCACTACTGCCTGAGCGGAAATGTTTATTGCAAACAAAAAGACAAGGAATGTGATAGTTGTCAGTTTGCCGCTTCTCCAACTTGTTTAGAAAGGGTTGAGTCTGTGGATTTGGTCAGTTTCCGCTTTTCGCCCAGTCAAGTCAGTCAATTTGTAAAAGGGAAAAAACCAGCGAGTTTCTTGGATCAGTTGCTTCAGTTCAAGCATCCATTACCTTTTAAAAAATCGCAAACCCTTTCTGAAAAAACGGTACAAGTATTAGAGACAATTTTAAATCATACCTATACCGATACAAGAGAAAATATTTTTATCAATGCACAAACCCAAATGCTGTTGCTCTATACATTAGACAGCATGATGGGAGAGGACTCCACCGATACTATTTCCTGCAAGTTTTTAGAAAATGAAGCCGATCGGGAAAAGATCATGTTGGCGCGTGAAATTTTGATTAAGCAGATTGGGGAGCCGATTACCATTAAAGAATTAAGCCGAAAAGTAGCCATCAATGAATGCTACTTGAAAAAAGGGTTCAAAGAGTTGTTTGGTACCACGGTATTTGATTTTTATCAGGGCCTGCGTATGGAACACGCTAAGTTTTTATTGTACGAAAAGGGCCTTACGGTTACGGAGGTATCGCTTTCTTTGGGATACTCCTCCATCTCTCACTTTTCTACGGCTTTTAAGAAGCATACGGGTTGTAAGCCCTGCGAATTGCTACGGTAATTGTTAATTAATTTTTATACTTTTCAAATTCAAATGGAATTGGGCAATATTGCTTGATTGATTCCGTTGTAAATTTTTAAATTCCAAAACCGACATTCCTTTCATGAAAATCGCTATCCCCTTTTTACTCCTGGTATTTTTTGCCCAATTCTTTGCCTGTACGCATGAGCCCACTAATCCCAATAATACTCCTCCAACTGTTAGTAGCATTTGCAGTCCTGACTCTGTTTATTTTGTCAATGATGTAATGCCCATTATTGCTTCTAATTGCGCAATGAGCGGCTGTCATGATGCAATTACCCGTGCAGAGGGAGTGGTATTGATCAATTACGCTACAGTTATGGAATATGTTAGAGCTGGTAGAGCTACGAGTAGCGAATTGTACGAGGTAATTGTAACCACTAATCCAGATAAACGTATGCCCCCGCCGCCTCGCAGCCCATTGACTGCAGCGCAAATTGCCAAAATTCAAAAGTGGATCAACCAAGGGGCAAAAAATAACTCATGCATCGGAAGTTGCGATACTACTCAGTTTACTTACGCTGCGGTTATCAAGCCGATTATGGATAATAAATGTGCGGGTTGTCATAAGGCGGGCAATCTTGGGGGTAATGTGGATGTATCGAATTACAATGGAACTAAAGTGGTAGCATTAAATGGTAAGTTATTGGGAAGCATTTCTCATCAAACTGGATTTTCGCCCATGCCAAAAAACAGTGCCAAACTTTCTGATTGTGAAATCACACAGGTGCGTCGCTGGATTGCAGCAGGTTCGTTGAACAATTGATTAATTTAAGTATGAAGAATAGATTCAATCATTTTTTCATCGCGGCTGTGCTGCTTTCGCTGACAGCTTGCTACTACGATCACGAGGAAATTTTATATGGAGCTGGTTCCAATCAACCTTGCACGGACTCGGTGGGTACGGTTTCTTATGCGCAAAAAGTAGTGCCCATTTTACGAACCAGTTGTTATGGTTGTCACTCCGGAAGTTTTCCCTCCGGCAATCAACTAATGGGAACCTATGCAGCGGATAAAGCCATGGCACAAAGCGGAAAATTATATGGTACCATCAGCCATGCTGGTGGTTATTCTCCTATGCCAAAAGGCGGCGCTAAACTCAGCAATTGTCAAATCGCTACCATTAAAAAATGGATTGATGGCGGTATGCTGAATAATTAAATTATAGTATGAAAAAGAATTTTAAAATTATAGTACCTCTTGTTTTGTTAGTGGCTGTTTTGGGTGCTTGGTGCGCCTACCGTGAATATAATCGTAAGCCTGCTAGCATGGAAAGTATGAAGGCTGATTTTGTAACCAACACGGCTACTCTACTGGGTGCTTTTGAGGAGAATGAAGCAAAAGCCAATCAACAATATTTGGATAAGGTAGTGGAGGTGGAGGGGGCTATTCGTGCAATTAATCAAGATGAAGCTGGTTTATATACAGTAACGCTAGGGGATGATGGCTCCCTTTCCTCCGTTCGTTGTAGCGTGGATAGTGTTTTTAGTGAGCAGGCCAGGGATTTTGTTCCTGGTAGTTCTGTTACTGTTCGGGGAGTTTGCACTGGGTTTATGGCAGATCCTTTGTTGGGCTCTGATGTTACGTTGGTCCGTTGTACTATTTTGAAAAAATAATAATCATACTATGAAAAAATCACTTTTCATTTTCTTACTAGGCGCTTGTCTACTCAATGTTGCCAATGCGCAAAAGTTTTTTACCAAAACGGGTCGCATCGATTTTAATGCTACAGCGCCTTCTTCTCCTGAAAACATACAGGCTGTAAACCGCACGGTTACATGCGTACTCGATGCGGCTAATGGTAACATGCAATTTGCCGTATTGATCAAAGGGTTCACGTTCGAGCGTGCCTTGATGCAGGAACATTTTAATGAGAATTATCTGGAGAGCGATAAATTTCCGAAAGCTGAATTCAAGGGAGCGGTGTCTAACAATGTGGCGGTTAATTATGCTAAGGATGGAACTTATGCAGTAACCGTAAAGGGAAAGCTCACTATCCATGGACAAACCAAGGATGTGGAAGCACCTGGAAAATTAGTGGTGCAAGGTGGTAAAGTAAATGCAACAGCTAGCTTTGCCGTGATGCTTGCCGATTATGGAGTATCCATTCCCGGTGTGGTAGCCGATAAGGTTAACAAAACTGCTAAAATTGAAGTGGCTTGTAATTTGGAGCCGCTAAAAAGTTAAGTATGGCAAACTAATACCATGAAGCAATCAAAACTACTTGCTCTACTCTTGTTTTTTTCAATGGGCGTCCAAGCACAGGACGACTTATTAAGTCTATTGGGCGAAGAAAAGCCTAAGAAGGAAAGAGTAAAATATGCATTCAAATCACCACGTGTTATCAATGCACATTCCATGGAGTTTTTGAATCCAGGCACCATGGATTTTAGAATTCTGCATCGATTTGGTACACTTGATCAGGGATATAAAAATTTCTTTGGACTTGATCAGGCCAGTATGCGGATGAGTTTTGATTTTGGTCTCTTGCATAATTTAATGGTAGGAGTTGGTCGTAGCACGTTTAAAAAAGAAGTGGATGCCTTTATCAAATATGCACCGATTCGACAATCAAAGGGACCCTGGAGTTCGCCCGTAACATTGGCTTTTGTTTCCGGTATCACCGTGGATGGTTTGCCGTGGGCCGATCCAACTCGACAGAATTATTTCTCTTCCCGTCTTGCTTTTTATAATCAGGCTATTCTGGGACGAAAGTTTAGTGAGGGCTTCACCCTTCAATTAATGCCCACGATGGTGCATAAAAACTTGGTACAGGCAGCTAGTGATCCCAATGACATCTATGCATTAGGGGTGGGCGGACGTCTTAAATTATCCAAGCGCATGGCATTAACCTGGGACTATACACATGTTTTAGTGGGTATGCCCGAAACAGGTTTCTATAACCCCTTATCCATCGGGTTGGATATAGAAACGGGCGGGCACGTATTTCAATTGCATGTTACCAACGCCACCGGGATGAACGAGCGTGCTTTTATTACAGAAACTACCGGACAGTGGGGAAAGGGACAGGTGCGATTTGGATTTAATCTATCCCGGACTTTTCAATTAAAAAAACCAAAACTCGACTAACTTTACAGTCCTCTAATACAATCTGCTATGAAAAAGTTTCTATCAAGTTTGATCTGCATGAGCTTCACATTCCTTGCTATAGCGCAACCTCCTGCTGGAGATGCAAAACCAGGGGAGACTTATGGCGAAAAAATTAACGCCTCTGATGCCTTGTCATTTGCAGATGTGGTAAAAAAAGTAAAAGGGGGAAACGATTTTACCAATGTAAAATTTACGGCTAAGGTAACTGATGTGTGTCCTAAAAAAGGATGCTGGTTAAAACTTGAAGTTCCCCAAGGGGAGGAAGTGATGGTGAAGATGAAGGATTATGCGTTCTTCCTTCCTGTTGCGGCTAAGGGTAAAACGGTGGCCATTGAAGGCGAAGTTTTTATGAAAACCACTTCTGTAGCTGAGCTCAAGCACTATGCAGAGGATGCCAAAAAATCCCAGGCAGAAATCGATGCCATTAAAGAGCCTCAAAAAGAAGTGCGCGTAACAGCCAAAGGCATTGTTATCGTTGACTAAGAGTTGGTACCTTTGCACACTTAAAAGCTGACCCCATCTTTTGGGTGAGGGTCCCTTCGAGGGCTTATGAGTGTGAAATACAAAGAATTTACGGGTCTTAATCTACCTGCTATAGAGCAGGAGATTTTGCGGCAATGGTCTGAAAAGCAGGCCTTTGAGAAAAGTGTATCCCTACGTGAAGGGGCGCCCTCCTTTGTTTTTTTTGAAGGCCCCCCCAGTGCCAATGGGATGCCCGGCATCCATCACGTTATTTCACGTACTCTCAAAGATTTGGTTTGCCGCTATAAAACCATGCAAGGTTTTCAGGTAAAACGAAAGGGAGGCTGGGATACGCATGGTTTGCCCATTGAGTTAGGAGTGGAAAAGGAATTGGGAATTACCAAAGAAGATATTGGCGTAAAGATTTCGGTTGAGGAATACAATAAGAAATGTCGGGAAGCGGTGCTCCGCTATAAAGACAAGTGGGATGATATTACTCGTAAGATGGGTTATTGGGTAGATCTCAACGACCCTTATATCACTTTCAAAAATGAGTATATCGAAACGCTTTGGTGGTTATTGAGTGAGTTATACAAGAAGGGATTACTTTATGAGAGTGTTAGTATTCAACCGTATTCTCCAGCTGCCGGAACAGGATTGAGTTCGCACGAACTGAATCAACCTGGTACGTATAAGGATGTAAAAGATACCAGCTGTGTTGCACTCTTCAATTTGTTAAATCAGGGTCCTGCTAAGTTTTTATTTGATGCTGTTCAAGGATTGCCTTCTTCTGAGGTATATCTAATGGCTTGGACCACTACTCCCTGGACGCTTCCCTCCAACCTGGGGTTGACCATGGGTGCAAGTATTGAATATGTATTGGTTCAAACCATCAATCCCTACACGCAATTGCCGGTGAATGTGGTTTTGGCAGCGGCTTTACTTGGAAAATATTTTAAACCAGCGGGAGAGAATGGCGATTTTAGTGTCATAGACGAAAAAACAAAAATCTTTCCTTGGATAATAATTACTCGTTTTCAGCGATCACAATTGGA
>BJGL01000076.1 GCA_014190475.1 Bacteroidota bacterium
AGTCAATGATCGGATAGGTTTTACCAAAATAATGCCCCAGATAGATGTATTGATTCTTATAGGGCTTGAAGGTTACTTTGATCTCATACCCCGTTTGTGCCAGCCCGTAAAAGCCCAGCAAACAAAAGCAAATAGTTAACCAGTTTTTCATATACATAGTAGAAGATAAAGTTATTAAAAATCAAGAGGACAGCGCCTTTATCTTTGTTAAATGCGGCGAACAAAAAAACCAAAAATCATTAACCAGGTATTGGTGGAGGACTATGCTGCCGAAGGAAAATGCCTGGCCAGGATTGATGGTAAAGTTATTTTTATAGAAGGAGCAATTCCCGGAGATCGGGTTGATGTTCGAATACATAAGAGCAAAAAAGACTGGGCAGAGGGCTCAGTAATCCATTTTCACGAAAAGGCTCCACACCGGATTGCTGCCCAATGTGCACATATAGGAGTATGCGGTGGCTGTCAGTGGCAGGAGCTGCCTTATGATTGGCAATTACGTTACAAACAACAACAGGTTGAACAAACCTTAAAACGAATTGGGAAAATAGAGCTCCCTCCACTCGAGCCCATCGTTGGAAGCCAATCGGTATTTCAATACCGGAATAAGATAGAATATACATTTAGCAATAAACGCTTTCTACTTCCCAGCGAATTAAACGATCCGGCCATTTTAGCTGCCAGCAATGTAGTAGGATTCCATGCACGTGGTTTTTTTGATAAAGTTGTAGACATTACCACTTGTCATTTACAAGCCGAACCCACCAATCAAATTAGGTTGTTTATTAAAGCCTATGCACAGCAACATCAATTAAGCTTCTATGATTATCGCTTGCACACTGGCTTTTTGCGAAATCTACAAATCAGGATTTGTGAAACAGGACAAGTAATGGTCAATTTGATTGTGGGCGAAAACAATCCATCATTAATACTTCCATTACTGGAGGCGATACAAAAAGAGTTCCCTACCATCACTACACTGTTATACACTGTTAATCTCAAGTGGAATGACAGCATTTTTGACCTCGAACCCATTCCATTTACCGGCCACGGATTTATTGAAGAAGAACTATTCAATGCGCGTTACAATAAAAAATTTCGCTTTAAAATCGGACCCCGTTCCTTTTTTCAAACCAATACACGCCAGGCTGAAAAACTCTACCAACTAACAGAGGAAGCAGCCGGATTAACGGGACAAGAAACTTTATACGATCTCTATTGTGGAACGGGTAGTATAGGCATATTTATGAGCCCGGGTGCTAAAAAAATTATTGGTGTAGAGCAGGTAGCGGCGGCCATTGACGATGCACGCGAAAACGCAGCATTAAATAATTTGAATAACACTTCTTTTTTTGCAGGCGATGTAATTGATATCTGTACCAGTGATTTTTTTACAGCACAGGGACAGGCCGATGTGGTAGTTACGGATCCGCCACGCGCCGGTATGCATTCAAAACTTATTGAGAAGCTGATTGAAATAGGGGCTCCTACAGTAGTATACGTAAGTTGCAATCCTGCCACACAAGCAAGAGACTTGCAGCTCTTAGACGCCCATTACCAGGTAACTAAAGTGCAACCCGTAGATATGTTCCCACATACCCATCATATAGAGAATATCGTACAATTAAAAAGACGATAAAGCGATTCGCGTACTTTTGCAACATGAGTGACTTCCGATTCACGAGACCCGATGGCTTTCCCCCCATTGTAAAAAACCTGATCATCATCAATGCCCTGGTTTTTATTGCACAATTGACACTAGCCAATCGCTTTCCAATTACAGAGTGGTTTATGCTTTGGCCCATCATGCCTGATCAACTGCATAAACTTTTGGTTGAATCCGGTGCATTGGAGACCGGGCAGCAGTTCAAACCTTACCAGATAGTAACGCACATGTTCTCCCATTCGCCCAGTACTTTTTTTCATATCCTCTTTAATATGTTCACTCTTTGGATGTTTGGACGCGTACTGGAAAATGTATGGGGAGGAGAACGCTTTTTATTTTTCTACCTGGCTTCCGGGTTGGGGGCTGCCGCGCTGCATTTGGGCATGCAATATGTCCGTTGTGAAGAGTTACTTTCTTTTTTCCAGGTCAATAATTATAAAGCCATTCAAGAGAATATTGGTGCTATCTCCCCGGCCTTAGGTGCCAGCGGAGCGGTAATGGGGGTGATGGCTGCTTTTGCCTACTTGTTTCCCAATACAGAATTATTTATCATGTTTATCCCCGTACCCGTAAAAGCAAAATGGGCTATGCTGGGATTAGCCGCTATTGATCTGTTTGGCGGGGTAACTTCCATAACCGGAGACAATATTGCTCACTTTGCCCATCTGGGTGGCGCTATTACCGGATTTTTGCTTGTCTATTTTTGGAACAAAACCAACCGCCGTTCGTTGTATTGATTGTATGAACTATTCCTCTAGCCGAAGACTTACACTGGGAGACTCCAGCAATGCATTGATTAAGCTGGTAGCAGCCAATCTGATTGTATTTATCACGCTTTCTTTGTGTAAGGCTTATTTATTTTTCTTTTATCAGGACAGAGCGGTACTGGAAGCAACCTTTCGCAACTCGATTCTTCCCTGGTTTCTTTTACCGGCGTCCCCATCAGCCGTGCTCACACACTGGTGGACCGTATTTACATTTCCATTTGCCAACTTAGGCATTTGGATGGTGATCGGCAATATGCTTTGGCTATGGGCTTTTGGGTTTATTTTTCAAGACCTCAGTGGCAATCGAAAAATTATTCCGCTTTATCTCTATGGCGCTTGGGCGGGCGGCCTGACTTATGTAGTAGCATCCCTCTTTTTCCCTTCTCTTGCCAACACGGGCGGATATATGGGATCAACAGCTGCAGTGATGGCTATTGCAGTAGCTACCACCCTGCTTACGCCCCAATACAGAATTATGCCCGATTTACTGGGTGGATTTCCCCTATGGGTATTAAGCAGTGTATATATTCTTATTACGCTAGCTACCCGACCATTGGATCAACCGCTCAGTTATTTACCACTCCTCGCAGGAGGATTGACAGGATTTATATTCATGCGCTTAATTGGCAGAGGAATTGATACCAGTACCTGGATGAGTAATTTATTTGAATGGGCCAGTCAGCTTTTCAATCCCAACCGTCCTAAAAAAATCAGACTCCCTCTAAAGGAGCAATTATTTTATAAGGCAACTCGAAGACCTTTCAAGAGAACCCCGCATTTAACACAGGATCGCATCGATGCGATTCTAGATAAGATCAATGCAAAAGGGATGAGTTCGCTCAATGCAGAGGAGCGAGAGATTTTAAACAGAGCCAGTAACAATTAGATTTTGGCGTCGATAATTGAACACAGTGATTCAAAAATTTGATCTACGGTGCCTTCACCGGGTATCGATTCAAATTTTCCTAGATTTTTATAATGCGCAGCAACAGGACTTGTTTCTGCCAAATAAACAGCAAAACGTTTTCGAATCACAGCCTCATCGGAATCGTCGGTACGGCCAGAGGTTTTTCCTCGATTGAGTAATCGCTTCACCAATTCCTCCTCACTTACTTCCAGCGCAATCACAGCTGCAATAGCGGTTTGCTTGCTGGCTAATAATGTATCTAAGGCTTCTGCTTGCGCAGCGGTGCGAGGAAATCCGTCAAATAAAAAACCACGCGCCTGTTTATGTTGTTCAAAAAATGAGTCTACCATTCCTATCACTACTTCATCAGGTACCAGCTTGCCGGAATCGATATAGCTTTTAGCAGAAAGTCCCAGCTCGGTTTTGTCAGCAATCTCCTGACGTAACAGATTACCCGTAGAGAGGTGTTTGAGACCGTATTTTTCTACAAGCCGATCGGACTGCGTTCCCTTGCCGCTGCCCGGAGGGCCAAATAAAATTAAGTTGAACATAAACAGTGGTTTTGCAGGGAGTACAAAGGTAAGTCCGTACCTCTAATCTTGATGCGAACAACTGTACGTATAACACAACATTCCGACTTTTGCATTGTTATACACCTATGAAAATTCTACTATTGAGCTTTGGTATAGCCAGTCTGCTTTGGACCCAAAGCTGCGGAGCACAGCCCAATACACAAACAAAAAAATCAACACGCACTATGGAATCCGGTCAAAATAATAATCCAGTTTATTCCCGTACGGATAGCAGTGAGGTAAAATTAGCAGAGAGCGAGTGGAAAAAAATCCTCTCCCCAGACGTCTATTATATTGCCCGAGAAAAAGGGACTGAAAGACCTTGGACCAGCCCTATCGAACACTCAAAAGAGGTAGGAACTTACTATTGTAAAGCTTGCGGGAACCCCCTTTTTAAAAGCGATACCAAATTTGAAAGTGGCTGTGGATGGCCAAGTTTCTTCGAACCCATTCGTAAGGGTAGCCTACTCTATATTCAAGATAATAGCCATGGGATGAACCGGGTAGAGGTGCAATGCAACCGATGCAAAGCCCATTTGGGACACGTCTTTGAAGATGGCCCGCCCCCTACCGGACTTCGCTACTGCATCAATGGAGTGATCTTGGATTTTGAGAAAGCCGCCACCAAGAAATAAGCTACATTCGCAGCAGCAAACCAGACCGATGCCTTTTTCCCAACTAGCAGAGACCCTTATTGGTTCAGAGATTGTCCGATTAGGTGGAGAGATCAAAGAAAAAATCAGACAAGGAGCACATATTTACAATTTTACCATTGGTGATTTTGATCCTTCTATATTCCCAATCCCTGCGGAATTGGAACAAGGAATTATTGACGCCTACCGTCAGCATTACACCAACTATCCCGCCGCCGAAGGAAATCTTGATCTGAGAGAAATCCTTGCTACGTTCATTCAAGAGAAGCAAGGATTATCTTATAACACCAGCGAAATTTTGATTGCCTCCGGAGGCCGTCCACTCATCTACACCGTATTCAGAGCTATTTGTGATAAAGGAGATAAGATAATTTACGCAGCCCCTTCCTGGAATAATAATCACTATACCCATTTTGTGGAGGGCGAACACATTTTGATTGAAACCACAGCCGCAACAAATTTTATGCCCACTGCCGAAATGATTCGGCCACATATACAGGAGGCTAGTTTATTGTCCTTGTGTTCACCACAAAATCCAACAGGAACCACATTTAGAAAAGAAGAGTTAGCGGCTATCTGTGATTTAGTACTGGAAGAAAATCAACGCAGAGGTCCTCAAGCAAAAAAACTATACGTGATGTATGATCAGATGTACTGGCATCTGACGTATGGAAATATACAACATCACGACCCGGTTTCTCTTCGACCCGCTATGAAAGAGTATGCCATTTTCATTGATGCAATCAGTAAAGTGTTTGCGGCTACGGGAGTGCGGGTGGGTTGGTCTATGGGACCCGCTGCCCTGATTCAAAAAATGAAAATGATCCTCACTCATATCGGCGCATGGGCACCAATGGCAGAACAAAAAGCGCTAACAGGATTTTTAGCTAACACCACTGCTATCGATACTTATTTGGTCGGATTTAAAGCAGGCATTGAAAAAAGATTACGCGCTATCCATGAAGGATTTCAAAAAATGAAAGCAGCTGGTTTATCGGTAGATTCAATAGAACCAGAAGCCGCAATTTACCTGACAGTACAAATTGACTTAAAAGGAAAACAAACAGCAGCCAATACCACATTGGATTCTCAAGCGGCTGTTACTAGTTATTTGCTAGATCAAGCCTCACTTGCCCTAGTCCCTTTTTATGCATTTGGAACAGGAACTGATTCACCCTGGTACAGACTTAGTGTAGGTACTTGTAAAGAAGAGGAAATTCCCGTGTTCTTAGGAAAATTAGAGGAAGCCATTCGAAGGCTCAAATAAGCAATTAGTTTTTATTCAGTAAAAAGCGAAAAGACCTAGCCGGATAATTTCGCAACTCCCGCTCGATACGAGAACGGTTAGTAGTAATATAATTACGATCGACCAGTTCAACCGTATTCCAAAATTGCTCTACCAAAGCAGGAGAAGATAATAAATGAGAGACCCGATCACGCAATTGATCCGCTTGCAATGCTGTATCACAGGCCGTGCAAAGCACCGTTAGGGTTTTGGGAGTACGTGCCATAGATTAATTACAGTTTAACGAACATTTTGACCGGGGCAACCACAGTTTTTGGAAGCTTTGCTGGAATAATAGTTGCGCGCACAACTACTCATGGCACTCAATACCACCAGCATACAGATTCCTAAAACAAGTTGCTTCATACCCTAAAAG
>BJGL01000077.1 GCA_014190475.1 Bacteroidota bacterium
CCACTGATGGAGACGTTTTTGAAAACGCGCAACACCTGAGCGTGGCCCACTGATGCCATAGGAAATTCTTGCCAGCATGTTCCACTTACATTGAGCAGGGGAAACCATAATTAAATGACGCATGAAAAGCAGCCCCGCATAAGGATGATCCATTGCCTCTACTTGTGTAGTCTGTAAATCACTGGGGGTATATGTTTTTTGCACCAACTCTAAACCCAATAACCGAATCTCTTTATGGGAGCGAATCCAATCAACTGATAAAAAATTACCGCCAGTATAAAAACGATCTGTACCTTTTCCCCACCAATTAATATAGTCATTCTCCGCCTGTACATTTAAAAAAGTGTGAACCTGCGCCCATACGGAAAGCGCCCCGTATAAAATAAATACTAAAAACAAAAAACGCATTTGAATCACTTTTGACTTACGGTAGAAACGGATGGAACTGCATCTTGCAAAAAAACCCTAATCTCATTAGGAAGTGTTGCCAATAAATCATTTAACTGGCCAGGAGATACAAAAGAACCTAGCGATTTAAATACGGCTTTGACAGCGCGTAACGCCTTCGCGTTATTCCCAAAATCATACCCCGACATTTTACCGTCCTCTGCACGAACTTCATCCAATAACTCAGTGATATGCCGAATACGTGGCACCGGCTGCCCAAAGCGCCAACCATCAACATACACCGATTTTATAGCCATCGGTAGCTGTGCTAACAAGTGAAAAGATTCTTGATGATTGAACCGGTTTCGCAGTGCATGAAGTACGGCTCGAGTTATTCGTCCCGCCATGTCACGCGGCACCTCCAATTCCATTGCCACTAACCTGATAAACTCATTACCCTTGGTGGCGTATTTATCAAAATCAAGTACCATAAGCATATTGTTTTCATTTTTCCTCCTGAAAGTGCGTTGAATTGAATTGGCGAACAATGATTCCAATCAAAACAATTTTGAGTACAGTCATTCAGTGGAGCCCAACAGGGGGCTTTTATTTGTGCAGCAAACAATCTGTTCAAAGAAATTGAAATCGTATGAAAAAATTTTACTTCATGATTTGCTTACTAAGCTTTGGCTGGAGCTTACAAGCACAGGAGACCAAAACAGCAGAAAAAAAATCCTACCTGAGTCTGCAACCAGGAATAGGTTTTCCACTTGGAAACTTTACCAGTAGGGATTTATCCAATGAGGATGCAGGATTTGCAGTGGCCGGATTTACAATTGACTTGGCCTACCAATATGCATTCAGTGATAATATTGGACTAGCTGTGCAGGGATTTTATAATAAGAATGATGTGGCCATCCGGAAGCTGAGAGATTTAACTGGATTACCGGAGCTTCGGTTAGATCACTGGCAGTTCCTGGGGTTGGTAGCTGGACCTGTTTTCATTTTTCCTATCAGTGATAAAGTAAAAACTGATTTTAAAGTAATGGGAGGATTTGCCTCCGCTAATTCACCAGACATTACTACTGATGGCACGGTGCTTGTCCCAGAGGATTGGAGTGGTTGTGGTGTTTTCCAAACGGGTCTAGCCTTACGAGTAGACTTAGGTAATCAAGCATTTTTTACGGGCGGTTTGGACTATCGCTATCTGAGCCCCACCTTCAAAGTAGATAGTGGTATTTTGAGTGAAGAGGCTACCCAAAAAATGTCAGTTTTGAAAGTTGGCGTAGGAATTGGAATTAACTTCTAATCAGTTATCTGCTATTACCTCTATTTTTGCGGGAAATAATCCCGCATATGGCAGAAGCCCTGGTTCCCCTTCTTTCTTTAATTGCCCTTGAGGTAATACTGGGGATTGATAATATCATTTTCATATCCATTTTAGCAGATAGGCTCCCGGATCAGCAACGAAAGAAGTTGCGATTTTGGGGGCTTACACTTGCTATGCTAATGCGACTGCTTCTGCTTGCTTTCATTACTTGGATTCTCAAATTGGACACTACCCTCTTTACAGTGGGAACCACTGCAATTACGGGAAAGGGGTTGATCCTAATTGCCGGAGGACTTTTTCTTTTGTATAAAAGCACAAAAGAGATCTATCATAAAACCGAAGTGGCAGCAAACCCGATAGCTGCTGTACGTTCCAATGCCACTTTTGCGCAACTGGTAGGTGAGGTAGTGATTTTAGATCTGGTTTTTTCAGTTGACTCGATTATTACAGCCGTGGGCATGGTACAGGAGCTTTGGGTCATGTATGCAGCAGTGATTATCACAGTTGCAATTATGATGATAGCATCAGGACCAATCAGTGATTTTATACGCCGACATCCCTCTTTCAAAATTTTAGCGCTTTGCTTTCTTTTAATGATTGGCGTGGCACTACTTGCAGATGGATTAGGATTCCATATTCCAAAAGGCTACATTTATTTCTCAATGGCATTTGCCTTTTTGGTTGATGTGATTCAGATGAAAACAATACCCAAAAAAGCTGATGCTCCGAGTGCTTAATACGGAGATGAATCGCGGAAAAAATTACTTCTTCCTGAAAAACAGACGAACAGGAACACCCGTGAAATTAAAACTGGCACGTAGCTGATTCTCCAAATAGTTTTTATAGGGTGTTTTAATGTCATCAGGAAAATTGCAAAAAAATGCAAAACTTGGAACCACTGTTGGCAATTGAGTAATGAACTTGATTTTAATAGGATGCCCTCTCACCACAGGAGGATGATAGGACTCTATAGCTTTTAGCATTTTTTCATTTAGCTCAGATGTAGATATTTTTTGCTGTCGGCTGGCAAATACTTGCAACGCTGCTTCAATCGCTTTATGAATCCTGATCTTTTCAAGGGCGGAAACAAATAAAATTGGCACATCATTAAAGGGAGCTAAGCGCTTTCTTAGTTCTTTTTCCGCTTGAACAGCCGTGTTAGTTTCCTTGGGAATTAGATCCCATTTATTTACTAACACCACAATCCCCTTGCCTTTCTTTACAGCCAAACTATAAATATTTAGGTCTTGTGCCGTTATTCCCTTTTCCGCATCTAAAAGTAACAAACAGACGTCCGCTTCATCTAACGCTTTAATAGCGCGTATCACTGAATAAAATTCAAGATCCTCATGAACTTTGGCCTTACGGCGAATTCCAGCCGTATCAATCAGAATAAATTCCTTTTGAAATAAATTATAGTGCGTATGAATCGTATCACGTGTAGTTCCGGCCACATTGCTCACAATAGTTCTTTCCTGCCCAATTAAAGCATTTAATAACGAGGACTTACCCGTATTTGGCTGACCGATGATGGCAAACTTGGGAAGCCTATCCCCTTCTGGTAGCTCCGCAGAAATTTCAGCAGGCATTAATTCCGTAATAGCATCCAATAATTCACCCGTGCCACTTCCGCTGGCTGCGGCTATAAAAAAAACCGGCTCCAATCCCAATGCATAAAACTCTGAAGCCTCCAACAACCGTTCGTTGTTATCCACTTTGTTCACCACCACAAATACAGGCTTGGTGCTTTTCCGAAGTAGCTCTACCATTGAATCATCCAGATCGGTGCGACCCGTTGCCGCATCTACCATAAACAAAATCACATTCGCTTCCTCAAGCGCAACCAACACTTGTTTGGCAATTTCTCGTTCAAATACATCCTCACTGCCTTGTACAAAACCGCCGGTATCAATTACATTAAAATTTTTTCCATTCCAATCGGCTACGCCATACTGCCGGTCTCTTGTAACACCGGAAATATCATCTACGATGGCTTTACGTTGTTCTAACAAACGATTAAATAAAGTACTCTTTCCAACATTCGGTCTTCCAACAATTGCAACTGTAAATGACATATTAATATCCGTATTCGTTCAAAAATAATTCATTGTCACGCCACCGGGGTCTCACTTTTACAAAAAGCTCTAAATACACTTTCTCCTGCAAAAAAGCCTCTATGTCTTTTCGTGCCTCCGAACCAATTTTCTTTATTGTTTCGCCTTTTTGTCCTAACAAGATACCTTTTTGGGTTTCACGGTTAACAATAATATCCGCAAGAATTCGAATCAAGCCCGGCTTTTCCTTAAACTCCCTCACCATTACTGCTGTGTGGTAGGGAATTTCTTCGTCCATATGATCATAGATTTTACCCCTAATAATTTCTCCTACAAAAAAACGTGTTTGCAGATCGCTGATCTGGTCTGTATCAAAAAATGGATTCCCTTCTGGCAAGAAAGGTAATAGTGCAGGTAAAATCAGTTGAGACACTTGGTCTTTTTTTGCCGATACCGCTATTACTTTTTTACAATATGGCTTCTCCGCAAAAAACAGAAGCCCCTGCTTAACCCTTTCTGCCCCCACTAAATCTTTTTTATTAAGCACCACCAAAGCCGGCACTTTCAATTGCAATGAACTAAAAAGTTGATCACAGCGTTGCCAATCCTCTTTCAGGTCCACCAATAAAATGGCAAGATCCCCATCTTCAAGTGCCCCACGTACAGAAGCCATCATGCGTTCGTGCAATTTGTATTTGGGTTCAATGATGCCAGGAGTGTCTGAAAAGACAATCTGATAATCGGGGGTGCTCGCAATACCTTTGATGCGATGCCTCGTTGTCTGAACCTTAGGGGAGACAATAGCCAGCTTTTCTCCAATCAATGCATTGAGGAGCGTGCTTTTACCTGCATTAGGATAACCGAGTATGTTTACAAATCCAACTCGCATGACATGGGTTTCCAACTAAAAAGTCCGCCGGGGGCGGACTCTTGGTTGCGAAGGGGAGGATCGAACTCCCGACCTTTGGGTTATGAGCCCAACGAGCTACCGCTGCTCTACTTCGCGATCTGGATTGCAAATATAGTTTTTTTAAGGGCACCTTCCAAACAAAGTCTCTAATCCGTTGTTTTATATAATTTTGCGTAGCACAACTTCTTGCACAAAGAGTTGTTCCATGTTTTCGGGGTGTTTCTGATTGAATGATCAGATTCTGAGATTAAACCCGTTGAACCTGGTCAGGGTAATGCCTGCGAAGGGAAGAAACCAAAGATATTCTTCAACGCTGCATTCCCTCTACATTTTTTAATAAATAAAACTTAAAAAAATGAAGAGGTTTTTCATTGTCATCGGGGTTTTAATCACACAATTTTCTTTTGGACAGGATAGCACCTTAAGAGAAAAAAACACTACTGATAGTTTCTATACACTGGCGCCCGCGTCGGTTCGTGCTGTACGAGCCGGAGAAAATACTCCATTTACAAAAACCAATCTGTCAAAAAAAGAAATTCAGTATGCGAATCAAGGAGCGGATCTACCTTTTATCCTCAACAATACTCCTTCTATTGTGGTAAACGCTGATGCGGGTAATGGAATCGGCTATACGGGAATGCGAATCAGAGGTACAGATGCCACACGAATTAACATTACGCTAAATGGCATTCCTTTCAATGACGCAGAAAGTCAGGGTACATTTTTTGTCAACCTACCTGATTTTAGTTCTTCCGCCAGCAGTATCCAGATTCAACGAGGGGTGGGAACCTCCTCCAATGGAACTGGGGCATTTGGAGCAAGCGTAAATATTAGTACGCTTGAAATAGAAAAAGAAAAATACCTGGAGTTCAATAACAGCATCGGCTCATTTGGAAGCCGAAAACACACCCTCCAATTTGCAACCGGGCAACATAAAGGGCTCTATTTAGTGGGTCGTCTTTCCTCAATTGTCAGCGATGGCTACATTGACAGAGCCAGTAGTAACCTGCGATCTTTTTACGTAGGTGCCAGCTTCAGCAAGGACAGTAATTCAATTTTGCGTCTTTATATTTTTTCTGGAAAAGAGAAAACATACCAAGCTTGGTATGGTATAAAAGAATCTGATCTTTTAGCCGGAAACCGAACAATCAACTATGCCGGAACTGAACAACCAGGCCTACCCTATGAAAATGAAACGGATAATTATCATCAAACACACTACCAATTATTCTGGGAAAAAAATATCAAAAAACAGATTCGATTCAGTACTGCGCTTTTTTTAACCAGCGGAAAAGGATATTATGAGCAATACAAAGCAGATGAACGGTTTAGCAAATATGGATTAGCTTCTCCAACGTTGAATGGAGTAGTCATTGAAAAATCAGACTTTATTAGACAACTCTGGT
>BJGL01000078.1 GCA_014190475.1 Bacteroidota bacterium
TTAATCCCAACTTCCAGCTGAGGTAATACGCATCGGCAATATCTTCAACCGCTGCTTCATTGGGAAGATTGATAGTTTTAGAGATCGCACCACTGATGAAAGGCTGTGTAGCACCCATCATACGGATGTGTCCGTGTGCATGAATGTAACGCTGTCCTTTCTGACCACATTTATTAGCGCAATCAAATACAGGCAGGTGTTCTTCTTTCAGTCCGGGAGCCCCTTCGAGCATCATGGTACCGCACACATAGTCATTTGCAGCTTCAATTTGTTCGTCTGTAAATCCTAATGCTTCAAGTAGACTCCATTCAAAATCATTGTACTGCTCAGGAGTATATCCAAGACGTTGTAAACATTCCTCGCCAAGGGTATACTTGTTGAATACAAATCCAATTTCAAATGCAGTGAGCGCCGCCGCATCCAAACGCTTGATCTCGTCAGCGATAAATCCTTTTTCGCTGAGTGTTTGGTGATTGATGAAAGGAGCGCCTGCGAAAGAAGCAGCACCTACGGCATACTTGATAATACTCTCTGTTTCTTTTTCAGAATAACCGAGATTCTTTAAGGCAGTGGGAACTGATTGGTTGATGATTTTGAAATAACCACCACCAGAAAGTTTTTTGAACTTCACCAACGCAAAGTCAGGCTCCACTCCTGTAGTATCGCAATCCATCACCAATCCGATGGTACCCGTTGGAGCAATTACAGTGGCCTGCGCATTGCGGTAACCGTATTTTTCTCCGTACTCGACTGCTTCATCCCATGCTTTGCAAGCGGCTTTGAGTAAGTAGTCTGGGCAATATTTTGCTTTCAAGCCCTGTGGTTTCAAGCTTAATGCTTCATAATCGTCAGCATCGTAAGCAGCTAGGCGGTGATTGCGCATGACACGCATCATGTGCTTTTTATTTTCCTCATAGCGTGGGAAAGCACCCAGGCACTGTGCCATCTCTGCAGAGGTACGATAAGAAATACCCGTCATGATTGCGGTCAGGGCACCTGCAATGGCACGTGCTTCTTCGCTATCATAGGGAATACCGCTTACCATCAACATGGTGCCAAGGTTAGCATATCCCAAACCAAGGGTGCGGTACTCGTAGCTGAGTTGTGCAACTTCCTTAGAAGGGAATTGAGCCATCAATACAGAAACCTCCAATACCACTGTCCACAAACGAACATTATACTCGTAACCCTCAACATCAAACGTATTGGTAGCGGAATCATAAAACTTCATCAAGTTAGCAGAAGCCAGATTACAAGCCGTGTTGTCCAGGAACATATATTCTGAACAAGGGTTTGAAGCACGGATAGGACCGCCCTCTGGACAAGTATGCCACTCATTGATGGTTGTGTTGTATTGTGTTCCTGGGTCTGCACAACGCCAAGCTGCGTAAGCAATTTGATTCCACAATTCACGAGCAGGAACCTTCTTCATCACGCGTCCATCTTGACGTGCGGTTAATTCCCAATCTTCATCCTTTTCCAATTTTTCAAAGAAGGAATTAGGAATACGAATGGAGTTATTAGAATTCTGTCCACTCACCGTGCGGTAAGCCTCATCTTCATAACCAGAAGGATAACCTGCAGCAATTAAGGCACCCACTTTCTTCTCCTCCTCTACTTTCCAATTTATAAATTGTACAATCTCGGGGTGATCCAAATCCAAGCAAACCATCTTTGCCGCACGGCGTGTAGTTCCACCACTCTTGATAGCACCGGCAGCGCGGTCACCAATTTTCAAGAAGCTCATCAAACCGGAGCTGCTGCCACCGCCACTTAGTTTTTCTCCCTCACCACGAAGGTTAGAGTAGTTAGTACCCACACCTGATCCGTATTTGAAAATACGCGCCTCACGAACCCAGAGGTCCATGATTCCACCTTCATTCACCAGATCATCATCCACACTCAAAATGAAGCAGGCGTGTGGCTGAGGACGCTCATATGCATTCTGCGATTTTTTTAATTGACCATCGGTGGGGTCTACATAATAGTGCCCCTGTGGTTTTCCAGCAATACCATAACTCTCATACAAGCCGGTATTGAACCATTGCGGGCTATTAGGCACACACATTTGGTCAAGGATGGAGTACACGAGTTCCTCGTAAAACACCTGCGCATCGCTGGTAGAAGCGAAGTATCCATAGCGTTCTCCCCATACTCTCCAGCAATTGGCCATACGGTGCGCCACTTGTTTGGCAGAGGTCTCACGTCCTGTTGTTCCATCCGGCTGAGGAACACCAGCCTTGCGGAAATATTTTTGCGCAAGAATATCAGTAGCAATCTGGCTCCATTGTTTTGGAACCTCTACGTTGGTCATTTCAAAAACAACTTCACCGGATGGGTTACGAATCACTGACGTACGATAATCGTACTCGAACTGATCAAAAACATTCACATCATCACGGGTGAAGCGGCGACGAAATTGCAATCCGCCTTTTGCGTTTGCGGGCTTCTTTGTGGGCATACTCGAAGAGAATTTATTGGGTTTTGGTCGGGTTTCGAAAAAACAACCGCTCTTTTGAAGCGGTCTCTTACGAAAGTATTTTTTTACGCATCAAAAACAAATAATCAAATATTCACATCTTGTGGAAAATACCCCTTACCCCCGCCACAACCCTTATCTGTGCTTGATTTGAGCATTTTTGCACATTGCCTGAATTATTTTTTAGAAATTTTTTTTGGAAATATCGTATTCATGTTGTAAAAAAATAAACGCACAATTAACAAATATTTTTTCGCACCTTTGAACACGTAAACGCCCAATGAAAAATCATATTTACCAACAACTTATTACTGCACGCGCACAGCAAAAAAAATCATTTGCAGTATTGATTGATCCCGATAAAACTGAAAGTCGTGATCTGGAAAATTTGATCTTGCTGGGCAAAAAGGCCAAAGTTGATTATTGGTTTGTGGGAGGCAGCTTGGTTGTGTCCAATCATCTTGAACAATTAGTGGCTGATCTTAAAACAAAAAGCGATATCCCAGTCATTTTATTCCCAGGCAGTCCCTCACAGGTTACGCCAAAGGCAGACGCCTTGCTCTACCTTTCGCTGATCTCTGGACGTAATCCCGAATTATTGATCGGTCAGCATGTTCTTTCTGCACCCGCGGTCAAGCAGAGTGGACTAGAAATTCTCTCTACCGGTTATATGGTAATCGATGGAGGTGCGCCCACTACTGTTTCGTATATCAGCAATGCGGCTCCAATTCCCGCTAACAAAAATGAGATCGCACTATGCACCGCCCTGGCAGGAGAAATGTTAGGGATGAAATTAATTTACATGGATGCAGGGAGTGGCGCACAAAAACCTATCCCTGCGGAAATGATCCATACTGTCGCCTCGCAAATTACAGTACCGCTGATTGTAGGAGGAGGAATTACAACTCCAGATAAGGCAGCAGAGAATTGCCGGGCCGGCGCTAACCTGATTGTGGTGGGTAATGCTATCGAAAAAGATCCGGGGCTAATTACAGCAATAGGAGCTGCCGTTAAAGACTCATCATCTCTTTGAACCGAAGCGTTTGCCTCCGGCTGACTTCAATTTTATCGCCCCCTTTTAATTCCAGTAAAAGACCTCCGTTGAAATAGGGTTCAATTTTTTCAATCATCCGCAAGTTCACAATATGCTTGCGATTGGTTCTAAAAAAAAGCTTGGAATCCAGCCGATCCTCTAGCGCATTCAGTGATTTTAAGATCATCGGCTTGTTATTACCAAAGAAGACACGCGCATAATTACCCACACTTTCAAAAAATCGAATTTCATTCAGCTTTACAAACCAGCAACGATCTCCATCTTTCACAAACACCTGATCGTTCTCAGAGAGCACACCATTGGGAAGAACTTCACCCTCCCCATTACCAATTCGTGCCGCCTCGAGTTGCTGAACTTTTTGAATAGCATCCGCCAGACGAACCGGATCAATGGGCTTCATGAGATAATCCAATGCATTTACTTCAAAAGCTTTTAACGCATACTCATGATGTGCCGTAGTGAAAATAACTTGAGGAGAACGATCCAACTCGGCCAGCAAATCAAACCCTGTTTTGCCGGGCATTTGGATATCTAAAAAAATCAAATCCGGTTTCAACTGATCAATCTTGTCAAGTGCTTCTGCCACATTAGCGGCTTCTTCTACCACTTCGATTGAGGGAAAATCCGTGAGCAATTTTCTTAGCTCCACTCGGGCTAGTCGTTCGTCATCAATTAATAAAGCTCTGATGGTCATAGTTGCCTATTGAAGAGGTATGGTAACGGAACACAACACCACATCTTTTTCTTGTTGTCGAATAAAAAGACGAGCGGGCGTACCAAATAAAATTTGTAAACGATTTTGTGTGCTGCTCAACCCAAACCCAGCCGTGATAACTGCACTGTTCAGGTAACCACTGTTAGCAACCTCCAAGACATGAGCCCCCTCGCGCTTGAATGAGTAGATGCGTACCCAACCCCCATCCATGCTGGTACTAATGCCATGTTTGATTGCATTTTCCACCAAGGTTTGCACCATCATGGGTGGTACGGGTAGATCAAGTGTATCGGCTGCGATATCCAACTCCACACGCAATCGGTTTTCAAAACGAATACTTTCCAAGGCCAGATAATCCCGAATAATATCCATCTCCTGTCGTAGCGGTACTAACTGAGACTTTTCAGTTTGCATACTGCTTCGCAATAAATTGCTGAGCTCGGTGATAGCCCGGCGTGCTCGCTCGGGATTCAAATCCACCAATGCACGAATACTATTCAGCGAATTGAAAATAAAATGAGGGTTAATATGCGCCTTCAGGGTTTTTAATTCAAGTTCTCGTACTGCCGACTCCAATTTGAGCGTATCCAGCTGTCGTTGTCTGTTATCATAATAGTAGTGAAAGAAAAAGTACAATAACAACCAGGAAAGAATAAAAAGACCATTATCCAAAAAGATAGCAAGCCATTTTTGAAAGAAACTAAGCGAATAAGCCTCTGGCGTAAGAAACAGATTAAAATACTCCAGCGTCAAAATGGTAAACCAAGCATAAAGCCCATTACAAACTAATACGCTAATTAAAATACCTGGCCAGGCTTTTTCCAAAGGGAGCTGTAATAGTCCTAACTTTTTTATTGCCAGTCTGGTCAAGTGAGTCAACAGAAACCCAATCAGACAAAAAATTAAAATCCTTCCTTCCAAAACCCCGGGGGCCAGTTGCACATTAAAGACATTAGCAAACAATACGGTCAGGGCACCAAAAAGTATCCATCCACTGATCTGCAACAACCAGTAAAGCCTTTCACGGGATTGTAATAAGTTAATCACCGGTTAAAGTTACACCGAGCCCCCAAGAAAGAGTTGAAATTTGTACCAGTGGTTAGCAGGCATTTTCAACGGATTTAGTGCAACCATCCTGTCAATTGTTTGTTATCTTTATTCATGAACCGTACCCCTATGTCCATAACCCCAGGTCCACTGCTCAGCACCATCGATTCACCTGCTGATCTAAAAAAGCTGCCAAAAGAAAAGTTGCATCAGGTCTGTGACGAATTACGTCAATACATTATTGATGTGGTGAGTGTACATGGTGGTCACTTTGGAGCCAGCTTGGGTGTGGTGGAATTGACTACGGCACTGCATTTTGTTTACAATACTCCCTATGATCAATTAGTTTGGGATGTGGGGCATCAAGCCTATGGACACAAAATATTAACAGGTAGACGCGACAACTTCCCTTCCAACCGCAAATACAAAGGACTCAGCGGATTTCCCAAACGTAGCGAAAGCGAGTATGATACATTCGGTGTTGGCCACTCTTCCACTTCTATCTCGGCTGCACTGGGTATGGCGATGGCAGCAAAATATAAGGGCGAACAGGACCGCAAAGTAGTGGCTGTAATTGGAGATGGTGCCATGACAGCAGGTTTGGCTTTTGAAGGGATGAACCATGCAGGCGTAGCCGACGCAGACATGCTGATTATCCTCAATGATAATTGCATGGGTATCGACCCAAATGTAGGCGCCTTGAAAGAGTACCTTACCGACATCTCGCTCTCTCCGACTTACAATAAAATGAAGGACGACATCTGGAAGTTGATGGGAAAATTACCTGTG
>BJGL01000079.1 GCA_014190475.1 Bacteroidota bacterium
TGTTCGTGCAGAAGAGGGATTCAAGCAGCTAGAGCAACTCATGGTGTAAAGATTTGCGCACCTAAACACCTATTCAACAAACAGCGCAGCAGCAATGCCATCTGCCAGACATTTTCCTTGGTGTGTTAATTGTAGCGTATTGTTTTCTAAAATAAGATGACCACTTTGTAAATAGGATTGTGCTGCTTTTAAAATGGTTTGTTCATGGGAAACAACATCTTCCAGCTTTAATCCAAGATCGGTGCGTAAAGCGGTCATGATTTTTTCGTTGATCTGTTGCACCGGGGTTAATACCTCTTTTTCGAAGGGGACTTTATCTTCCTCAATGGATTTGATATAGGCGGCGTTATTGGCAATATTCCATTGACGGGATTTGCCATCATAGGAATGTGCCGAGGGTCCGATGCCGATATAAGATTTACCTTGCCAATAGGATTGATTATGTCTGCTTTCCCAACCCGGTTTTGCAAAATTGGAAATCTCATAATGCCGGTAATTTGCTTGCTCCATCCATTCCATCAACAACACAAATTGTTCCGCTTGTTTATCAGGATTGGTATTGATCTTTTGCGCCAGTTTGATTTGTTTCTCTAAGGGTGTTTTAGGCTCTACTGTAAGTGCATAACAGGAAAGATGGGGAACACCTAGTTGCAAGGCTTGCGTTACATTGTTCTTCCAATCAGTTGTACTCATATGTGGAAGGCCATAGATGAGATCAAGGGTACAGTTTTCAAAATATCGTAAACAGTTTTCCAGTGCCTCCAGCGCCTGCTTGGCTGTATGCGCCCGGTTCATCCATTTTAAATCGATTTCATTGAAACTTTGGATACCTATACTCAGCCGGTTAATACCTAGGTCCTTCCAAGCTTTTAATTGATCAAGAGTAACATCATCGGGGTTTACTTCCAATGTGATCTCTGCGGAGGTGTCTACCCAGTGGGCTATCCGGAGTGTTTTCAAAATGCTTTCCAGCTCTTGAATAGATAAAAGGCTGGGGGTTCCTCCGCCAAAGTAAATGGTTTCAACAGGTTCTTTTTTGAGATAGCCCGCTTGTAAGTTGATTTCTTTTTGCAGGGCTTGAACCAATTCCTCTTTTTGACGCAGCGAAGTGGCAAAATGAAAATTACAATAATGGCAAGCCTGCTTACAAAAAGGGATATGGAGATAAATTCCTGCCAAGACTTGCGAATTAAAAATTTAATTTAGCGTTTATGTTTGTAACGCTCCTGCAAATATCGATACACCAGGCAGAAGGAAAGGAAATACTTTTCTATGCATTTGTGGGACTACTTCTTTTTTTGGCAATCATTCGTCAATTATTTCCCAAGTATTTCAATGACCTGTTTCGATTGTTCTTTCGTACTACGCTCAAACAACGCCATCTTTCTGAACAGCTGAGTCAAACGCCCTTGCCTTCTTTTTTACTGAATCTCTTTTTCTTTTTTTCTGCAGGGCTTTATCTCTGTTTTTGGTTAGACCGCGTGAGGTTGAATCCCTTTGATTCCTTTTGGTGGTTATTGCTTTATGTTATTGCAGTGCTGATTGTGGCCTATCTGGTAAAGTTTATCTCTTTACAATTCATGGGCTGGCTCTTCAAAGCCAGAGATGCAGCGGCTTCCTACACCTTTACCGTTTTTACGATTAATAAAATGGCAGGCCTTTTTTTATGGCCCCTGCTCGTGCTAATGGCGTTTTCAACCGAACAAGTGTTTGTAATAGCGCTTACCTTATCCTGGGTATTATTAGGTGGTCTTTTACTCTATAGAATTGGGTTGACGTATCGAGTGGTACGTAAGCAAATTCACTTGAGTGGGTTTCATTTTTTACTCTATGTGGCCGGTTTTGAAATTGCACCGCTGGCTGTTCTTTACAAGCTGTTTCTCTTGAATTTTAGCTGAAAAGAAGTTATTTTTGCACCCAATTACCAAGGGAGTACATGAGTAGTAAAGGCGGAAAAAAGCAGGAAGTGGCCCGTGCGGTCAAACATATCTTGATCACACAGCCTCGACCCGAGAGCGAGAAATCGCCTTATTTCGAGTTGGAAAGAAAGTATAAAGTTCAACTGGAGTTTTGTCCCTTTATCAAATTAGAAGGCATCCCCGCCAAAGATTTTCGTCGTCAAAAAATTGATATCGCTTCTTACTCCGGAATCATTTTTACCAGCCGTAATGCTATCGATCATTTTTTCCGTCTCTGCGAGGAAATGAAAATTGCAATATCGCAGGAAACAAAATATTTCTGTATCACTGAAGCTGTTGCTCTTTACCTGCAAAAGTTTATTCTCTATCGCAAGCGTAAAGTTTTTTATGGTGCGGATGGTTCGAATAAAAGTTTGTTTGATGTGATCAACAAACACAAGGCCAATGAAAAGTTTCTCTATGTCTGCTCCGAAAATCAGCAGGATAATGAAATTGTAAACTGGCTGAAGAATAATCAATGTGAATTTGTACTGGCCTTCATGTATCGCAGTGTTAGTTGCGATGTAAAGCCGCTTTTTGCTAAAACGCCTTTTGATGTGGTGTGTTTCTTTACACCCAGTGGTATCAAGAGTTTGTACGATAATTTTCCTGGTTTCAAACAAAACGGAATGGTCATGGGTGCTTTCGGTAGCAATACCATTCGTGCAGTTGAGGAGCGGGGCTTAAAACTGGAAATTGCAGCCCCTACACCTAAAGCGCCTAGTATGGTGGCAGCCTTGGATCAATTTCTAGCCACTGCGCTCGGAAAAAAATAGATTTTCCCCAACTAATTTTTTATTTGTTCGTTCTAGAATCATGCACGCAGCAAATCCTCATGCGATACCCAATGCGTTGATTGGAGAAACCAGTCCTTATCTACTGCAACACGCCTATAATCCAGTCCAGTGGTTTCCCTGGAATCCTGCCGCCTTGCAAAAAGCACGCGAGGAGCAAAAACCTATCTTGGTGAGTATTGGATATGCAGCTTGTCATTGGTGTCATGTAATGGAGCGAGAGAGTTTTGAAAATGCGGATACTGCTGCGCTCATGAATACGCATTTTGTAAACATCAAAATTGATCGCGAGGAAAGACCTGATCTGGATCATATCTACATGGATGCTGTGCAGGCCATGACGGGTAGTGGTGGTTGGCCCTTAAATGTTTTTTTAACGCCGGAAGGAAAACCTTTTTATGGTGGTACTTATTTTCCACCTATTCGTGCACATAATCGTCCTTCCTGGACCGAAGTATTGCAAAGTGTTCATGAAGCCTGGACACAGCGCCGACATGAACTGGATGCACAAGCTGAAAATTTAACCGCGCATCTTGAAAAAGCAAATGCATTTGGAAGTACCACTAGCACAGGCGGTGCCAGCTCAAGTGGGAACCCTGCTTCCACAGATGCTGCCTCTTCACTGTTTACCAAACAAACGCTTGCAGATACGGCAGCGTCCATGCTAAAAAATGCAGATACGGAATGGGGTGGTTTTGGAAAAGCTCCTAAGTTTCCGCAAACAGGCACTATTGCCTATTTGCTCCGACATTATCATTTTACTGGACATAAACCTTCGCTTGATCAAGCCTTGCTCTCTCTGGATAAAATGGCATTGGGTGGAATCAACGATCATTTGGGTGGAGGATTTGCCCGCTATTCCACCGATACAGAGTGGCTAGCCCCTCACTTTGAAAAAATGGCTTATGATAATGCATTGTTAGTTGCTGTTTACAGTGAAGCTTATCAGCTGACACAGCAAAAATTCTATCGGGACATTATTGAGCAGACACTCGCATTTGTGGAGCGTGAATTGACTAGTCCCGATGGCGGATTTTATGCAGCACTCGATGCAGATTCAGAAGGGGTGGAAGGAAAATTTTATACCTGGTCCGCTAGTGAAATTGATGAGATACTTGGATCCGATGCTGAACTTTTCAAAGCTGTATACGATGTTCATCCCGAGGGAAATTGGGAACACACAAATATTTTATGGCAACCTGTTTCGCTCGCTGCATATTGCAAAGAGCAGAATCTTGCTCTTCAAGAGGTAGAAGAAAAACTTTCTCACTGCAGAAAAAAATTATTAGCTCACCGCGCTACACGCGTTCGTCCTCAACTTGATGATAAAATTTTGTTAGGGTGGAATGCGCTACTCAATAAAGCGTTTTGTAAAGCCTACGGGGCAACCGGTGATGAGCGATACCTATCACGGGCCATTACTAATATGGAATTTTTATGGGCCATATTCAAAAATCCGGCCGGTGGTTTTTTTCATACTTACAAAAAAGAAGCACGCTTCCCTGCATTTTTGGAAGACCTTGCTTTTTTAGCCGAAGCGTTGTTGCATTTATTTGAATGCACTGCGAATAGCAAATGGTTAATGGCCGCTGAGGAAGTAACCAAATTAGTGGTCCGTGATTTTTCTGATTCGGACTCGCCTTTTTTCTACTACACACCCGTTGGACAGACTGATGTAATCGTGCGAAAAAAAGAGATTTATGACGGTGCCGTCCCATCCGGAAATGCGGTTATGGCCGGGGTGTTGCATCGTCTTTCCCTCATTTTGGACCGTCCTGAATGGGGGCAAAAAAGCCAACAAATGGTTAAAATCGTGGGAAATGCCATTATTCGTTACGGCAATTCCTTTGGATACTGGGCGGGCGTTCTTCAAGAAATAGTATTGGGAACCAATGAGATAACAATCCTGGGTCCCGAGGCTCCCCAGCAATTAAAGGCCCTTTTGAAGCAATATATTCCGCATAGGGTTATCATGAGCGCTGTACGAACAGATGATAGTTTCCCGTTGCTCCGAGGTAAGACAACTGATTCATTATCCGCGTTTTGGTTATGCAGGCAGTATACCTGTTTACCCCCTGTTTCCAATGTGGAGGAGCTGCTAACCTGTATCGAAAAAAAGGACCGCAATAATTAATGATTATCTGTCGTTTATGACCGAGGAACTAATAAAAACGGGACTTAAAATTCTCTTAAACCAATCGGGGACTAAACTCTCAAAGCGTTATATTTGTTCCCACCCTTTTTAAGTGTATGAAAATGAAGAATCTTGGTTATTCCTTCCTAGTCCTTCTTGGCCTCGTTTTTTTAACGGGTTGCGGGATTTTGGGCGGTAAGAAAAACAGTGGCGGAGCGATGGTCAATGACGGTATGCTACGTGGTGTTTCCGCGGGCTCTCGTTACACACTACCTCGTCCTCCAGGCATGGTCTATATCCCTCAGGGTAATTTCCACATGGGTCCCAGCGATGAGGATCCTGCCTATGCTTTCAGTGCAAGAAACCGTTCCGTTTCCATTTCTGGATTTTGGATGGATCAAACTGAAATCACCAACAATGAATATCGTCAGTTTGTACACTGGGTGCGTGACTCTGTAGTAGCACGTAAAATGGGATTTGTAAAAGCGGGTGCAGATGGTGAAGAGCATGTAGACTGGGCCAAAGTAAAAACACTCAAGTGGAATGATCCCAAAGTAATGGAGCAACTTAGTAGCACTGATATCATTCTTCCTCCCAATGACCGCATTTTTGGAAAAAAGGAAGTAGACCCTTCTAAAATTATTTATCACTCAGAAGTTTTTGATCTGCGTGATGCGGCTAAGCGTGAGAATGCTGGTAAACCTCGTTCTGCGTTCATCGTAAAAAAAGATACTCCTATTTATCCTGATACCTTGGTCTGGATTCGCGACTTCTCTTATTCTTATAACGAACCCATGACTAAGCGTTACTTCATGCATCCTTCTTTTGGAGATTATCCTGTAGTAGGAGTGAGCTGGAAGCAAGCCGTTGCTTTTTGCGAGTGGAGAACACATTATCTCAATGCTTACCTCGATGCAAAGAAGCGTCCGCAGGAATCTGATTTTCGTTTGCCTACCGAGGCACAATGGGAATATGCGGCACGTGGTGGTCGTTCACAAACGATGTATCCCTGGGGTAACTACTACCCACGTAATAAAAAAGGATGTTTGATGGCCAATTTCAAACCGGGCCGTGGAAACTATCCAGAGGATGGTGGATTTTACACGGTACGTGCCGACAGCTACTGGCCAAATGATT
>BJGL01000080.1 GCA_014190475.1 Bacteroidota bacterium
AAGGATTTCATTCCTGCTAACCTTGGTTTAGGTTTGAATTACACAAAAAAATACAATAACACCAATACTCTTTCTTTTGGTGCTGAGTTTAATAAGCTTCTTGTTCCAACACCTCCCGGTGCTGGTGCAACTGCTGCTGACCTTGCTGCTTACAGAAATAAGAGTGTAGTGGGTAGCTGGTTCAGCTCATTGGGAGATGCTCCTGGTGGATTTGGCGAAGAAATGAAAGAAGTTTCTGTGGGTGCTGGTGCTGAGTGGAACTACAATGGTCAGTTCTTCTTCCGTGGCGGTTACTTCTACGAGAACAAAACAAAAGGAGATCGTCGTTATTTCACAACTGGTCTTGGTGTGAAGTACAATGTCTTCCATTTCAATTTTGCTTACTTGATTCCTTCTGGTAGTGGTGTTAACCGTAACCCACTTTCCAATACCCTTCGTTTCCAGGTTTCATTTGACCTGGGCGGTAAAAAGTAATTATAGCGTTTTACTAGTCAAAAAGGCCTCGGATTCCCGGGGCCTTTTTGTTTATTTGCACTAAATACAACACATGTCTTTTCGCATCGGTACCGGAATAGATTTTCATCAGTTGGCCGAAGGTCATGCTCTATGGATTGGCGGCGTCAATATCCCTCATCATAAGGGTGCAGTGGGGCATAGTGATGCGGATGTTTTATTGCATGCTATTTGTGATGCTTTGCTGGGGGCTTTAGCCTTGGGAGATATTGGTGAGCATTTTCCAAACACGGATCCGGCCTTTAAAGGAATTGATAGCAAAATTTTACTTTCAAAATGTGTTCAATTAATCCACTCAAAGGGTTATCGGGTGGTCAATGTGGACGCAACCTTGTGTTTGGAAGCACCAAAAATTAGGCCCTATGTAAAATCGATGCAAGCAGCGATTGCTCCTTTGATGGCCATTGCACCCGATGCTGTATCTGTTAAGGCTACTACAACTGAAAAAATGGGATTTGCAGGTAGGGAAGAAGGATTGATGGCCACGGCTACTGTACTGCTTCAGCAATCCTGACAAACCAAACCTATATTTGCGCGATGTCCGCACTGCCTATTAAGATCGTTAATCGTTCGTCCAACCCCCTTCCTTCCTACGCTACGGAGGCATCTGTTGGCATGGATATTCGTGCAGATCTTTCCTCACCTGTTCAATTAGCTCCTGGCGAGAGAAAATTAATTCCAACAGGACTTTTCATCGAATTACCTGTTGGTTACGAAGCGCAGGTGCGTCCCCGAAGTGGATTAGCACTCAAGCAAGGTGTTACCTGTCTCAACTCACCGGGAACAATCGATGCAGATTATCGAGGTGAAATTGGTGTGATCTTGATTAATCACTCTGCTGAAACCCAAGTCATACAACATGGAGATCGTATTGCACAGTTGGTGGTACAACCGGTAACAACTTGTAATTGGGTATCCGTATCTGAATTAGCTGATTCCGCACGTGGCCAGGGTGGGTTTGGACACACGGGAGTAAAATGAATGAAAATGATGCGAATTGTAGTAGCGCTTATAATACTGGGTACTTTTTTTACTTCCTGTAGAAGTACAAAAAAAATTCAGACGGCCCTGGTAAAAAAAGATACAATCCAGGCAAATGTACTTTCTGATTTGGAGCGAGCCCGCTTGGACTCTATCGCTTTTATCAAAGAGCAGTATACTCAGTTACAATCCAGGCGTATTCAGTATACCACTTTCAATGCAAAGTTGGATGTGGATTATGAGGACGGCACTGGCCAGCAATTAAATCTCAATGCGCAATTGCGCATGTATAAAGACAGTTTAATCTGGGCCTCTATTACTGCTATTTTGGGTATTGAGGGATTACGTGCCTACATTACTCGAGATTCAGTAAAGCTATTAGACAAGCAGAATAAAATTTACATAGCACGCAGTGTGGCTTATTTGACTGAAGTCACGGCCTTGCCGCTGGATCTTGGCTCACTTCAAGATTTATTGATCGGGAATCCGGTTTTTTTAGATTCAACGTTGCAAGCTTACAGTAAAGGCAATGGGACAATTTCTTTACAAGGAGTCAATTCTTTTTTCAGATTGTTATTTACCATCGCGGAGCAGGAAAAGGTATTACTTAGCACCAAATTTGACGATTTGGATCTCACGCGTAACCGTACTAGTTTTTTGGGGTATGCGGAGTATGATAATCGCACCGGGATAAATTTTTCTCAGCGTCGCAATATTGCAGTATCTGAGAAAAAGAAATTAAATGTGGAATTGCGCTTCAAGCAATATGCCTTTAATGAAACGTTAAGTTTTCCATTCAGTATCCCAAAAAATTATCGCCGCGGTTGACGAATAAAATTTATTTTGCATGGAATCGTTATAGTAAATCCATGCGACTCAGCTTTTTAGTACTCTTATTGTTAGTAACCACTGCTTCAGTCCAGGCTCAGCCCGGTACGGATAAGAGTCAGTTAGAGAAGGAGCGACAGGAAATACAGAAAGAGCTCAAGGAAATCCAAACTCTGTATGAATCTGTTAAGGGGCAGACTAAAAAAACCCTGAGTCAGCTGAATGTTTTGAACCGCAAAATCTCTTTGCAGGAGCGCTATATCAATAGTATTAGTCGGGAAATTCGCTCTATCGATGATGATATTTATCTCAGTGAAATTGAAATATATCGACTTAATCGACAGTTGGATACCTTAAAAGTGCAATACGCGCGCTCGGTAGCCTATGCCTATAAGAATAGAAGTAATTACGACTACGTCAACTTTATTTTTTCTGCCAGCAGCTTTAATGATGCTGTAAAGCGAATTTCTTATTTAAAGAGTTACCGGGATTATCGGGAGAAGCAAGTGGGTACTATCTATAAAACCCAAGAATTGATCTTACAACGCCGCAAGCAGCAGCTGGTTCGTAAAGAGCAGAAAAATGTGGCGCTGGAAACACAAACAAAGCAAGTGCAGGAGCTGGCCGTACAGAAAAAGGAAAAAAATGCGGTGGTGGCGCAATTAAAGAGCAAGGAAAAAGAGTTGTCAAGACAAATTGCAGAAAAAAAGAAGAAAGACCGGGATCTTCAAAACGCAGTATTGGCGATTGTACGTCGGGAAATTGAATTGGCTAAAAAGGAGGCCGAAGAACGTCGTAAAAAGGAAGAAGAAGAAAGGAAGCGTGCGGGTGCAACTGCTGTAACTACTACCACTGCAAAACCTACTGCCGCAGGTGCTACAAAGCCAACTGCTACTACGCCAGCACCCAGTGGCGAGGAGCTAGCGGCGGCTGCTAAACGTACCGATCCAACACGAAGGCCAGAAAGTTATTTGGATCTTAACGCCAAGGATATTGCCCTCAATAGCAGCTTTGAGGCCAATCGTTATAAACTTCCATGGCCCGTGGATAATGGAATTGTATTACTCAAATTTGGCGATAACAAAATTGAGAACACATTCCTGACTATTGATAATCCAGGTATCACGATTGCAACACCAAGTGCAGGAACCAATGTGAAAGCTGTATTTGAAGGAGAAGTGCGCGGCGTCTATAACTTGGGAGATGGCATGGCTGTTACCATTCGTCATGGTAAATACTTTACTACTTATAGTAATCTCTCTACGGTTAGTGTCACCAAGGGGGCGTTGGTAAAAACAGGACAGATCATTGGTAAAACAGGTAAGGACGATGAAGGGAATGGCGGTCAGATTGATTTTATCATGACCATGGAGACGAAGAAAATTGATCCACAGGGTTGGCTACGCCGTTGATCAGCTTTTTACAAATCGACTATATAATTTCTCGTATTGAGGAACAATGTGGTGGATATCAAACTTACAAGCCTGTTTATAGGCATTTGTTCTAAATGACTTTAGGGTGCTTTCGCTTTGCAGTAATTGCATGACTTGCTCACTCATCAGATCCACGTCTCCCACTTTACTTAGAAATCCTGTTTCTCCATGAATATTGATTTCTGCAAGTCCTCCGGCATCTGTGGATACAACTGGAACTTTTGCAGCCATGGCCTCTAATGCAGCCAATCCAAAACTTTCATACTCGGAAGTCAGCAAAAAGACATCTGCAATGGCAAGGATATCTTCCATTTGTTCCTGCTTTCCTACAAATAATACATCCTCGCTAACTCCTAATTCACGACTTAGGTCCTCCGCGGTGCTTCGCTCAGGGCCATCTCCTACAAATAAAAGTTTACAAGGAATTTTAGAACGAACGGTAGCAAAAATCCGAACCACATCGGGCACCCGCTTTATTTTCCTGAAGTTTGAAGCGTGTAATAAAATGCGTTCGCCTGTAGGGGCAATTGCTTTTCGAAAGGCATCAATGGGTTTTCGATTAAAACGCGCTACATCCACAAAGTTCATGATCACTTCTATCTCTTTGTCAATCTTGAAATGTCGGAAGGTTTCCTCTCTGAGATTATGTGAAACTGCTGTGATGGCGTCACTTTCATTGATCGAGAATGTAACAACAGGAGCGTATGTTTTATCGCGTCCCACTAGTGTGATATCCGTTCCATGTAGGGTAGTGATAAATGGAATCTTGATTCCCTCCTTGGCTAAAATCTGTTTGGCTAGATAGGCAGCTGAGGCATGCGGAATAGCATAATGAACGTGCAACAGATCTAAGTGGTGATTTTTGATCACATCGACCAAGGTACTTGCTAAAGCCGTTTCGTAAGGAGGAAAATCAAATAGTGGGTAGGTAGGGACCTGCACCTCATGATAAAAAATATTGGGAACAAATCGTTCCAGTCGAACTGGTTGTTGGTAGGTTACAAAATGCACCTCATGATTCTTTTGGGCCAGCGCTTTCCCCAGCTCTGTGGCTAATACGCCAGAGCCACCAAAAGTCGGGTAACAAACAATACCAATTTTCATACGTAATAAAAGGGTCTGCAAAGGTAGGTTATTTGAAAGGAGCGTAACCCTCCACAGGATTCTTTAACTTCAGGATTCAAAATAGGCTTGCTATGATTTTATTCAACCGCATTATCCTCTCAGTTACACTAGTTATTTCGGGAGTGGCTCAGGCTCAGTCTGTTGATTCTTTGTTTATTAGAAAACTAGCTGATGAAATTCTGCTTCGTTCCAACGCGTATGAAAATCTTCGGGTGCTGACTAAAAGCATAGGGCCTCGTTTAGCAGGTTCATCCGGGATGGTCAAAGCTGAAAAATGGGGCTTGGCGGCCATGCAGGCGGCGGGTGCAGATAAAGCCTGGATGCAGGAGTGTATGGTTCCACATTGGGTACGAGGTGGAGTGGATAAAGCCTCAACAATGGTCAATTTGGGTGATGGAAAAAGAGGTATTTCTCTTGACGTGGTAGCATTGGGTAATTCAATGGGGTCGGGACCTAAAGGAGTAACGGCGGAGGTGTTGGAAGTAAAATCATTTGAAGAGCTGGAGTCGAAAAAAGAACAGGTCAAGGGTAAAATAGTTTTTTATAATTATCCTTTCAATGCCACGTTTGTTCGAACCTTTCAAGCGTATGGGGATGCTAGTAAATATCGCGGACAGGGTCCTTCGCAGGCTGCCAAATATGGTGCCGTAGGAACCATTATCAGAAGTATGAGTCATGGTGCCAATAATCATCCGCATACAGGCGCAACTCGATACGATAGCCAGTATGCTAAAATACCTGCTGTGGCAATTGGGCTTGAGCATGCAGATCAGATGAGTCAATGGCTAAAAAAACAATCCTTACAGGTAAAGTTGGAAACGCATGGTTATTTTTTGCCTGACACAATCGGGCATAATATCATTGGAGAATTAGCCGGCACTGAATTTCCTGATCAAATTATTACAGTAGGCGGACATTTGGATAGTTGGGATAACTGCGAGGGAGCGCATGATGATGGGGCAGG
>BJGL01000081.1 GCA_014190475.1 Bacteroidota bacterium
CTGTTAAACAGAATAAAGATGAAAGTAAGAGCCTCTATCAAAAAGCGCAGCGCAGATTGTAAGATTGTCCGTCGTAAAGGCAAGCTGTACATCATTAACAAGAAAAATCCTCGTTACAAGCAGCGCCAGGGTTAATCCTATTTAAACTAATTAATTTTTAATACTCAATTATGGCTCGTATTGCCGGTGTTGATTTACCAAAACAGAAAAGAGGAGAGATTGGATTGACCTATATCTATGGGATTGGTCCTTCTACTGCCCGCTACATTCTCGATAAGAATAATATCGATCGTAACAAAAAAGTAAATGAGTGGAATGACGACGAATTGAATGCCATTCGTAGTGTGATCACTGATGAACTAAAAGTAGAAGGGCAGTTGCGTTCTGAAGTACAAATGAGCATCAAACGTCTATTGGATATCGCTTGTTACCGTGGACTTCGTCACCGTAAGGGATTGCCGGTTCGTGGACAGCGTACTAAAACAAATAGCCGTACCCGTAAAGGAAAACGTAGAACAGTTGCCGGTAAAAAGAAGGCTCCTAAGAAATAATAGCTAACTAAATAAAAGACTACCTCAAGTAATACAATGGCAAAAGCACAACAACAGCAACCCAGCGCAAAGCAAGCCTCTAAGAAAAGAGTCGTGAAAGTTGACTCTTATGGTGATGCGCATATCTCTGCGACATTCAATAATATTATTGTAAGTCTTACCAATAAAACTGGACAGGTAATTTCCTGGAGCAGTGCTGGTAAAATGGGTTTCCGCGGTTCTAAAAAGAATACTCCTTACGCTGCGCAGATGGCTGCTGCCGATGCTGCAAAAGTGGCATTTGATGCGGGCTTAAAGCGTGTGGATGTTTATGTGAAAGGTCCAGGTTCTGGACGTGAGGGTGCTATTCGCTCTCTATCACAAAGCGGTATTGAGGTGGTGATGATTAAAGATGTGACGCCTATGCCTCACAACGGATGTCGTCCTCCCAAAAAGAGACGCGTATAATTAAATAGTTCGACGCCAGTCGTTTCATTTTATTAAAGGGTGCACGATTAATTTTTTTAAAGCTTTTTACCGATCGTCGCACCGGTTTTTAAAAAAGCTTAAATGAACAAGTACTATGGCACGTTACAATGGTCCTAAGACCAAGATCTCCCGTATTTTCGGGGAGCCCATTTTGGGAAATGGCAAATGGTTGGGAAAAAACAGCAACCCTCCAGGCCAGCACGGAGACAAGCGCAAGCGTAAAACGCTTGGCGAGTATGCACTACAGCTTCGTGAAAAGCAAAAAGCAAAGTATACCTATGGTGTACTAGAAAAACAATTCCGCAAAACATTTGAAGAAGCCGCTCGCCGTAAAGGTGTAACGGGTGAAAATTTGATCAAACTCCTCGAAGCTAGATTGGATAACACCGTTTTCCGTATGGGTATTGCGCCTTCTCGTCCTGGTGCCCGTCAGCTCGTGAGCCACAAGCACATTGAGGTGAATGGTCAGGTGGTGAATATTCCTTCCTACTCTTTAAAGCCCGGTGATGTAGTTACGATCAAAGACAGCAGTCGTACACGTACTTCTATTACCAGCCCTATCCGTGGTAAGAATCCAAAGTTTGGATGGCTAGATTTTAATGAGACAGAAATGAAGGGTACGTTTATCACTTACCCAGAGCGTGAAAGTGTTCCTGAAAATATTAAGGAGCAACTGATCGTCGAATTGTATTCTAAGTAAACCATTGAGGTAATCCCTCTCACCGAAAAAATAATCGTATGGCAATTCTCAATTTTCAAAAACCTGATAAGATCATTTTACAGAAGGCTAGTGATTTTAATGCCCAATTCGAGTTCCGCCCCTTGGAGCCAGGATATGGTGTTACAATCGGTAATGCCCTTCGCCGCGTATTGCTTAACTCTTTAGAGGGTTATGCCATTGTGGGAATCAAAATAGAAGGAGTGGATCACGAGTTCGCCACTTTAAAAGGAGTGAGCGAGGACGTGGTAGAACTGTTACTGAACTTAAAGCAGGTTCGTTTCAAAAAAATCGGCGACCAGGATTTTACCAGCGAAAAAATCAGCATCTCTTTGAAGAACAAAACAGAGTTCACGGCTGCTTTGATTGGTGAGAACACACAGGCGTTTCAAATCATGAATCCTGATTTATTGATCTGTACATTAGATAGTTCAGCTCGTTTAGATTTAGAATTGACTATTGGTAAAGGTCGTGGATATGTTCCTGCAGAGGACAACAAACCTAAGGAATCTCCACTAGGATATATACCTACCGACTCCATCTTTACACCTATCAAGAATGTAAAATACAGTATTGAAAATACCCGTGTTGAACAACGCACGGACTTTGAAAAACTGATCATGGAAGTTTCTACGGATGGTACAATTCATCCCGAAGATGCGGTGAAGCAAGCTTCTCGTATCTTGATTCAACACCTCATGATCATTACTGACGAAAACATTACGTTCGACAACAAGGAAGAAAAGAAAGAGGACCTGGTTGATGAGCAAACGCTCCAGTTACGTAAGGTATTGAAGACACCATTGGAGGATTTAGATCTTTCGGTGCGTGCTTTCAACTGCTTGAAAGCTGCTAAGATCAATTCACTCAGTGAGCTTGTTCAATATGAGCAAGAGGACTTGATGAAGTTCCGCAACTTCGGTCAGAAGTCACTCTCTGAAATTGAGCAAGTACTTTCAGAGCGTGGATTACATTTTGGTATGGATCTTGCCAAGATGGGTATTGATGTAAGTGAAATTTAATTTTTATAACCGCTGTTGATTTCAGCAGCAATCACTGCAATTCCTGACACGGTGCAGTGCTAAAAACAAAAAGTCATGCGTCACGGAGACAAAGTAAACAACCTGGGTCGTACTAAAGCACACCGCGAGGCCCTACTCGGTAATCTGGCTTGTCAGCTCATTCAGCACAAGCGTATTGTAACCACTACCGCAAAAGCAAAATCGCTGAGAGGTTTTGTGGAGCCCCTGATCACTAAAGCAAAAGATAATACTACGCATCAGCGTCGTATTGTTTTTGGTTACTTACAGGATAAGGAGGCTATCAAAGAACTTTTCGGTACTGTTGCTGAAAAAATAGCCGGTCGTCCAGGTGGCTATACTCGTATTATCAAATTAGGATATCGTCCTGGTGATAACGCCGATATGGCTATGATCGAATTAGTTGATTTTAATGAGATCTATAAGAAAGGAGAAGAAAAAGGCACTGCAAAGAAAACTCGTCGTTCTGGTGGACGTAAGAAGGCTGCTGAAAAAGCAGTTGAAGCGTCACCTGCTGCTGAGACCGCTGCACCTGCTGAAGAAGCTCCTTCTGCATAAAACAAATTTGACCGAATCAAAATGCCTTCCAGCCGGAGGGCATTTTTTTTGGAGAAAAGGCCACTTTGGTCTTCCTCCTCCTTGAAACGATTATTTTTGCCACTCAAACTCCAACTATGCGAAAGGTATCTATTGGTGTTGTGCAAATGAGCTGTGTAGCTGATAAAGAGGCAAACCTGCAAAAAGCAATTGCGGGAATTGAAAAAGCAGCCGCACAAGGTGCCCAAATTGTTTGTTTGCAGGAACTGTTTACATCACTTTATTTCTGTGATGTAGAATCCTATGATAATTTTTTACTAGCAGAATCCATACCCGGCCCTTCTACCGAAAAAATTCAAGCGATTGCAAAGGCAAAAGGAGTAGTAGTGATTGCTTCACTTTTTGAAAAGCGTGCGGAAGGTTTATATCACAACACTACTGCGGTGATCGATGCCGATGGTACTTACTTGGGTAAGTATCGGAAAATGCATATTCCCGACGACCCTGCTTATTACGAGAAGTTTTATTTTACTCCCGGCGATCTTGGGTATAAAGTTTTTAAAACACGTTTTGCTACTATTGGCGTATTGATTTGCTGGGATCAGTGGTACCCAGAGGCTGCCCGTATTACCTCATTAATGGGTGCTGAAATTTTATTTTATCCTACCGCTATTGGGTGGGCAACTTCACAAGACCCAGCAACCAATACAGAACAATATGGCGCCTGGCAAACCATTCAACGCAGTCATGCCGTGGCCAATGGAGTACATGTGGTCAGTGTAAATCGCGTTGGGCTGGAGCAAGATGGCGCGATGCAGTTTTGGGGTGGTTCATTTGTTTCCAATCCTTTTGGTTCAATCATATGGCAAGGCACACATGATCAGGAAGAAACAAAAGTGATTGAGATCGACCTATCTAAAACAGATTATTACCGAACACACTGGCCCTTCCTTCGCGACCGAAGAATCGATTCTTACGATCCTATCACCAAGCGTTATGTCGATGAACATTAATGGATCAACGCCCCGGGAGCTGGGCTATTATTTCCCGGCAGAATTCGCCCCTCATGAGGCAACCTGGTTAAGTTGGCCACATAAGGAGGCATCCTGGCCTGGAAAAATTCATACTATTTTCCCCTCTTACGCATTGTTTATCAAAGAACTCCTCAAAGGAGAAAAAGTTAGGATCAATGTTGCGGATAATGCTATGCAGAAATTTGCTTCACAAACCTTGGAAACTGCCGGTGTTGATCCTTCTGGGGTTGAATTTTTTTATAATCCTACGAATGATGCCTGGTGTAGGGATCATGGACCTGCTTTTTTAATTAATCCTGGCGCCCCGCAGCCCAAAGTAATTGTGGATTGGGGTTATAATGCGTGGGGAAACAAGTATCCACCTTTTGATTTGGACGATGTTATTCCTACTCGTATTGCCAATCATTTTAATCTCCCGGTATACGCTCCAGGGATTGTAATGGAAGGCGGGTCTGTTGAGTTTAATGGGCAGGGCACTGTTTTAACTTCAACTGCATGTCTTTTGAACCCCAATCGAAATCCACAGCTGAATCAAGCGCAAATTGAGACCATGCTTCGAGATTATTATGGCGTGGAGCAAATCTTATGGGTTGATGAGGGCATAGTGGGAGACGATACGGATGGGCATATTGACGATACGGTTCGTTTTGTTAATGCAGATACGGTACTGACCGTAATCGAAACTGATCGTGCAGATGACAACTACGCATTATTGCAGCACAATTTGAAGCAATTAAAGTCGATGCGTTTGATCAATGGTAAACAACTGAACATCGTTGAATTACCTATGCCTGCGGCTTTACATTATGACGGACAACGGCTTCCCTGTTCTTATGCCAATTTCTATATTGCCAACAAATCGGTGATTGTACCAGTGTTTAATTGTAAGCAGGACGAATTGGCGCTTCGGATTATTCAAGACTGTTTTCCAGGTCGATCCGTGGTAGGTATTGATTCTACCGATATTATTTGGGGATTGGGCAGCTTTCACTGCTTAAGCCAGCAGGAGCCTCTTCTACATGCCTAGTTTTTCCTACATTTGCTGAATTTGTTTTTTTTACACTAATTCAGCCTTATGCCGCATCAACCTAAACCCGCTGTGCTTGTACTTGCCGATGGTACGGTTCACCATGGCAGGTCTTTTGGAGCAATTGGAACCACCACAGGTGAGATTTGTTTCAATACCGGAATGACCGGATACCAGGAAGTTTTTACAGATCCCAGCTATTTTGGTCAGATCCTAATCATGAATGCAGCGCATATTGGAAATTATGGGGTGAAAGAGGCCGATGTTGAATCCGATAGCGTCAAGATCAGTGGTTTAATTGGAAGAAACTTAGAGGATCAGTATTCTAGAAAACAGGCAAAGGGGTCTCTCGATGAATATCTCAAAGAGCACTCCATTGTTTCCATTGAAGGAGTGGATACCCGTT
>BJGL01000082.1 GCA_014190475.1 Bacteroidota bacterium
CCTTGAAGTTTTATGCTTCTGTTCGTTTAGATATTCGTCGTACGCAACAAGTAAAAGATGGTGATGAGGCAATCGGTAACCATGTTAAAGTGAAAGTGGTGAAGAATAAAGTAGCCCCTCCTTTCCGCGCTGCAGAGTTTGATATCATTTTTGGCGAAGGCATTTCTAAAGCAGGTGAGATCATTGATATGGGTACAGAACTGGGTATTATTAACAAAAGCGGTAGTTGGTATAGTTATAATGATGACAAACTTGGTCAGGGAAGGGAGTCTGTAAAGCAATTGATGCTTGATAATCCCGAATTAGCTGCCGAGATTGAAGCTAAGATTCGCGAAAAAATTAAGGAAGCGCAAAACGCTTAATCTTATCCATTAATAATCAATGGGTTATTTAAGACCTGTCTCCGAAAGGACAGGTCTTTTTGCTTTTTAGCACGACCGTAATAGAGATCAATGTTTAAACATTGTATATTTGCTGTCTAGATTTGAACTTCTTAGGAGGTTGTTCGTTTAACTACTTACCACTATGACAGAGAAAAGAACCAACAAGAAAGGATGGATTAGAAAAGCGTTGTTCGCTTTTTTATTGGTGGTTCTCCTAGCCGGAGGGGCTTTTTGGTACATCATGAATGAAACTTTTGATGATACAGCGGCCACCCAGTCAGCTTATACAGTTTCTGCACAAGATTTAATTAATGCTTATCAGACCAATGATAGTTTAGCGAATGCTGCCTATCGCGAACAAATTATAACGGTGCAAGGAAGAGTTACGGAAGTGGAAGCTGCGGATACAACGGTGAATATAAAGTTTACTGATCCAGTTACGGGTTCGTACTTAATTTTTGATTTTCAATCGCAGCATGTTGCGGATGCAAAAGTGTTACAAGCAGGCGATAGTGTTGCTATCAAGGGATCTTGTAGTGGGAATATTTATAGTATGCTACGAAAAGCACACATGATCAGTTTTAAACGTTCTGTATTAGTCACAAAATTTTAAACCTAAAACAATAAAAATGAAAAAAACAGTTCTATTATTTTCTTTGATTGCATTGACTGCCACTACTGGTTTATTTGCTCAAACTAAAAAAACAACTTCTGCTATAGTTGCTTTCGATGCAACTACACCAAAGGATGCACTTCCTAAGGCTGAGAATAAAACTGTAATTGCTGAAATCGATACAAAATCAGGTCAAATTGGTTTTGAAGCGGCTGTAAAGAATTTCACTTTTACTAACCCTACTATCCAGGCGCATTTCAATGAAGAAAGATGGTTAAATTCTGATAAGTTCCCTGCTTTTACTTTCATGGGTAAAATTAACGACGTAACTAAGTATAACTTTTCTAAGAATGGTGTATATAATGTTACTGTAACAGGTCAGCTAACTGTTAAAGACAAAACTAATAATGTTACTACTCCTGCCACTATTGAAGTAAAGAATGGTACCTTGATTGCTAATGCAAGTTTTTCAATTGTTTTGGCTGATTACGGAATCCAGGTGGGTACTGCCGGAAAAATTGCTGGCGAACCTAAGATTACTGTAGCTGCAGAGTTGAAGTAATTATAATTTTAATAAGAACCGAAGGGCTGTCCTAATTTCGCAGGACGGCCCTTTTTTATCTATGCCCTTCAACCTTCATTCTCCATTTACACCCGCTGGTGATCAGCCCGAAGCTATTCGGCAGCTGACAGAAGGGCTTATGGCTGGCGAAAAGTACCAGACTCTTTTGGGGGTTACCGGAAGTGGTAAAACATTTACCATGGCCAATGTAATTCAGCAGGTGCAAAAACCCACCTTAGTACTGACGCATAACAAAACGCTGGTGGCACAATTATATGGAGAGTTTAGACAGTTTTTCCCAGAAAACGCAGTAGAGTATTTTGTTTCTTACTACGATTATTATCAACCTGAGGCGTATATGCCCGTAAGCGATACGTACATTGAAAAAGATCTTTCCATCAATGAGGAGTTGGATAAACTTCGATTGAGAGCTACTTCCAGTTTATTAAGTGGTCGTCGGGATATTATTGTAGTGGCCTCCGTGAGTTGTATTTACGGTATGGGGAATCCGGTTGACTACATGAATGGAATTATCCGCTTGGAAAAAGGCCAGATGATTTCTCGCCAAGCATTCTTACATGCCTTAGTCAATTCCTTATATAACCGCACCACGCTAGAATTTGAGCGAGGTACATTTCGGGTAAAAGGGGATACCGTCGATATTAATATTCCTTATTTAGATGTGGCTTATCGTATTCATTTTTTTGGAGACGAAATTGAATTATTAGAAACGATCGAAGTGATTTCGGGGAAACGAATTGGTACGATGGATAACGTGGCTATTTTCCCTGCTAATTTATATGTAGCTCCCAAAGATGTATTACAACAAGTGATTTATGAAATTCAGGATGAGGCGCTGGCTCAAGAGAATTATTTCAAATCGCAGGGTAAATTGGTAGAAGCGCAACGGCTCAAAGAGCGAGTGAATTATGACTTGGAAATGATTCGTGAATTAGGCTATTGTAGTGGTATTGAAAACTATTCTCGGTTTTTTGATCGTCGCAAACCGGGTACCCGTCCTTTCTGTTTACTGGATTATTTCCCCTCTGATTATTTGATGGTGATTGATGAAAGTCATCAGACTATTCCCCAAGTGAGCGGAATGTATGGTGGCGATCGCAGTCGTAAATTAACGCTGGTTGATTATGGATTTCGTTTGCCTTCTGCATTAGATAACCGACCATTGAATTTTCATGAGTTTGAATCACTACAGCAACAAGTTGTTTTTGTTTCGGCTACGCCGGGTAATTATGAATTAGAAAAGTGTGAAGGGGTAGTAGTTGAACAAGTAGTTCGACCTACTGGATTATTGGATCCTCCGATTCAAGTTCGTCCTAGTAAAAATCAAATTGATGATCTCTTAGACGAAATTGACAAGCGTGTAAAACAAGGAGATCGAGTTTTAGTAACAACGCTGACCAAGCGAATGGCTGAAGAGATGGATAAGTATCTCCATCGGATTGACATTCGTTCTAAGTTTATTCATAGTGATGTGGATACACTGGAGCGTGTGGAAATTTTACGGGCGCTACGATTGGGTAAAATTGATGTATTGGTGGGCGTTAATTTATTAAGAGAGGGGTTGGACATTCCTGAGGTTTCGTTAGTGGCTATCCTCGATGCCGACAAGGAAGGTTTTCTGCGAAATGAAAAATCGTTGACACAAACGGCCGGGCGTGCAGCGCGTAACGTGAATGGGCTGGTAATTTTTTATGCGGATAAGATGACGGATAGTATGCAACGTACGATCGATGAAACCACGCGTCGGAGGCAAAAGCAAATGGATTATAATCAAACGCACGGTATCACACCTACTACCATTCAAAAATCTACCCAGGAGGTATTTGCACAAACCTCGGTATTAGATATTTTGGATGCCGGAGGCGATGCTAATGCCATGGCTGCACATACGTTGAAGCAACTTACTGCTGTTTTGGACGAACAAGTGGAGTATACCTCTAAAGCGGAACTTGAAAAGGCGATCAAAAAAGTCCGAAAAGAAATGGATAAAGCCGCCCAGCGCCAAGATTATATGGAAGCAGCCAGTCTTCGCGACGAGGTATTTCGGTTGGAGGCTCGTTTAAAAGAGTTATAGCCCGAGTTTAGCTATAGTTCCTGACTCGAATAGTTATCTTAGCACTATGGAGAAAAAGGTGTTTTTACTAGACGCATTTGCACTGGTCTTTCGTGCTTATTATGCATTAATCAGAAGTCCGCGACTCACTTCAACCGGTAAAAATACCAATGCGCAGTTTGGATTTACCAATGCATTATTGGAATTAATCAATAAGCAAAAGCCATCTCATATGGCTGTTTGTTTCGATACGGCTGCTCCTACCGAAAGACACACCGATTTTGCTGATTATAAAGCTAATCGCCAGGAAACCCCGGAGGATATCTTGGCTGCAGTGCCTGATATCAAAAATATTATCCGTGCCTTTAATATTCCCATCATTGAATGTGATGGATACGAAGCGGATGATGTAATTGGAACATTGAGTAAGCAAGCAGAAAAAGCGGGGTATACCGTTTACATGGTTACGCCTGATAAAGATTATGGGCAATTGGTATCTGAGCATATTAAAATATACAAACCTGCCTATGGAGGGAATGATGCAGAGATTTTAGGTCCAGCGGAAGTTTGTGCCAAATGGAATATTCAAGATGTGAGTCAGGTTATCGATATGTTAGGAATGATGGGGGACGCTGTTGATAATATTCCAGGTATTCCTGGGGTGGGAGAAAAAACTGCAGCAAAGTTTTTGCAAGAATATGGTTCGCTTGAAAATACGTTGGCCAATGCGGATAGTATCAAAGGGGCAATGGGGGAGAAGGTACGTAAAGGAAAAGATCTGGCTATACTCTCTAAAAAATTAGCCACCATTATCACTTCCGTTCCAGTTGAATTTCATGAGGAAGATTTCAAGTTGAAAGATTGGAACAAGGAAGATTTAAAAACTATATTTTCTGAACTTGAATTTAGAACACTTGGTAAACGTTTATTGGGTGAGGATTTTGTTCCTCCTCCACCTCCTCGCTCAGTAGTAGAGAAGGAAATGCCACAGGGTATACAAACCGATTTATTTGGAAATATCATAGGAGGAACTGTGCCATTACCTGCAGGTAAAGCCGATTTAACTGCTGCTGAAAGTTCTCCTGCTCCTTTTGAAGAGGACGAAGATTTACCAACAGGACCTGCTGATAAAAATATTCATAATACGCCTCATCAGTATGAAGTATTGGAAGGAGAGTCAGCGATTAAAAAGTTAGTGCAGGAATTATCATTGCATGCTGAAATTTGTTTTGATACAGAAACAACCGGACTGGATGCCAACCTGGCTGAATTAGTTGGATTGAGTTTTGCTGTTGAAGCCGGAAAAGCATGGTATGTGCCTTGTCCTTCGGATCGTGTTGCTTGTAAAACGTTGCTCTCTTATTTTGATTCTCTATTCTGTGATCCGAATAAATGCTGGATCGGGCAGAACTGTAAATACGATTTACTGATCTTGAAATGGTATGGTATTGAAATAGCGGGTTCTTTATTTGACACCATGCTGGCCCATTATGTAATTGAACCCGAGGGAAAGCGAAGCATGGATTTGCTTAGTGAAAAATACTTGGGATATGTTCCGGTTTCAATTGAAGAGTTAATTGGGAAAAAAGGGAAAGGACAACTTTCCATGCGTGATGTAGCTATTGAGCAGATTAAGGAATATGCAGGAGAAGATGCTGATATTACGCTGCAGTTAAAAGAAAAATTTGTTCCACTGCTTAAGAAAAAAGAAGTTGAACGCGTTTTTAATCAAGTAGAATCTCCATTAGTAAAAATATTAACAGCTATGGAGTTTGAGGGGGTTAATGTAGACGTGAACTTCTTAAAAGATTATTCTGTTGAGTTAGAGAAAGAAGCGGATCGTGCAGAGAAAAATGTATATGAAAAAGCTGGAGTCCGATTTAACTTGGCTTCCCCAAAACAATTAGGAGAAGTACTCTTTGATAAATTGCAATTAGATCCTTCGGCAAAAAAGACAAAAACAGGGCAATATCAAACGGGAGAGGATGTGTTACTCAAACTAGCAGCCAAGGGGCATGAAATAGTTGCTGATATTTTAACGTATCGGCAGCTGACTAAATTGAAATCAACCTATGTTGATGCACTGCCTGAATTGATCAATCCTAAAACGGGGCGTGTACATACTAC
>BJGL01000083.1 GCA_014190475.1 Bacteroidota bacterium
CGGAAAGGAGGGGCTACTTTATTCTTCACCACTTTCACTTTAACATGGTTACCGATTGCCTCATCACCATCTTTTACTTGTTGCGTACGACGAATATCTAAACGAACAGAAGCATAAAACTTCAAGGCATTACCTCCGGTTGTTGTTTCAGGATTTCCAAACATCACACCAATCTTCTCGCGTAACTGATTGATGAAAATGCAAATAGTATTTGTTTTTGCAATAGTAGCCGTAAGCTTTCTCAATGCCTGACTCATTAAACGAGCATGCAACCCCATTTTACTATCACCCATTTCTCCCTCTAATTCACTCTTTGGAACCAGCGCCGCTACAGAATCAATTACCACTACGTCCAATGCACCTGATAAAATCAAACGGTCGGCAATTTCCAATGCTTGTTCTCCATAATCAGGTTGAGAAATCAAAAGACTATCTACATTCACTCCTAACTTTTGTGCATAGCTGCTATCAAATGCGTGCTCCGCATCTATGATTGCGCACATGCCGCCTTTTTTCTGTGCTTCTGCAATTACATGTATTGCAATAGTTGTTTTACCAGAAGACTCCGGACCATAGATCTCTACGATTCTTCCTTTTGGAAGACCGCCAATTCCGAGTGCCGAATCCAAGGCAATTGAACCCGTTGATATTACTTCTTGTAGTACTTCTGCTTTTTCATTCATCATCATCACACTACCCTTTCCATAATCCTTATCAATCTTGTCCATGGTCAGCTTCAGGGCTTTCAGCTTGTCGTTATTAGAAGACATGTTTTATTGGTTTAGAAAACAAAACTAATACTTTTAGCAAATAAAAACTAATTATTTTGGAACATTTTTTTGGGGATTTTCCGGAAAAAAAAGGAGAAATAACCCACTGTTTAACAGTGTTTTAAACAAAATATCCCGCAAAAAAAACGGATAAAGCACCTACTAAAAGCCCCCAGTAAACTTCTCCAGGACGATGCGAATTGAGGTATAAACGGGCCGAGGAAACCAGTCCTGTAATTAGAAGGGCAACGGAGAGCCAGCTACCATAATGTAGATTTTCCCGCAACGCCATTTGTACCAACAAACAAAGCGTAACCCCCAGCGCCAAGGCATGGAGACTGATTTTAAAACGAGTGTTGAGCATTAATGCAGCAACAGAGGAAATCCAAATTCCCAATGCATATTGAATAGTAACCATTGGATGACCCGGCATATTCTTCCATACATACCAGATCCAGAAATACCAAATACCCGAAGCTACTAAGGGAATGATCCGGTCTTTTTGTTCATTTAATTGAATAGAAGAAATAAACCCAAGTGCCCTGAGTAATCCAACGGTAACCAAGGGGAAAAAACTAAACATTGAAAAGGACTGCAATAATATCAGTAAACGTGCACGCTCCGAGTAACCCAGAAATTGAATAGGATGAACATACAGTAAAAACAACATGAAATAAACAGGCACAAATACGGGATGAAACAAATAAGAAAGCAGTGTAGCAAACGCTTTCCAGATTTTTGAGTCTGCACGTAATAATGTATCAGATTGATTACTCATGAGAATAAAGTGCAAAGTACATCAATTTAAGCGCTATGTAGAAGATCCTCACTCCCAAAAGAATAAAAACTACTGACCAATTTTAATATAATTTTGTCAGCGTACTGACTAAATCTTAATGAAAACAGTCACTTCCATTACCCCATACGGGCTTATACTGACCATCTACCTTCTCTTTTTTCAATTGAGTTTGAGTGCCCAAAAACCAAGCTTCCGTGAAAAATATCAACCGTTGGCTGACTCACTCGCAGCGGCCTACAAAATACCCAGTGCAGTTATTTTAGGAGTTTCCATCATTGAGTCGGGCAATGGCACCAGTCGGAATAGTCGATTGCTTCGCAATTTTTTTGGGATCAAAGGGAAAAATAATTTGTTGAAAACAAAAGGTATTCGAAGTAGTTATAAACAATACAGATCGGATACAGCCTCCTTTATTGATTTTTGCAAATTGATAGAACGAAAAAAGTTTTATCCCTCCTTGGTGGGTAATCCAGATTATCGTCCCTGGATTTTAGCACTCAGTAAAACAGGTTACTCAGAAGTACCCGAAACCTGGCGTAAGTTGATCACAGGAGCCATACAAAAAAACGGACTCGATAAAGCTGGAGAGAAAAAAAATTTACAGCTCTCGCCGGAGACGAGCAACGGGAATCATTAACTGCTCGCGGTATTTTGCTACTGTTCTTCGGGCAATTTCATACCCCTTTTCTTGTAATAATTCAGTGAGACGTTCGTCACTAACTGGATTCTTCTTATCCTCACTTGCCACTAAATCACTTAAAATTCTTTTTACCTCACGTGTAGAAACTTCCTCACCGGTATCCGTTGTAAGGGCTTCATTAAAAAAATATTTAAGACGATACGTTCCAAACTCAGTCTGAACATATTTACTATTGGCTACCCGACTAACAGTAGAAATATCCAGTCCCGTAGCTGCCGCTACATCCTTTAGTATCATCGGGCGAAGATCTGATTCGTCCCCACTGGTAAAAAAATCTTGCTGATGTTCCAAGATGGCTTGCATGGTGAGTAATAAGGTTTGTTGCCGCTGCTGAATCGCATCAATAAACCATTTAGCCGCATCAATTTTTTGCTTGATAAATAGAACCGCTTCCTTTTGACGTTTGTCTTTTTTGGTGCCCTTCTCGTAATCACGAAGCATGTCACGATAACCTTCACTGATTCGTAATTCCGGCGCATTCCGGCTATTGAGCGTTAATTCCAGTTTACCCCCATTATTGTAGATGAAGAAATCAGGAACTACATAATTCAATTCCTGCGTATCGTCGGGAGATTCTCCGCCAGGCTTTGGATTCAATTTTGTTATCAGTTGTATCACGCCACGCATTTCATCTTCGGATATAGAAAGTACTTTTTGAATCTTATCGTAATGTTTGCGGGAAAATTCATCAAAATAGTTAGTGAGAATATTAATGGCCATCGTAGCCAAGGAATCAGCTTGCTCCTTACGTTTTAATTGCAGCAATAAACATTCCTGAAGATTACGGGCAGCCACTCCGGGCGGATCAAACTGCTGAATCATTTCAATGATTACTTCTACATCGGCTTCCGTAACAATTAGATTTTGACGAAAGGCCAAATCATCTACCATAGCAGAAGTGTCCCGACGCAAATAGCCATCCTCATCAATACTACCAACAACTTGCTCAGCAATGGTTTGTTGGGTAGCATCTAAATTGAGGAGGTGCAACTGATCGGTGAGCAAATCATAAAAGCTGGTACCGGAACGAATAGGATGTTCTCGTTCTTCTGAAAACTCCGGGTAATTAGTGTCGCGCAATTTGTAATCGGCTTCATCATCGTCGTCCTGGATATAATCACTTACCGAATCTTCCTCATAGGATTCAGCAGGCGTTTCCTCTGCGGTGTCAAATTCCTCGCTTGTGCTTTCTTTTTCTTCAAACCGTTCAGGCTCTAATTCTAAGGCAGGATTTTCCTCCAATTCCTCTTTGATACGTGTTTCCAGGGAAGCAGTTGGCACCTGCAACAACTTCATCAGCTGGATCTGCTGCGGAGAAAGTCGCTGCAGTAGCTTTTGTTGAAGTCGCTGATGAATAGCCATACCGCTTTCTTATTTCTAATCTTTAACTACTGTTGTTACCGGAACTACTTCGCTCTCTACATTGTTAGTTCCCACAGCACTAACGTAATACTGGTACGCTACTCCATTTTCCCGTTGAGGAACTGTTTGTTCAACACCACTCGGCTTCACGATCAAGGAATAAATGGAAGAAGGCTGATCAAATAAAGTTCCGATTGAACGGCCGGCAGGAAAACGATAAAGTACATAATACTTGACCGGTACTGAATTTTTTTCGGAAGAACGAACTTTAAAAACAATCGACTCTCCTTTACGACTGAACCGATCAATAATAGGAGTAGCAGGTTTTACAGTGCTGATCCACTCCATAGGAGGAATCAAAGCGGGATAACGGTAATAGTTTTGTTGCAAGCTGTCATTCCAGCCATTCGGATTACGATCAAAAGACTTGCTACTAAAATAAATACTTCCTTGTACAGCAGGAGTGGCCCTCAATAATTTAAGTTGATTTGGCAACTCGGCAGGATTTTTCCACTTCACTGAATTCTTTTCGTCCGTACGATAAATACCGTGACCGATATAGATATGCTTGCCATACCCATTTTTGCTCCACCAAGCCAATAATTTTTCATAGGCAATTTTATCATGCCCAATCTCCAGATAGAGCTGCGGAGTTACATAATCAATCCACCCTTTTTCTAACCACAATAAAATATCCGCATAGAGATCGTCGTAATTGGTTTGTCCTGCACGGCTATCACTGCCCCTTGGATCTTTATCACTATTTCGCCAAACACTGAAAGGAGAAATACCAAAGCGAACCTGAGACTTCTCTTCCTTGATTGCCTTACTAATGGCAACGATGATTGAATCCACATTACTGCGACGCCAATCTTCTTTATTCAAACGTGAACCTGATTTTGCATAAGAAGCTGCATCCGGAAATTCTTTACCAGCAATACGATACGGATAAAAATAATCATCCATATGAATGGCATCCACCGGATAGCGACGAACAATATCACGTACTACATTTACTACAAAACGCTGTGCATCCTTGTTTCCCGGATCAAAATATTTTTTATCGCCATACACTAAAAACCACTCTGGTTTTTTTCGGGTGATATGATCAGCAGCGATCGAAGATTTTCCAATGGTTTGTACCGCCCTATATGGATTTAACCAAGCGTGAAACTCCATTCCTCTTTTATGTGTTTCCTCAATCATAAAAGCAAGCGGATCCCAATAGGGTTGTGGCGCTTTGCCTTGTTCGCCCGTTAACCATTCACTCCAGGGCTCATAGGAGGAAGGATAGAAGGCATCCGCAGCCGGTCTGATTTGAACAATCATCGCATTCATACCATTACGCTGGTGTTGATCGAGGATCCGAATAAAATCCGCACGTTGTGCAGCGGGATCCGTCATACCCGATTTAGGCCAATCAATATTAGCCACACTGGCAATCCAAACGCCACGAAACTCGTATTTGGGTTGGGCGAAGGAAATAATAAATAGAAAGAGGGCCGGGATCAATAACAGGTAACGTTTCATCCTGCAAAAATACGTTATCCTTTTCCAGTACGCATTTTATCCAAAAGGTTGCTAAGCTGTGCTGCCTCCTGTTCGTCAAGATTAGAAAAAATGGCATCCATCTCTTTTGCGCAAGCATCAAGGCGGGTCAATAGCTTTTTTCCCTTCTCCGTAATGAATACGTCTACTAAACGCCGATCGGTTTCAGCAGTGACTTTTTTAACAAGGCCTTTCGTAACCAAACGATCCACCAAGCGGCTGGTATCACTCATTTTTTCGACCATACGATCCCGAATTTGCAGCGTGGAAAGTGGAGCAGGAAAACTACCCCGAAGAATACGAAGAATATTAAACTGCTGGGCGGTAATATCCTCCCGATCAAAGATCATTTTCATTTGGTCGCGCAACCAACCGTTTGTATACAGCAGATTGACCGCCACCTTTTGAAAATTATTTCTGAATCGTGTTTGCTGAATATCCTGCTCAATGCCCATGGGACAAAGTTAATGTTTAAACATCAAGCAGC
>BJGL01000084.1 GCA_014190475.1 Bacteroidota bacterium
CAAAAACAAGAAGTAATGGTAAAGCCAGACCCTGCTACTGGCGACAAAGTGACAACCATTATAGCCAGTAAAGTACAGAATAACAGAAATGGATTAATCCAAGTTGAAATGCTTTGGCTTTTTGACCGCAGTTTTCAAGTAACACAAACCACACAAGCACCCGGAAAGGAACCGGTGATTACTACCTATAAAGTAATCTGGAACGATCATTCCTCATGACACCGGCACAGTTTAGTCATATAGCTCCTTCCCTGCCTGATCAACCCGGCATCTATAAGTATTTCGATACAAAGGGTCAATTGATCTATGTCGGAAAAGCTAAGCATATACGCAAGCGGGTGAGCTCTTACTTTACTAAACAGGTAGTCAATCAAAAAACACAAGAGCTTGTTAAGCGCATTGAAAAAATAGAATTTACCATTGTTGATTCTGAGGCAGATGCTTTTTTATTGGAGAATTCACTGATCAAAGAATTTAGACCTCGTTTTAATATTCTACTGAAAGACGACAAGACCTATCCTTTCATCGTGATCCGCAAAGAGGATTTTCCCCGTGTGTTTTTAACTCGTCAAAAAACAAAGGATGGCTCCACCTATCTCGGACCATTCACATCGGTTTATCATGTGCGGGAGCTGCTGAACTTTATTCGACAGAGTATTCCCCTTCGCACCTGTACACTTGATCTATCCCCAAAAAAGATTGCGCAAAAAAAATATAAAGTCTGTCTCGAGTACCATTTAGGCAATTGCAAAGGCCCCTGTGAAGGATTACAAACCGTAGCCGATTATCAGGAAGGATTAAATCAGGTACGCGACTTACTACAAGGAAACCTCGGCTCGGTGATCAAAGTGATGGAAACAGAAATGAAATCGCTTGCCGCATCCCTTGCGTTTGAAAAAGCAGCACAGCAAAAAAAGAAAATTGAATTTTTACGGCAATACCAAGCCCGTTCTGTAGTTGCTAATGTCAAGACACCCACACTGGATGTTTTTTCAATTAGCCAGGGCGAACAAGTATTTGTCAATTACCTAATGGTTCGCAATGGCGCCATCATACAAACACATACCGTAGAGCTGCAACAAAAATTGGAAGAAACCCCGGCAGAGCTTCTCGCCTTTGCAATCAATCAACTCCGAGAGCAATTTGGGAGTAAGGCTCCAGAAATTGTAGTACCCTTTTCAATTGAATACCCCGATCCTGCAGTTACAATTGTAGTTCCCAAGACCGGCGATAAGAAAAAATTAGTAGAGCTTTCCCTCAAAAATGCAGAGTACTATATAGCCGATCTCAAACGCAGACAACGTTTGCAATTAACACAGCACCCCGAAGACAAGGAAAAGCTGATTACAGATCTACAACAAGACCTTCAACTTCCCTTGCCTCCACAACATATCGAGTGTTTTGATAACTCAAATTTCCAAGGCAGTTTTCCTGTTTCCGCGGTGGTCTGTTTTAAAAATGGAGTACCCAGTAAAAAGGATTATCGAAAATTCAATATCAAAACAGTAGAGGGCATCAATGATTTTGCGAGTATGAAAGAGGCGGTGTACCGACATTACAAGCGAGTACAGGAGGAGAATAATCCACTACCGCAACTAGTGATCATCGACGGTGGAAAGGGACAACTCAATGCCGCGCAAGAAGCCATCAGTGAATTAGGATTACAAGGCAGCCTCACACTCGTGGGGCTCGCAAAAAATGAGGAAGAACTTTTCTTTGCTGGCGATACAGAGTCCTTGAAGTTGCCCTATAATGGCGCAAGCCTGCGATTAATCCGTCGTATTCGAGACGAAGTGCATCGCTTTGGCCTCAGTTTTCATCGCCAGCAGCGAAGCAAAGGAACTTTTAAGAATCAATTACAGGAAATCCCCGGCATCGGCGCCCAAACCGCCACCGCCCTACTCAAACATTTCCGCTCCGTAAAAAATTTAGAGCAGGCCTCGCTCGAAGAAATCGCGAAAGTAGCCGGCAACTCAAAAGCAAAGAAACTACTTGCCTACTTTAGGCAGTTGCCTTGATTCTCTTTTTCTTTTTCTCCTGCAAAGCATAAGGTCGATTCAAAGCCTCCTGTCTTAATTTAAAATGTGCTGAAAGAATTCGAATGGACTCCTTGGATAATCCTCGTTTATAATTTAAGATATCTGACACCAACCCTTTACTACAGTTTAATATCCTAACCAGATCAACTGGACGCACATAATTAGCCTTCATTAGTGAACGCAGCAACTGAATGGGATCAAGATCTTGTTTGACTACGTATTCACTTTCGTACCGTTCTACCAACACAGTTAACAAATCTATTTGATCGTTTTGGAATTGATTTCTGTAAGGCTGATTAATTAGCCCCTCCAGACGTCTGCAATAAAAACGATACTGTAAGTCATTCTTGACCACCTTGTATAATAATTCTTTCATCTAAAATAGATTTACTGTGTATTGAGCATTTTGCTCACAAAGCTTTGTGTACTCGGCATGCGTCCCTACCCACTTTACAAATAGATGCACCTGGTTCTTCCCAAAATAATATTTACAAATTACACGGTATGTATTGCCTCCTACATTAAACACCACACGACTAGTTCCATTTCCTAATAAATCAGCGGCCGCAAATGTGGAGAGCATATCAACCGGCGATTCCCAATCAGCATACCGTAATTGTGTAATCCAAATTGAAAAAGAACTTCTGCCCCTGGCTTGCTGTGTACAGTAATCCGATATGGATTTTGCCTTGATGAGCCGAACTCTCATAAAAATAAATCTTTTTTTCTAGAGTTCGCATATTGTGAACTCTAGAAAATCTTGTAAAAAAAGAAATATAAATTCCGCGCCATCAGGCCGCAAGTTGTTTTTTACATTTCAGCCCAGCAGATTTCAGGTTTGAGTGTGGCGTACCAAAAAGCACGACGGCTTCGCGCCGCCACAAATTGCCATAAAAAAAGCCCCAAACGGGGCTTTAAAAAGTTTATCTCGCAACAGCAAAAGATCAATAAGACCAAAGATCCTGTTCGAAATTGAAGATCTTCTCTTTAATATTCTCTCCTTCGAGCAATTGCAAAATTGGATCCTTAATGTAGTTACGGATCAATTTGTTTTGCGGATTATCCAATGAGGATTTTACAATATAGCTGCTGAACATACGGCTTTCAAAGAGTTCCTCCCAAGTCATTCTGTTCTGACCCATATTCTTTGGGTTATATACTTCAGCTTTTGCCAATGCAGGACGTAAATCAGGATAAAAGATCCAGAACAAAGAAGAAGTACCACGCTCTTTAGTGGTATTGGGGAAATATTCTGTTTTGAGTAAACCAATACCCAGGATACGAACATGCATCCGGCTGGTCTCCCGATCAAATACCCACTCTTCCTTCAAACGAATCTTATTGATTTCTTTAGGATCAAAAGACTTGCGGGTTACCACATATCCAATCACCTTATCAATCTGCTTGATATCATACTTAGGAACAGTATCCAAGCTACCCGCCACCAACTGCTGAACGGCACTCGTAGTAAGCGGAGTAGTAAAACGATCATCAGAAAATGCAGTGATCTCGCCAGTCAATACAGAACGCATTAACATGTTTACAAAAATCTGACTGCCATTATCCTCGTTAGACTCATACACAAACGTCTTGTTCATCTTCTCGCGGAGATCCAACTCACGCCATACTTTTTCCGCATAAAAAGCATCATCCCAACGCAGATGCTCATAAGGAAGCGGCGTACGTTGAGTCAGATTACTCTTATCATAGGCATTATCCTGACGAAGCGAACGACGGATAGAATTATCAGCTGTAGCCGTATCATATTCGAACGGCATGTTCGCATAGATATTGATCGGCTGCGTAGGCGTGGTATCCTGCGAAGGTGTTACAGGTGCAACAGGCACCTCAGGCTGCGTTGTAGCAGGAGCCGGAGCACCCGCACGACGACGAGGCGTACGCTGCGCGGTAGCTTCAACAGCCAACAGCAAACTTGCCGTACACACAATCCAGGATAATGATTTCAAATTCATAATTCAATTATTTGATATAGTAAACCAGCGAAGGCGCTTTGTTAGTGCGACCATCGGGACCTTTTACACGGATATCATCAACAGTGACCATACGACCAGGTTGCACATACTGGTTAATTGCAGCACGCACCTGTGAGGAAAATGCAGCACCCTGGTTAGGAATGGAAACAATATCATCATCAGTATCACAAGTAAACGTGAAACTGATCACATCGTATTCTAGCTCAAAGGGGAAGTTCTTAATACCTGCACCCACACCACCTTGTGCGCGGAATGAACCGGCATTAATGTTTGCACCGCTGGGCTGACCACCGATGAAAGCTTGTGCTTCAGGAATAGTACGTACACGGAAGTTGAAAGAAGAAACCTTTCCGTCGATATCGATATTAATCTTGCACTCGTCAGTAACACTACTTACGAAAGCATCATACTTACCAGGACCTTTTTTCACGAGTGAACCACCACCACCAGCTATACTCACTTTCACACGGTCATCACCACCACCACTGGCTGCAATAGTAACAGGGTTAGGTACACCGATATAAAGTACATTCATCTTATCCAAACCAACAGAAGCATTAGATTGGCCAACCATGTATTCCACTTTCACTTCCTTACGCTCTTGCTGTCCCGTATTTTGATTGGTGTAAGAAATAGTAACTGGAATGGTGTGGGGTCCAACAGAACCCGCATCTAATTCTTTCAAGGCAAATCCTTCTTCTCCGATAGGCACTACAGCACCACCGATAGTAATAGTAGGTTTTGCTTCTTTACTGAAAGCACCAATACCTGCTTTGATCTCAATTTTCTGACCAGGCATCAGATAGTTTGAATTCTGACCTACGATCGCAGCGTAAGAGTCAAATACCACTTCTACTTTACCTACCTGCTCATGACAGAAGGTAACTACTTTATTCTCTGAAGTACGAACGTCATTTTGAAACTTACTCAAAATACTGAGTGCCCCTACGGTAGGAGACATATAGAAATAAGCTTCTTCCCAAGTCTTTTTATTAGAGTTCTGTGATTTGGGGGGATCCAGGTTCACTGCGAAATTATTAGCAAATGAATTATTAATTAGTGTATCAGTTCCCAGTACACTGCCCTTGTATTTCTTGAGCATTTCCAACAACTGCTTTCCTTTTCCTTCTTTCACCAGGATACGCGTTGTGGCGTTTTGATCGTCTTCCTTTAATTGATCACCTGAAGTAGAAGCCGCAATGATTTCTTTTTTCAGGGATTCGATATAATCGTAGGTTTCTTTTGCATATCCGGCAACCTGATCAGCTTTGGGCTTCCAAATAGCAGCACGATCGCGAGTGGCGGGATCATTTAGTTTTTGAGCAAGAGAAGCGATGATCTGTGAGGTAGAAGCATTAACGGCCGCATTGGTTTTTTCCAAGCTTTCGTTGATTGTTTTGAACGCATTCAAAATCTCAGCAGATATATTGATAGCCAGCAGCGCGGTCAATACCAGATACATGATATTGATCATCTTCTGCCGTGGTTCCTTAGGTAATGCCATGTAAGCGCAACTTTAATTGGTTAGGAATGGGTTA
>BJGL01000085.1 GCA_014190475.1 Bacteroidota bacterium
CGTTGCGTCGATGGTTTCTTTATAGAATGGAATGAAAGGAACCAATCCAGCCTGGTGCAATAAGATGTCTTTTATATTCAATGATTCTTTGTCTGATCCCTTAACCCAAGGCAGGTAATCTTTGAGTTGTCCTGATAATTTCAACTTTCCCTCTTCGACTAATTTCATTACTGCCACCGTGGTAGCTGAAATTTTAGTCACGGAAGCCAAGTCAAAAATATGCTCAGGCTTAATCGGCGTGGAATCCGTAACCGCTTGTTGCCCTACTGATTTTTGATAGAGAATGGCACCTCGTTGAACAGCAAGCACTACTGCACCTGGATACGCTTTTTCTGCAAGTCCTTCTTCCAGTATTTGATCAACTTCCGCCAACCGTTTATTGAGTTGGACACGAGAACGTTTCCCTTTGGGTTGCTGCACTCCATCTCCCAATGAAAAATCACAAACATTAACCTGCAAGCGACCGCGGGCCGGAAAATCACCTTGCAGCCAATCTGCTGCAATTTCGTTGGTGATTGAATCATCTTGTTGTAGAGCCACCAATGATCTGGCTGAACAGAAATTTTTTGCAGCCAATACGTTTCCAAAAAGTAGGGTGAGCGTACTGTCTCCCTGTAATGCATTACCCAGGTATGTAGCAGCCGTACTAATATTGAAATTACTCATTGGCCTGTTAGCATAATCATGTAAGCCGACTAATACTACATCATACCCTTTTGTTTTTACTTCAGTCAAGATAGAGTCAGCTTTAACAATAGAGTCCCGATACGTCAAATGAAAGGAAGCTGCGTTCCAATCTTGCTGTAATCGTTTTCCAAAAACAGTAAGTTCTTTTCCCCCCAATTGAACATACGCAACACGTGGCTGCTCTTTCTTGAATTGGGCGCGTAAAGTGGCGGGCATTTGTCTAAGCAGCGTAAGTCCTTTGCGTGCTGCCTCCTGACGTAAAGCAGTAGAACGCTCATTCAGGTCTGCAACCAAATTGGTGGTATCTACAAATTGTGGACGATTTAACCCCAAACCATATTTTGCGCTGAGTACTTTTTTAACCTTAGCATCTACTTCAGCTTGTGTGAGCCTTCCATCATTGATAGCCTGTTGTATAACCTGGATAGATTCTGAAACACTGGCTGGCAAACAAAGCATGTCATTTCCTGCAATGATAGCTTCTACAGCAATAGTTCCTCCAGGAAAATATTTTGCAACCCCCTTCATCTCCAACGCATCCGTAAAAGTGAGTCCCTGAAAATTTAAGCGATTACGTAATAGCCCAGTAACATTGTTTTTAGAGATTGAGGTAGCACGATTTGCGGCTGTATCTATAGAAGGTATATAAAGATGTGCAATCATAGCACTACCGATTCCAGCTTCAAAAACTTTTTTGAATGGATATAATTCTACTGAGTCCAATTGCGCTATTGACTTGCTGATTAAGGGTAAATCGTAATGAGAGTCTACATCTACATCACCATGTCCAGGAAAATGTTTTGCGCAAGCCATAATTCCTGCGTCTTGCATTCCCTTTGTAATGGCCACTGCAAATCGCGCTACTTTTTCTTTATCGGCACCAAAAGAACGAAATCCAATAACCGGATTATTGGGGTTATTATTTACGTCTACTACAGGTGCATAGTTTACATGAATCCCCAGCCGCTTACATTGTTCGCCCATGGCTAAACCAATGCGGTAGGACAAAGAAGGATCATTAACTGCTCCCAAGCTGAGCTGATAAGGCAAACGATCAACGCTATCTAAGCGCATGCCCACTCCCCATTCCCCATCGATGGTTATCATCAATGGAGTTTTTGCAATAGACTGATATTGGTTGGTGAGTAAGGCTTGTCTTACAGGCCCCCCTTGAAAAAAACAAAGTCCGCCCACATTATAATTTCTAATGTCATTTTCCACTTTAGCAATGTGGTCAGCCCCTAGGTTAGAGTGGGCTCGGATCACCATCAGCTGTGCAATCCGCTGATCAGGAGTCAGACTGTTAAAAACACTATCCACCCACTTTTGCTGGGCGCGTTCCCGATTACCTTGTGCGCTGATGTTTAAAGAGGCTGCCAGTGCCAGCAGCAAGCAAGCCTGTTGAATGAATGTCCTCATTGGTTAAAAGTACTCCATTTGAGGCAAGTAATTATTGGCTGCATCGGGGGCAAAATCGTATTTTTGAAGGCTCGATAAGCGCCACCCCTTGATACAGGTTTTACCCGATCATATTGCCAATCAGATTGCCGCCGGTGAGGTCATTCAACGCCCCGCCAGTGCGGTCAAAGAGTTATTGGAAAATGCCGTGGATGCGGGCGCAACTTCCATTGAGTTGATCATTCAGGACGCAGGTAAATCCTTGGTACAGGTAGTAGACAATGGGAAGGGGATGTCGATTGAGGATGCCCGTCTTTGTTTTGCCCGACACGCCACTTCTAAAATAAGCAGCATTGAGGATCTGTTCCATATCCGAACCATGGGTTTTCGTGGCGAGGCATTAGCCAGTATTGCCGCTGTGGCACAGGTGGAGCTAAAAACAAAACAAGCCACCAACGAAGCTGGTATTTTTATAGAAGTTGAACACAGCTCGATTACGCGGGAGGAACCTATTGGTATGGCCACTGGCACCAGCCTAGCCATGAAGAACTTGTTTTTCAACATACCGGCCCGGCGAAATTTTTTAAAGAGCAATGCAGCTGAGATGCGTCATATTGTGGAAGAGTTTACAAGAGTGGCTTTGGCTTTTCCTGCTATTCAATTTTCACTACACGCCAATAACCAGCAGCTCTATCAATTGGAGTCTGGTAGTTTAAAACAACGTATTGTTCAATTATTGGGCAATAATTATGCATCCAAACTAGTAGGCGTTCAAGAGGAAACAGATTATTTAACTATTCGTGGTTTTGTAGGCAAACCAGATTCTGCACGTAAAACAAGAGGAGATCAATACTTTTTTGTCAATAACCGATTTATTAAAAGTTCTTATCTCCATCATGCCGTAATGAATGCTTTTCAAGCTTTATTACCGGCCGATCATTTTCCACTTTATGTATTGTTTATTGATTTGGACCCACAGCAAGTAGATATCAATGTTCATCCAACGAAACAAGAAATTAAGTTTGAGGACGAAAAAATTGTTTATGCCTTTGTGCAGGCCGCTATCCGACATGCCCTCGCACAATTCAGTATTACCCCTACCCTTGATTTTGAATTAGACGCTTCCATTCAGCAGTTAGATTCAATACAACAGCCCTTTACGGAGCAAACAAGATCGGCTATTCAAGAAGGTAACTTGTATCAGCATTTTACACAGAAAAATCAAGCCCACCGTATCCAGCCGGACGCTACACAACCTGCTAAAAATTGGAAGCCCTTTCAACCGCTTGGTGCCGAATATACCTCCACAAGAAAAGAAGACTTGTTAGCAGAGCCTGACTTAGGTTTACGTTCGGCTACCTCCTTTCCTTCAGAGTCAATTACTGTAATTCAACTTTTAGACTCCTATATTCTTTTTTCAAAAGGCAGTACTTGCACGTTGATCAATCAGCAAGCAGCGCATGAAAGAGTGCTCTACGAAAAATTTATTCAACAGCTCGAAAATAAAAAAGCAGCAACTCAACCATCGTTATTTCCCACTACACTTTCACTGAATCCAACTGATGCCAGCTTACTGGAAGAGTTGTTAGCGGATTTAACGGCTGTAGGATTTTTAATTCAAAAGTTGAATGCGCACGACTTTCAAATACAGGGCATCCCTGCCGGATTTGAAAATGGCAAAGAAGAAAGCTTGCTGGAAGCTGTTTTGGAAGAATACAAACACTTTAATACCGCACTGGCCTTACCGCTTCATGAAAAATTGTGTCGCAGTTTAGCTAAACAACAAGCGATCAAAACAGGAATCCAACTGAGTGAACGTGAAATGAAACAATTGATCACTGATCTATTTGCTTGTAAAGAACCGCACTTGTCTCCTTTTGGAGTACCTGTATTTAGAATACTGCAAAAAGAGGATATAGGACAGCTATTGCTGAATCGCTGATCAATAGGTAGCCCGGATATGGGTTAAAAACTTTTCAATTTGCTTTCTGATCTCTGTAGAGCTGGAGCGATGGTTATTCACTAAGGTTGAAAATAAAAGCAATTTTCCTTTTTTAGTATAGAGATAACCACTCAAGGCAACTACACCACTGAGTGTTCCCGTTTTTGCATAGATCGCTCCACTTTCTTGTTTGTAATAGCTAGCCAAGGTACCCTCTCCACCGGTAGGAAAAATTACTTTGACTCGGTCCATGCCAAATTGATCCTTCATTTTTTCCAGGATACGTACAAAGTCCTGTGGTGAAAAGAGGTTGTACCGACTCAAACCAGATCCATCAGCCCAACGAGGTTGCTGGGGAAGATCGGCAAAATCGGTTTTTAGTAAAGTATCGATTACTTGCTCATCACTCATCCGATTCAGCATCCGTTGACTGACCATCAGCAAGGATTGCTCTGCAAAAAAATTGTCGCTTCGATGCATGAGCGGTTTGAGTAAAGAATCGGTAGGAATAGAATAAATTAATTTTCCGGCAGGTTTTCTGCTGGATAATTGTACGGTGGAGGTAATCCCAATTTGCTGTAACGTGTCTTGCAAAAATTGAAAGGCTGTAATACCGTCCTTGGTTTTAAAAGGTATGGTAGCTCCTCGAAAAGCACGAGATGCGGAAACAACATTAAATTGATTCTGATCGGGCAAACGCGTGATTTGAAATTGATCGCCTTTCCCTAATTGCTGCAGCATCAATTCATTCATAAAAGGTGGACGCAGTGCTATTGAAGAAGTGGCCTGAAGCTGATTGTTCTTCCGTTGAAAACTGATCACATTTCCATAAATAGGAAAGGCACTTCGCTCGGCCAAATAAGCTTCCTGATAATCATCCCAGGACCATCCGCTACCGTAGGGCGTAAATGTATGTTGAGAAGAATAGTCAATTACTACTGGTCGATCTTCCAACCGCAGTTTATCCCAAAGTGGCTGAAAGCTAAATTCTGCTAACAAAAAAGTAGGATCCCCCAACGGACGAACATAACAAGTCCCTGCACTATCCCACACATAAGCACTGGGTATACTATCTCCGAGATATTTCATAGCCGCATAACAAGTAGGAATCTTGGTATTGCTAGCTGGAACAAAATATTTATCACCTTGATAGTTGAGCCAATATTTTTTAGTGGAAGGATCGTAGATGCTAATCCCTACATGCGCCGTTTGAAAAGAGGACTGTTTAATGATTTCTTTATTCGCTTTGCGTTGTAAAGCTTGCGGAATACTACATCCTACTAAAAAACCACTCAGCAGGAGTACTAAAAATTGTAACGTGTATTTTTTCATGGGACTATTATCCTCTTTCTTGCGCGCGTAACCAACGTTCTGGAATTTCGTTACTACTTGCCAATAGGTAATCT
>BJGL01000086.1 GCA_014190475.1 Bacteroidota bacterium
AAAGGAGAATGTTCAAACCAGGAACGGGTAACACTTCGATAACTTTTTTCATCGCCGGCTAATTCTTTGAGCACTTCCATCTCGGTGCGTGCATGACTGAGCATATCCACAAAATTGTAAACAATCACATTAAGGTCATTCCCCATCAGATTATGAATCTGCTGTTGAAGCTCCTGGCCGGATTGATTGTTAACCACTTTGGTATAGGAAAAACGAAGGTCTCCCAACCCTGCCTCCTTTAACTGCGCACGAAGTAATTCTTCCTCATGCAGGTTTTTACCACCCTCCTCTTCATCATTCTTCCAGCAATGCGGAAACTTTTTTTCAATTTCAGCCGGTAGTAATCCTGCAAAAAGAGAATTCCTTGCATACTGCGTAGCCGTTGGTAAAATGCTATAAAAGCTATCTTCCTCGGTCAATCGAAAACTGGCGGACAGGATTGGTTCAATCGCTTTCCATTGATCAAACCGAAGATTATCGATTAACACAAAAAAAACGGGGGTACCCTTTTTTAGCAAGGGAAATACTTTACGCTTGAGCAAGGTATGACTCATGGTTGGCGTAGTATCTGATGCTACTTGAATCCAACTTGCGTAATGACGAGAAATAAATTTGAAAAACTCTGTATTGGCTTCTGTTTTTTGCGATTGCAATACATCTTCCATCTCCGGGCTGTCGGTGCGTTGCATCTCCAACTCCCAATACACGAGTTTTTTATAAATATCACGCCACTCTTTATGATCGGGATCGCTGTTAAGAGCCGTAAATAAATGACGAAATTGTTGTTGATAGGCCGAGGTAGTTTTCTCTGCTACTAATCGTTTATTGTCAATAATTTTTTTGAGACTGAGCAACACCTGGTTGGGGTTCACGGGTTTGATCAGGTAATCGCTGATTTGAGAACCAATGGCGTCGTCCATCAAATTCTCTGTTTCATTTTTGGTAATCAATACCACGGGGAGCGAACGATTGATCTCTTTGATTTTGGCCAGTGTTTCTAATCCAGTAATGCCGGGCATGCTTTCATCAATCAATACCACATCCACCGGATGTTCGCGCACATAATCAATGGCTTCAAACCCATTAGTAAAGGTTTGAACTGCGTAGCCCTTGTTCTCCAAAAACAATTGCTGGGAGCGTAAACTCTCAATCTCGTCGTCCACCCAAATTATCCGGGCTAGTGCCATAAGTTCAAATTTAGCTTTTTAAAGGTCCCCTTCGTACTTTTGCAGGCTGCCTTGCTGGCTTTAACAAAAATGAAAACAATTCCCACTACCCGAAAAATCATCAACGATCCGGTCTATGGTTTTATTACCATTGATCATCCCTTGATTTTGGCAGTAGTTTCACATCCCTATTATCAGCGTTTACGGAACATACACCAAATGGCTTTTGCGCATTTGGTATACCCGGGGGCCATGCATTCTCGTTTACATCATTCGTTGGGGGCCTATCATCTAATGGGAATTGCCTTGAATGAACTAAAGAGTAAGGGTATTGACATTTCTCCTGAAGAAGAACTGGGTGCAAAACTGGCAATCCTTCTTCACGATTGTGGTCATGGACCTTTTTCGCATGCCTTAGAAAAAGAACTAATTCCTGGTGTTCATCATGAGCAGCTTTCCCTGTTGATCATGGAGAAACTGAACGAGGAATTCAAAGGGCAACTCACCACAGCCATTGCAATTTTTACGGATCAATACCCGAAAAAATTTCTTCATCAATTGGTGTCCGGACAGCTGGATGTGGACCGAATGGACTATTTAAACCGAGATAGTTTTTTTACCGGAGTTGCAGAAGGTGTGATTGGCTATGACCGGATTCTTAAAATGCTCACCGTCCATGAAGGACAATTAATGGTGGAGGAGAAAGCTATTTTTTCGATTGAAAAGTTTTTGATCAGCCGCCGACTCATGTATTGGCAGGTTTATCTGCATAAAACTGTAGTCAGCGCAGAAATGACCTTGGTGCATGCCTTACGAAGAGCACAAGAATTAATTGCGGGGGGAATTGTGGTAAAAGCCGCTACCGATGCCCTTGACTTTTTTTTACAAAATCGACAAGCCTCCGTTAACATCAAGCAGCATTTAGACCTTTTTTGTCGTCTTGATGATCATGATGTCATGGCCAGCATAAAAAACTGGTGTAATCATCAAGATCCGGTACTGGCTGCATTAAGCAGGCTGATTGTAAACAGACAGCTACTTAAAATACGCTTTACCCCAGATCCAACAGCAATCACTACGCTGGATGCACTTCGAAAAGAAACTGCTACTCAGCTGGGGATTACAGAACAAGAGGCCGCTTACTTTGTGTTTACGGGAGAAGCCCGCAACACTACCTACAACCCGAAAGACGAAAGAATTCATATTCTTTTTAAAGACGGACAGGTAAAAGATATCTCCGCAGTAGACAATGCGTTGATCAATTATGGAAGCAGTCTTTCCTACGGAGAAATAAAAAAGCAATACGTGTGTTATCCAGGAACCCTCAAAATAACCCCGCAGTAATATGATGGCGTTTACCGCAGCACAGATTGCCCAGTTAATTCAGGGAACGGTGGAGGGAAATCCTATGGCATCGGTGCATGCGTTTGGAAAAATTGAAGAAGCAAGCGCCGGACAACTGTCCTTTCTGGCTAATCCTAAATACGAGGAGTTTTTCTACACCACCAACGCTTCTGTAGTGATTGTCAATGATAATTTTCAACCCCGGGAAAAAACAGAAGCTACATTAATTCGCGTACCCGATGCGTATTCTGCCTTTGCTACTTTACTTTCTAAATACCAGGAATTACGTCAGCAACAACTAAGCGGAATCGAGCAACCCAGTTTTGTAGCAGCAAGCGCACAATTAGGAAATGAAATTTATCTCGGTGCATTTAGTTATGTGGGCGAACGCGCCAAAATAGGAGATCATACTAAAATCTATCCCAACTGCTATATTGGCGATGATGTGGTAATAGGAAAAGGATGTGTACTGCATCCGGGAGTGAAAATTTATCATCAATGTGTTTTGGGTAACGATGTGATTATTCATGCCGGTACGGTGCTGGGAGGAGATGGTTTTGGTTTTGCCCCCCAACCCGATGGCAGCTTAAAAAAAGTACCGCAGATCGGAAATGTAGTAGTGGAGGATCAAGTTGAAATTGGAGCCAACACCACAATTGACAGAGCCACCATCGGATCTACTATTATTCGAAAAGGTGCCAAACTGGATAATCTAATCCAAGTGGCCCATAATGTTGAAATCGGAAGCAGTACCGTTATTGCCGCGCAGGCTGGAATCAGCGGAAGCACTAAAATTGGAAAAGGGGTGATGATTGGAGGCCAGGCTGGCATTGTTGGTCACATAACCCTGGGTGACGGATCTAAAGTAAATGCACAAAGTGGGGTTAGTAAATCCCTTGACCCTGGCAAAGCAGTAACCGGCACCCCAGCCTACGATTATACCCAGTCCCTTCGCAGTCAAGCTGTCAGTCGAAAGCTCCCTGAGTTAGAAAAGCGAATCCAGGAGCTGGAAAAGATCATAAAAGACTTGAAATCAGGCAGTTAATAGCCTTATTTCCGGTCCCTCCCACATTTGTTATCTTTGCGGCACCAAAATCTGCCCATGGCCACCCCTTTCAACCCCGACAAACAACACACCATCGGAAAACCGGTTACTATTTCGGGCACCGGACTGCATACTGGCATTTTAGCCGACCTGACCTTGCAACCTGCTAATCCAGGATTTGGTTTGCAGTTTAAACGGACCGACTTGGCTAATCAGCCCATTATTAAAGCGGATTGCGACCTGGTTACTGATACCAGCCGCGGAACTACCCTGGAATCAAATGGTGCAAAAATTAGCACAGTTGAACACGTATTGGCTGCCTTGGTGGGAATGGGTATCGATAACTGTTTGATAGAAGTAACCGGACCAGAAATTCCCATCATGGATGGAAGCTCTGCGCCCTTTGTTGAGTTAATTGAAAAAGCAGGTATTCATGAACAGGATGCCGCAAAAACATGGTACAGCATCGACGAAAATATTTTTCATTACGACGATGGTAAACGCGTGGAAATGGTAGCCATGCCTGCGCTGGAGTATCAGATTACTACCTTGATCGATTTTAATTCGCCCGTATTGGGAACTCAACATGCTGGATTAAAAAAGATAACGGATTTTAAAGCAGAGGTTTCTTCCTGCCGTACATTTTGCTTTTTACATGAGCTGGAAATGCTGTTGGAGAACAACCTGATCAAAGGAGGTGATGTCAATAACGCCATTGTGATTGTAGACAAACCCGTTGATGACAGTGAGCTAAATCGATTGAAAAAAATATTCAAGAAAGATAAAATTGAAGTCAAGAGTGAGGGCTATCTCGACAACCTGGACCTGCGTTTCCCCAATGAACCAGCCCGTCACAAGCTCTTAGATGTAGTGGGCGATTTAGCTTTGGTGGGGTATCCTATCAAAGCCCGCATCATTGCCAACCGTCCTGGACACAGTAGCAATGTGGCGTTCGCTAAAAAAATCAAACAGTACATCAAAAAGAATAAGCATACCAAGGATGTACCTTATTACGATCCCGCTATTCCTCCCGTGCTGGATCAGCAATACATTGAAAGAACGCTTCCTCATCGCTATCCCTTTGCCTTAGTGGATAAAGTAATTGAACTCAGTGATACGCATATTGTGGGTGTAAAAAATGTAACGTTTAACGAGTGGTTTTTCCAGGGGCATTTTCCTGGCAATCCGGTGATGCCTGGTGTATTACAAATTGAGGCCCTGGCTCAGTGTGGTGGCATTCTGGCCATCAATTTGAGTGGAGAAGGCAGCTATGATACCTACTTCCTGAAAATAGATAATTGTAAGTTCAAGCAGATGGTCCGTCCGGGCGATACACTCCTGTTGAAAATGGAGCTAAAGTCTCCCATCAGACGTGGAATTGTGGAAATGCACGGCACCATTTATGTGGGCGGAAAAGTCTGCACCGAAGCTGATTTAGTAGCCCAGATTGTAAAGCGATAATTGGGGAAAAAACCACCCAAAAAACAAGCCAGAAAAGAGGGTTTCCGCGAGGCGTTTCAGTAGATTTGCAGACATTGATTTTATAACCAAAATCACTGCGAATCTAGCCCACCATGAGCACTGAAAAAGCCCAATATAGCGCGGATAGTATCCAGGTCCTGGAAGGACTGGAGGCCGTACGCAAAAGACCTGCGATGTACATCGGTGACATCGGTGTAAAAGGCTTACACCACCTGGTGTATGAAGTAGTTGATAACTCGATCGATGAGGCCCTGGCCGGTTATTGCAAAAACATTGATGTAACCATTCACGAGGATAACTCAATTTCCGTTCAAGACGATGGACGTGGTATTCCTACGGCCATGCA
>BJGL01000087.1 GCA_014190475.1 Bacteroidota bacterium
AACCTGATTAGCGCCTAGTAAATTCATCGGCACTTGTACAAATTGAAGCGTAGCGCCACCGTGCAAAAAGAGAACCTCATGCGCTTCATCTAATTGCATTAACTCCCGCACCAATGCTCTTGCCTCTTCCATAACAGGCGTAAACAATGGAGTGCGATGTCCAATTTCCAGAATGGAAAGTCCAGATCCATTGAAGTCTAAGAGCGCTCGACTTGCCTCTTCTAAAACTGTTTTTGGAAGAATAGAGGGGCCTGCATTGAAATTATGGAGCGTCATCAGGGCAAATGTAAGCCAACCTGTCCTTGTTCCATCCTTGTTGAAGTAATTCAAAGGCAGCTTTTTCCTCTGCCGTAAATTGTTGTTGTGCAAGGGCGGTCAATGAGGGTTGTCCTGCATGAACCCATGCTGTGATCCAAAAAGAAGCAACCGCCTTGATTGACTCCTGCATTCTTCGTTCAATCATTCCTCGTAACAAACGGTTATAGGCTAGGGAGTAGGCGCGAGCATATTGCTTGACGAGTACACCATTTCGTTCTTCAAAACTATATTGCTGCAACAACGGGAATTTTTGGGATAGCCATTTTTCGGTACGTAGTACGGTGTCGGCAGCAGCCGCACTTTGTAGTAAGCGTTCCCAAATAAAACCAGTGGGATTATCAATCCAATTGGCTTTTCCCACCATAAAATCCCAATCAGACTCGGCTAATAATTCCGGTATTCTACTCTCCCAAAAACCATGAATACCCCGCTGGCCAGTTTTTTGCCCATTGTGATTACTGCAGGCATGCAGGGGAACATGGGCATCCGAAATGTAGTGACCCAGCTCGGCCGATAATTTTAAAATTGAAAAGAGATCCTGCTTTATAAAAGCTTGGGTCAGTCGGTAAAGCATTGTTTCTATCCACCAGGGAACAATTCCGTATCGATTCAAACTATCTTCTCCGCAAGCAGCCACTGCTTGTTTCCAGTCTCGGGGTAATGAGAGATAAGGAGCAGGACCATATTGGTCCATATCTATATAGTGTCTGGGGCCTTCTTCTTTGACCAAGTATCTTCTTTTGTCTGGGTCTACCGCATGCTCTTCAATAAATACCAGGTGTTTTTTGTAAAGCACCAGCATCTCTGGAGGCAATAAAAAAATAGCAATCCGATTTATCTTTTTATGGGCATAAAACCCCCAGCTCCATCCGGTTAAGGGAAGAACCAGACAGGCCGGAATCAATATCCAGCGAAACATAAGTTCAATTATTAGAGAAATTTATCCGTGGGAGGAACGCTCTGCATCCAAATCAACCACACCTCCAGTTACCGCGTATTTCATAGCCTCTCCCGAAGAGATCTTATCAATTTTTCGAACTTTTTCACGGGGCAGAATATAGAGTTGGCCTGCAAAATTGTAACCCTGGGGCACATAGACCGCCACTTTATCACTACCTAATTCAAATTTTTCCATTTCCTCGTCAGTCAAAAAGCCTACAATCCAAACATCGGGACCAAAAACATTGGCAAGAACAGCTCGGTTAAACTTTCGTTTGTTGCCCGCAAAGGCTTCAAAAAAATCACGGGTAGAGGTATAAATTAATTTGACTCCCGGCGTTCGTTCTAACCATTGATCAAAAAAATGTAGTACCCCTCCCATCAAAAAATTAGAGCTGACCCAACCTACCAGTATCACCCCGGATATAATTAATAAAAAGCCCAGCCCCGGTACATTCAAATAGGGGCGCAGGATACTATCCACGTTTTCAAATAACCAGTAGAGGGCATACCCTGTAATGGCGATGGGCGCTAAAATCACCAGCCCCTGTATAAAGTAACCAGCCACCCGTTTAACGGGGTTCCGAAAAGGTCTTTTGGGGTCCATAGGGGGTATTTGAGGCTAAATTACTACAATTCAAGCCCCTTTCGCCCCGGTTTTTGGCCAGATTTCATGGGATTTTAACAGAAGAAACTTTGAAAACGCTTATAGTTTCCATAGTTTTGCGGCCCCAAATCGACACATGGAAACTAAAAATCGAATTGCAGAGAAGGCCGAGGAGCTGTATATGCGTTTTGGCATCCGCTCCGTTTCCATGGAAAACATGGCCGAGGCCTTGGGTATGAGCAAAAAAACGCTCTACCAATATTATGCTGATAAGGACCAACTGGTGGTGGAAGTGGTCAAGCGCCACACCGACGTGGTTCGTCAGCAATGCGAACAAATTGCTTCGGAAGCACAGGATGCCATCCATGAGATTTTTTTAATCATGGAACGCGTGATGGAGGACTTCCGCAATATGAACCCCATGGTGTTATTCGATCTTCAGAAATACCATCCATTAGGATTTCAGCGATTCAATGAATACAAAAATCAGTTCCTGCTCGATTTTATTCGTTGCAATATTCAGCGAGGTATTCGTGAAGGTTTGTATCGCGAGGATGTTCAATTAGAAATTATCAGCCGTTATCGGTTGCAATCGATGATGATTCCCTTCGATATTAATGTTTATCCGCCTACACAGTTCAATATGGCGGAAACAGCTCAATTGATTGCTGAAAATTTCACCTATGGTTTAGCTACGGTAAAAGGACATCAGTTAATTCAGGATTACCAGGAAAAAAGAAAAAATAAATGAAGATGAATAAGTCAAAAGTGATTTTGTTAGGGGTGGTTGCTGTGTTGGGTATTCAACAAGCGCAGGCACTCGATACGCTTCGCGTAGCGGAACATGCATTTACGGCACAACAAGCCGTGGATTATGCCATGAAGAATAATGTGCAAGTAAAAAATGCATTGCTAGGTATCAAGTTGCAGCAAGAAACAAATCGTCAAATAACAGCTGCCGCATTTCCTCATATCAATGGGAGTATCAGCACTACTGTCAATCCAAATGTGGCTACACAGGTAATTCCCAATTTTATTTCTCCGGCTACCTATCAGGTTTTGATCGATAAGGGCGTAAAGGATGGTAATGGTAACCCGATTAACATGCCTCCTGATTTTGGATTTATTGCTGCACAATTTGGTACCCGATATAGCGCCAATGCTGCGGTGAGTTTGAGTCAAATACTTTTTGATGGCCAGGTGTTTGTTGGGTTGCAAGCACGTAGAGCAGCCATGGATTTTGCAGGAAAGAATGCTGAATTGACTGCTGAAATTATCAAGGCTAATGTGTTGAAAGTATATTATCAATTAGTGGTGAGTCGTACACAATTGGAGTTGTTGGATTCTACCATTTCTTTTGTGCAAAAGAACTTAGCAGACACGCGTGTGCTGTATCAGAATGGATTTCGTGAAAAACTGGATATCGATCGTGTTGCCGTTCAGCTTGCTAATCTGCAAACGGAAAAGAACAAGGCACTTGCCATGGTCTCCAATGGATATTATGGTTTAAAAGTGTTGATGGGTATGCCGGTTGCAGATCAGCTGACGCTTACTGATACCCTCACTCCGGAGATGATCAAAGATGGAATGCTGGAATCTGCTTCTTATGATTACAAGGATCGTAAAGAATTTCAATACGCAGACCTGGGTAGAAAATTGGGAGAGTATAATGTTCGTCGATACCAACTCAGTCAAATTCCAACGCTGGCGCTGAATGGAGTGTATGCAAAGAATGCACAGCGCAATACCTGGAATTTTTTAGATATGGATCAGCGCTGGTTTACTATTTCTAATGTGAGTGTGGGTTTAACTATGCCACTTTTCAATGGTTTTGTAACGCGCTCTAAAATCACGCAGACTAAAATTGAGTTAGAACGAACGCGTAACGAAATCGAAGGACTCAAGCGCACCATTGACAGTGAAGTAGCCAGTGCAAAAAATAATTTTCAATCTGCTATTAGTCGGATGGATTTTCAAAAACAAAATGTAGAACTCGCTGCTAATGTGTATCAGCAAATCAAGAAAAAGTACGAACTGGGGCTGGGTTCACAAACAGAAATCAATTTAGCACAGAACGAATGGAAGGCCGCTCAAACTAATTATACCACAGCCCTTGCCGATGCCATCATTGCACGGATCGATTGGCTTAAAGCAACTGGAAAATTATAAAACACAGAAAATTAAAACTATGAATACGCTATCAACACGCACCCTCTTCTTTTTGCCAATTATTCTTTTAGTAGCCTGTGGAGGTCCACAGGAGAAGAATGGAGACGCTGCACAACTTCGTAAAAAAATCGAGGAAGTAAAAAAAGAGAAAGCCACCTTAGAAAACACCTTGCGTGAACTCGAACAGAAATTAGCCTTGGCGGATCCTAGTACAGCACGCTCTGCTTTTTTAGTGTCAGTTGATACCTTGAAAAAAGGTGCATTTGCGCACTACATCGATTTGCAAGGTCGTGTTGAAGCGGAGGACATGGCCTATGTGGCTCCATCCGGTATGGGTGGAGTGATCAAGGCTGTTTTTGTAAAACTTGGACAGCGTGTCAGCAAGGGACAGACCTTATTGAAACTAGACGATGCCGTAGCCAGACAACAATTGACGGCTGCGCAACAGCAAACGGGTATGTTGAAAGCAAGACTGGAGCAGGCACAAACTATTTTACAGCGTTACGAAAACCTCTGGAAGCAAAATATTGGAGCAGAGATCAGCGTAGTCAACGCAAAAGCAGATGTGGACGCATTGGCTGCTCAACTACGTGCTGCACAAGCACAGGTAGGTATGGCACAGGAGCAAGTAAATATGGCCAGTGTTAAAGCAGAGATTTCCGGTGTTATCGATGAGTTGAATGTAAAAGTGGGCGAACTCTATACGCCGCAAGCAGCGGCAACACCGGGTATGGGAATCCGTATTGTCAATAATAGTCGATTGAAAGTGGTAACCAATATTCCTGAGAATTACATCGGACGCGTTAAAAAAGGCACCAGCATTGATGTAAAAGTGTTGGAGAGTGGAAAAGAAAACTTTACAGCAAAGCTTGATGTAGTGGGTGAATCAATTAATGCAGTTACGCGCTCCTTTAGCGCGGAAGCTGTTATTCCTGCTAATGCTGCGTACAAGCCCAACCAAACAGCAAATGTGCGCATCCTTGATTACAAGGCAGACAGCACGATTGTTGTGCCATTGAATACGGTGCAACGGGATGAGAAAAGTAGATATGTGTACGTGGTAGAGCAAACAAAAAATAATCTAGTTGCTCGTAAAAAAATAGTGACTACTGGCGAAGCGTACGGCGGTCAAATTGAAATCAAATCGGGACTGGAAAAAGGCGAAGTACTGATTACCCGTGGTTTTCAAAATGTATATGACGGGCAAACCGT
>BJGL01000088.1 GCA_014190475.1 Bacteroidota bacterium
GTAATCCAGAAACAGTTTCTACTGACTTTGACATGGCCGATAAATTATATTTTGAGCCTGTTTACTGGGAACATCTCTGGGAAATTGTGGAGCATGAAAAACCAGAGGGTGTAATTGTACAATTAGGTGGACAAACCGCCTTGAAGTTGGCAGAACGATTACACCAACGCGGTATCAAAATAATTGGAACCTCCTTTGACAGTTTGGATATTGCCGAGGATCGTGGTCGTTTCAGCGATATGCTAAAAGAACTGGGTATTCCTTATCCTGAATACGGAACCGCTTGGAATGTAGACGAAGCAATTGAAGTCGCTAATAAAGTAGGTTATCCTGTATTAGTTCGTCCTTCTTATGTACTGGGCGGACAACGCATGCGGATTGTGATCAATGACGAAGAAGTAGAGAAGGCTGTAGTGAGTTTGCTCAAACATATTCCCGGGAATAAAATTTTGATCGACCATTTCTTGGATCGTTGCCAAGAAGCAGAGATCGATGCCATTTTTGATGGTACCGATTTTCATGTGATGGGTGTGATGGAACATATTGAACCAGCTGGTATCCACTCGGGTGATAGCAATGCAGTGCTGCCTGCTTTCAATCTCTCTCCACTACTTGTACAGAAGATGGAGGAGTATGCAGAGAAGATTGCACGTGCCTTAAAAATTCAGGGACTGATCAATATTCAATTTGCCATCAAAGACGGAAAGGTTTATGTAATTGAAGCGAACCCACGTGCATCGAGAACTACTCCGTTTATTGCAAAAGCCTACCAGATTCCTTATTTGAATGTAGCTACCAAGGTGATGTTGGGCACACATAAACTAAAAGATTTCAAGTTTGAGAAAAAACTGAAAGGCTTTGCGATCAAAGAACCGGTGTTCAGCTTCAATAAGTTCCCCGGCGTAAACAAAGAATTAGGTCCAGAAATGAAATCAACGGGTGAAGCCATTCGCTTTATCGATGATTTACGTGATCCTTACTTCCGCCAATTGTACAAGGACCGGAGTATGTACTTGAGTAAATAGATTTTACCTCTTGTACTGATCAAGTAGGACAATTATACTAGCAGCGTGTACCAAGCGCTGCTTTTTTTTATTCAACGTACCCCGTTTTTCTTTCCCTTTCTGGGACTTTGTCTGGGCATACTGTTACAGGAATATGCTAATCGGTCAAGCAATATAGCTTGGATAACGGGAGGCTTGGGGTTAGTATTTCTGCTCGGCTTTTTTCTTTTACCACACCGAAAAAGATACCATTGGCAAACTGTGTTGTCTGTTGCTTACTGTTTACTATTTATTACTGGAGGGCAAGTTCTTTTAGCAGAAACAGACATTCGCAACCACAAAAATTGGATCGGGAAAATTGAAATTGATACACTCGCTCCTGCTTTGGAATTAGTTATAGAAACCAGTCCGGTTGAAAAAACAAATACCACACAAGTAATAGCAAGTGTTTGCGCATTGCATCGTGGAAAATCGCCACAGCCAGCGGTTGGTAAGATTATACTGAGTAGTTATCAATCGGAAAGTCTTGCGCATTTATTACCTGGAACCCGGATCTTATTAATCAAAATTCCAAGCAGGCTAATACATACCGGCAATCCAGGTGAAAGAGATTGGGCTACTTATTATTTACGTCAGCAAATCACACATCGATGCATGGTGAAAAATTCTGATTTTCTACTACTAGATAGCAGTACTTATCACTATTTATTTACCAGATTGCTTATCCAAGTACAAAGAAAAATAGTGTCATTACTTGAGTCAAGTATACAAGATCCTCAAGCTGCAGGATTAGCCGCTGCCTTGTTGATTGGCTACCGCGAACAACTGGATTCTACTTTGCAAGAGAGTTATAGTAAAACAGGTGTGATTCACATCATTGCCATTTCAGGAATGCACTTAGCATTGCTCGGATGGTTACTGCAGTTTTTTGTTCGTCCTTTTCAAAAAAATAAAATCAGACTGGTGCTATCCCAGTTTCTGATTATCACAATCATCTGGTTTTTTACTTTACTGGCTGGAGCTACCCCCTCCGTATTACGAGCGGCCCTGGCCTTTACCATTGATGCGGTAGGGAAAATGCTAGGACGTAAACCATTATCAATAAATACCCTGACTGCAGCAGGCTTTTTATTATTGGTTATACAGCCATATTGGCTTTGGGATTTAGGTTTTCAATTATCCTTTAGCGCAGTGCTCAGTATCGTATTATTTGCAAAACCAATACAGCAAGTATTGATCACCCGTATTCAATTTTTACAATCCGTTACCACGCTTATAGCAGTAACGCTTGCTGCGCAATTATTAACCTCTCCCTTTACCTTGTATTATTTCCAACAATTTCCACTTGGGTTTTTATTGAGTAATCTGGTAGCTGTACCGCTCTCTACCTGTATCCTGTACATTCTGTTATTACTACTGCTCACCGCTAGTATACCATTTGTAGGTACGGGCGTAGGAATGGTTGCCAAAATAACAATTGCTTGGATGAATCAATACATTCGATTGATTAGTGAAATACCCGGTATACAATTGGATGAACTACATTGGACTTGGGGAGAAGCTTTCCTGTTGTTAATAGTGATTTTAACAGGAGCGGGTTGTTTACTACTAAAATGTAAGTCAAGCACCCTACTAACTGCTATTGGTGGCTGTTTGTTGATAACATGGCAATGTTGTGATTACTTCCTTCATCAAAAACAAAAAGCCTTGATAATCTATCAATCCAAATCAAATCCCATAATCAGCTGGATCAACGGCAACCAGGCGCTTCATATCCTAGATAGTAATGGCCGCGCAAAAGTGGTAAAGAAAAATAGGTTGATTAAAGCCAGTAATAGGTACTATCGAATCCTACGTCAAACTGACACCCTGCTCACTCCCTATTTTGAAGTAGGAAATTGGACAATCATTGTACCGAATCGGAAGTTTGAACCGCCAACCATCACGGGGAGGGAAAAAGAAACGATACTGCTTATTTCAAATGCTGCTCCCTACTATGGAAGTAGTTGGGTGCAAAACCAAACTATAACGATAGCCATATTAGATGGAACCCTGGGTGTTCGAACTCGTGCAAATTGGAAAAAACTGTTTAACGCCCGGGGAATTCCGGTTCATGATATGTTAACGGCAGGAGCTTTTGTACACTCCTCATCATCGAGTACATTTGCTCTTCTTTCAACGCTCCATACTCCATGAATAAAACTATCCGCACCGCCCTCATTTCAGTTTTTTACAAAGACGGGCTGGAACCCCTCATTCGTTTACTACATCAACAAGGTGTAATCATATACTCCACCGGGGGTACACAAACTTTTATTGAATCGCTAGGGGTACCAGTAGTACCCGTAGAGCAATTGACGGGCTACCCCTCCATACTAGGGGGCCGTGTTAAAACCTTGCATCCTTCGGTATTTGGAGGAATCTTGGGTAAACGGGAGGATGCCACTCACGTACAGGAAATGGAACAGTATAAGATTCCCACCCTGGATCTGGTTATTGTTGATCTATATCCATTTGAAGAGACAGTAGCTTCCACCAGCGACGAAAAAGCAATCATTGAAAAAATTGATATCGGCGGGCCTTCTATGATTCGTGCAGCTGCAAAGAATTTTAAAGATGTAACGGTCTTAGCTGCCAAAACAGAATATACTACGCTGGTAGAACTGCTGACGCAACAACAAGGTGCCACTACACTGGAACAACGAAAAGAGTTTGCCGCCAAAGCATTTCAAGTAGTAGCGCGTTATGATGTGGCTATTGCAAAATATTTTGATCCGGCCGCTACACTTCAATTTGTTGAAGCAAGTGGTAGTCCACGTTCTTTACGTTATGGCGAAAATCCACATCAGGCAGCCACCTTCTATGGAGATCTCTCTTCCTTGTTTACTCAATTGGGAGGAAAAGAACTTTCTTACAACAACTTGGTGGATGTGGATGCAGCCCTTCAATTGATTTGTGAATTTGATTCTCCCACTTTTGCCATTATCAAACACACCAATGTGTGTGGTGTTGCACAAAGAACTACGGTCAAGGAAAGTTGGGATGCAGCACTAGCTGGTGATCCTGAAAGTGCTTTTGGCGGTGTATTGATCACAAATCGCTCCATCGATATAGAAACAGCTGCGGCAATCAATTCTATTTTCTTTGAAGTATTGATTGCCCCATCATTTGAACCCGAAGCACTCGCAACGCTACAAAGCAAAAAGAATCGAATTTTGCTGGAGCAAAAACAAAACTTAGCTAACACCGTATCCTTTAAGGGTATACTGGGAGGTGTTCTTACACAAGGCACCGATCAAGGCAATATAGCCACCTGGAATGAAGCGGGTGGACGCGAATGCAGCGAAACAGAAAAAGCGGACTTGTTATTTGCCAACATTGTTTGTAAACATCTCAAGTCAAATGCCATTGCGTTAGTAAAAAACAAACAACTAATTGGAAAGGGATGTGGACAGACCAGTCGAATAGACTCCTTACGACAAGCGGTAGAAAAAGCAAAACAGTTTAGTGCTGATTTGAAGGGTGCTGTAATGGCCAGTGATGCTTTTTTCCCTTTTAATGACTGTGTAAGAATGGGGCATGAAGCTGGTATCACAGCCTTTATTCAACCCGGAGGTTCCATTCGAGATCAGGACTCTATAGATTATTGCAAACAAAATGGACTAGCCATGGTCATCACCGGGCTTCGTCACTTCAAACACTAATGGCAAGATTTGATTTCAACCGCTTACTCCTTCAAACACCTGCAGAAACGCTCAGGAGGCTGGCTGAATTCAATCCCTTCACGCTTCATAAAAAAGGTACAAGAACCAAAGCTATTTTTGCTCTAGCGGCCGTCTGTATTCTTTGGGGAACTACCTGGGTGGCTTCAAAAGAAGGTGTTCGTCATATACCTGCCTTACAACTGGCCGGTTTAAGACAATTAAGTGCAGGAATACTTTACGTCACTTACTTTTTAATAATCGGTGCACCCTTTCCAAAAGGAAAAGAATGGCGACCATTGCTTTTATTGGCTCTTTTAAATTTTATACTAAGCAATGGGTTAAGTACCTGGGGTGTAAAATACATATCGGCCGGACTAGCTGCAATCATGG
>BJGL01000089.1 GCA_014190475.1 Bacteroidota bacterium
ATTATGTCAGATCGCTATTTGAATTTTCTTACCCAGGAGTTAAAACCATTTATCGATAAAACGTATTCTACTAAAACTGATCGAAACAACACATTCATTGCGGGTAGCAGCATGGGTGCCTTAATTTCTCTATACGCCATCTGTGAATACCCAGCCGTTTTTGGTGGTGCCGCTTGTTTGTCAACCCATTGGCCAGGCTTGTTCACCATGGAAAACAACCCAGTTCCCGGGGCCTTTTTTTCATATCTGGAGCAATCACTCCCCTCTCCCAAAAATCATCGGCTTTACTTTGACCATGGTACCGAAACCCTGGATTCAATGTATGCTTCCTTACAAAAAAGTGTTGATCAAATCATGGCAAAAAGGGGGTATAAGAGTAAGCAATGGGTTAGCCGCTCCTGGCCAGGTCAGGACCACTCCGAGCGCTCTTGGAGAAGCCGTTTTTCAGTGCCTGCTAACTTTTTATTGAAGAACTAACTATAGTTCTTGGTACATCGCCATTTTGGTGGGAACTTTGCAGTCCCTCAAAAATTACTATTCTATGGATAAGCAAGTACCTAAAAGCGATGTTTCGTACAACGTAAATGATGTTAGTAAGTGTCCTTTTCACAATGGCACTTTAAAAACTGGTCACAGTGGAAGTGGTACGGGTAATCAAGACTGGTGGCCGCATCAGTTAAAGCTGAATATTTTACGCCAGCATTCGTCCCTAACCAATCCTATGGATGCTGATTTCGACTATAAAAAAGCATTTGAAAGTCTGGACTATAAGGCCTTGAAAAAAGACCTCGAAAAATTGATGACCGATTCACAAGAATGGTGGCCTGCTGATTTTGGTCATTACGGGCCTTTCTTTATTCGTATGACCTGGCATAGCGCAGGTACCTACAGAACGGCAGATGGAAGAGGTGGTGGTGGAATGGGTCAGCAACGTTTTGCGCCGCTGAACAGCTGGCCTGACAATACAAACCTTGATAAAGCAAGAAGATTATTGTGGCCGATCAAACAGAAATACGGTAATAAAATTTCCTGGGCCGATTTAATGATTCTTGCAGGTAACGTTGCCTTAGAATCAATGGGATTCAAAACTTTTGGTTTCTCTGGAGGAAGAACCGATGTATGGGAACCACAACAAGACGTGTATTGGGGTTCAGAAAAAAAATGGCTGGATGATCAGCGTTACACAGGTGATCGTGATTTGGAAAATCCTTTAGCTGCCGTGCAGATGGGATTGATTTATGTAAATCCGGAGGGACCTAACGGAAATCCTGATCCAATTGCTGCTGCACGTGATATCCGTGAAACGTTTGCACGCATGGCGATGAATGATGAAGAAACAGTTGCATTAATAGCAGGCGGACACACATTTGGAAAGGCGCATGGTGCGGGTGATGCTGCATTACTTGGGGCAGAGCCCGAAGGAGCTTCTATCGAAGAACAAGGATTTGGTTGGACCAGTAAATTTAAATCTGGTAAAGGCGGTGATACCATCACCAGTGGCTTGGAAGTGACTTGGACCAATACACCAACCAAATGGAGTAATAATTATTTTGAAAATCTTTTCAAGTACGAATGGGAATTAACGAAGAGCCCCGCTGGTGCTTATCAATGGGTAGCAAAAAATGCTGAGCAATCAATTCCGGATGCACATGATGGATCAAAAAAGCATTTACCGACTATGCTGACCACGGATCTTTCATTGCGCCTAGACCCAGCGTATGAAAAAATCTCCAGAAGATTTTTAGAAAACCCTGATCAGTTTGCGGATGCCTTTGCAAGAGCCTGGTTCAAATTAACCCATCGCGATATGGGTCCTGTTACACGTTATGTAGGACCTGAAGTTCCTGCTGAAGTGTTGATTTGGCAAGATCCCATCCCGGCTGTTGATCATGCACTCATTGATAAAAATGATATTCAAGAATTAAAAAAATCAATTCTTAGTTCAGGTCTTAGTATTTCTTCATTGGTTACAACTGCTTGGGCTGCTGCGTCTACATTCCGTGGCTCTGATAAACGTGGTGGTGCCAATGGAGCTCGTATTCGGCTGGCTCCTCAGAAATACTGGGAAGTAAACAACCCTGCTCAGTTAAGTAGCGTATTAGGAAAACTAGAGGCGATACAAACTGAATTTAATCAACGTGCAACAGGTGGTAAAAAGGTTTCCTTGGCAGACCTGATTGTGTTGGGTGGTTGTGCTGCAATAGAAAAGGCTGCTGAAAAAGCTGGCGTAACCGTGAGTGTTCCTTTTACACCTGGACGAACTGATGCATCAGTAGAACAAACCGATGTTGAGTCTTTTGCAGTATTGGAGCCGATTGCCGATGGATTCCGCAATTATGCAAAAAAGAAATACACGATCTCTGCTGAAAACTTACTCATTGATAAAGCACAATTACTGAATCTGACAGCGCCAGAGATGACGGTGCTAGTTGGTGGATTGCGTGTATTAAAAGCTAATTACGACCAATCTAATCACGGCGTATTTACCAACCGTCCCGAAACACTTAGCAATGATTTCTTTGTGAATCTGCTTGATATGTCCACAGCCTGGAGTCCTGTCAGTGAGGCAAAGGATGTGTTTGAAGGCAAAGACCGCCAAACAGATGCTACCAAGTGGACAGCCACCCGTGTTGACCTGATCTTTGGATCTAACAGCGAACTCCGTGCATTAGCTGAAGTATACGCATGTGCTGATAGTCCTGAGAAATTTGTAAAGGATTTTATAGCCGCCTGGGATAAAGTAATGATGCTAGATCGCTTTGACCTGAAGCATTGATGCTGACCCACTTATTAAGAAAAGGTGTTATCCTACCGGTAACACCTTTTTTATTGTAAAGAGGATTTCGCAGGATAGATTATCTTGCACGTCCTACAATTACAAAAGCATGAAGCTCTACAATACATTAATAAAATTCAGATTTGTAATAGGCATAGTTTGCATACTATTAGGGGTGGGTGCCAATCTTGCCTTTAGTTTCTGGCCATCCTTTCCACTTTATTTGATTGGTGTATTACTCATTGCCGGTCATTTCTTTTTTGGTCCACTCCGACTCATTCAGGAATACATGGAAAGTGGCGATATGGATGGTGCAGAAAAAGTGTTAGCCTCAATCAAATACCCTAATCTGCTTTATAAACCCATTCGTTCTGTCTACTTCACATTGAAAGGAAATTTAGCAATGATGAAACAGGATTTTGATGGTGCGGAGAAGATGATGAAAAAAGGGTTAGATCTCGGAATGCCTATGAAAGAAGCAGAAGGGGCCAGCTTATTGCAGATGGGCATGTTAGCCATGCAAAAGAATGATTTGAAACAGGCAGAGAGCTATGTAAGACAGGCTTTAAGAAAAGGACTTCCTGATAAAGAAAATCAAGCTGCAGCATATTTGCAAATGTGTAGTTTAATGATGAACAAGAGAGAATTTCGAGCTGCAAAAGACTTTTTCCGAAAAGCAAAAGCATTAAAGCCCACGACCCCTCAATTGGTTGATCAGATCAAGCAGATAGAAAAATATATCTCCAGAATTCCCGGATAAGCAATTACGTATATTTACGTAATTATACTCAAGTGTTTACGCTCTATTAGCAAATTTTATATATTCGGTGCCGCCATACTCATTCTTAGATAAGATTACTTATGAAATAGAAAGAGGTACTTATGCAAAAAATAAAACTGTACCTGGTTGACGACCACCGCATGGTTATAGACATGTGGGCTAGTCTTTTAAGCACCAACCCAAAATTTGAGATTGCAGGAACTGCTTTGGATGGTGAAAAGGCATTTGAAGAGATTAGTAACACCCTACCGAATGTAGTATTGATGGATATTACACTCCCGGGCATGTCCGGAATAGAATTAACTAAAAAAATAAGAGAGAAACTGCCTTCAATAAAAATTCTCGGCGTTTCCATGCACACCAACATCATGTTGATCAAGCAGATGTTGATTAGTGGGGCCAGCGGCTATGTATCCAAGACCTCTTCGTTTGATGAAATGATCCAAGCCATTACTACCATTCATGAAGGGAGCCGGTATATCTGCAGAAATATCAAAGATTACATTACCAATCAGGTGATCAGCGAACAGCAATCAGACCCGGCTTACCGAATTAATCAATTGACAAAACGAGAATTAGAGATTGTAACCTTGATTAAAGAAGGCCACTCGTCCAAGGAGATCAGCGAAAAACTATTTATCTCTAAACGAACCGTAGAGGTACATCGTTATAATATATTCCGAAAACTGGAAGTGAATAATATTACCTCCTTGATCAAGATTACCAATAATTCAATTGTGTAATTGAACCTACTTGGGCTACTTCAGGGTTCCAAATAGTTCCTCAACAGCTTTATAGCGATACTGAAAAATACCTTGTAGCTTTTTCTTCACAAATAGCCAGTTGGCTAAATCCCCCAGCAGACCAAACGGGATACGATAATGGACAATATCTGTCATTTCAACTCCTCCGGGAATAGCCTTAAAATGATGCTGATGGTGCCAAAAATTGTAAGGGCCAAATCGCTGCTGGTCTATAAAATAAACGGGTTCTTGCACCTGGGTAATTTCAGTCATCCAATATAGAGGTATTCCCAAAAGAGGGCGCACTTTGTATTCAATTAATTGCCCTGGGTACATTCGAAGTCCATGAAAGCGGGAAATGATTTCAAATCCCATTTCCGGGGGAGTGATTCGCTGGAGGTTAGCCGGGCTGGAGAAAAAGTCCCAGGCTTGCTCCATGGAAATTGGAATACATTGTTTGGTCTGGAAAGAGTAAGTGGCCATGCTGTTCGAAACAATTAATTTCGTTAGAATAACTACTGAACCCGGAAAAAGTTCATCCGTATGTCTATAAGCCGAGAGAAATTGGAATTGAAATTTCGTGAGGAATACCAGCGATTGAATGAACAGCAACAAAAAGCCGTTCGAACCATTGAAGGCCCTGTGATGGTGATTGCTGGACCGGGTACAGGTAAAACACAAATCCTAGCCTGCCGCATTGGTAAGATATTACTGGACA
>BJGL01000090.1 GCA_014190475.1 Bacteroidota bacterium
TCAAGCTATTCTCCCCTTGCGTGGTAAAATCCTCAACGTAGAAAAAGCGATGGAGCATAAGATCTACGACAATGAGGAGATCAGAAATATGTTTACGACACTGGGTGTAAAAATTGGAACACCAGAAGATCCCAAAGCACTTGACCTCAGCAAACTCCGTTACCATAAGTTGATCATCATGACCGATGCCGACGTGGACGGATCACATATTGCCACACTGATCCTTACGTTTATCTATCGTTATATGAAGGAGATGATCGAACAAGGGTATGTTTATATCGCGCAGCCCCCACTTTATCTCGTGAAAAAAGGTAAAGAACAGGCTTACGCATACAATGAAGATCAACGCAAGGCATTGGTTGAAAAACTGGGTGCCGGTAAAGAAGATTCTGTCACGATCCAGCGTTACAAGGGATTGGGAGAGATGAACGCCGAGCAATTATGGGAAACTACCATGAACCCGGCTACGCGTACACTCAAGCGTGTTACCATTGAAAGTGCCGCGGAATCCGATCGCATTTTTAGTATGCTGATGGGCGATGAAGTTGCACCACGTCGTGAGTTCATTGAGAGTCACGCGAAATACGCAAAACTGGATATCTAGTTTTTCCCCTGCAAGGCATAATTAAAACTAAACTGATACAGTGGTAAACTGTACACCGGTTCAGGAGGTTTATCGTACCGATACACCTGTGCTTTGAGATGAACCGTATAACTAATCTCTAATCCAAATCCCAGCGAGTACCCACTATAGATACCATTGGTATTGAGCCCCTCTAAAAAAATATTCAGCTGCGATGGGTTAGTATAAGCAGCATGATACCGAATACTGACCCAACAAGTACCCATATTAGCGGAACGATCTTTTTCCCAGGCTCCGGTTTGAAAAAATAATCCCAGCGTAGCAAAGCTGTTTAGAAAATTATGCGGTCTGCCATTTAGCCAACTCCCCGGAAGAGTAGTGCGATAACCCGTCAACAAACGTTCGCCCAATTGATAAATAAAACCAGCTTGCGTAATTTTTTCTTGTTTGCTAAAGCATCTCCAGCCATCGATACTAAAATTGAGAAGACCACTGAGTGGTGTAATAAATTGGGTGACTAAGTGTTCATTGGTCCGCGCAGCCATTCCCATTACCTGTGCTGGAAAAGCATTATTACTAACTCCACTGTAGATGGTAAAAGGAAGGGAGAACTTATCAGGTTCTCCAATCCGTAAACGAATCAACCTTGCAGAAGCACTTACCTGCCCACTACTCACCAGATCAATAAAGCCCGCATTGAGTACTTCGGTTTTAGGACTAGTATTTTTTCTGATTAATGTATCAGCGATAAAAGCAGCCGCCCATAAAGGAAAAAACAAAGCCATTAAAATCAATACACCACCGATCGTTTGCACAAAACGGCTTTGTTCAGTTTCCATAACAGGGTCGGTTTCCAAATAAGTAAATCGATTTTAAGTAGGAACTATTAAAATGAATATCGAAGGTTAAAAACTCCTCTTGGCTATTACGAATCGAAAGCGCATAAGGGTGAACTTGTTGTAAAACTGTCTTTGCATAACGGTGATTTGGCGCCTGAATATAAGGCGAGCCATCCGATGGCCATGGGCGATTATTACAAGGATCAAATTGAAGCGTGCAATAACTAATTCCCACTTGCTGCATCCGGTCTCTTCCCCACCCGATCCATTTCTTTTTATATACCCGTGCTACACCCTTTAAATTTGTTTTAGTGGCACGTCCATCCAAGAGAACCCCTCGCTGCAAAACCTGATAACTTATTTTCCTGCGATGATCAGGGCTTAGGTTTCGATCAAGTGGTATGGTTTCTTTAAAAGAAGCACGCGCTACGGCATGACAATCTCCAAATACATTGGTGTTAAGCCAATTCAAGATATCCTCAATCTCTCGCCAGTTATCAAAAATGAACAAGAGAATTTCTTTCAACTTCGATTGTTTGCCTTTCCCTATGTTATTTTCCATTACCTGGATCAATTCCGATTCGGGATTCGTGAGTTCCAGTTCCCAGTCTGCATTAAATACACACCAGAAATAATCATCTTGCAAGGGTTGCTCCAACTGCAAATCAGGCTCTGATAAATCCTGATCTCTTGTCAACCAACTATCAGTTTCCTGATCAATAAATACACGCGCTGACTTAAAACCTAACTGACGGGCAAATTCCTGACTGGCATAATTGATGGTTAATTGGAAAACTTTTTCCTCCAGGTAATCTATTAGATACGAGTCTTTACTACTCATGGTTTGATCAACCACACAACCTGACATTGCTCCATAATTGGTCTGGATGTCAGTAGCTGCTTGGACAAAAAATTGATCATACACACTATCCAACCGATTAAGCGTCTTGGCAATATTCACAACGGATCGCAAATCCCGGTAATGCGGCTTTGCTTGCGCAACAAAAACTTGCTCGGCTTGAATCAAGGCTGTTACCTGTTGCTGTATATCCCACTTAATTTTTTCAAATTGTTGCACCCAGGGTTGCGTAAGGGAAGATAACCCAGCATCCTGCTGATAACAATCAAAAACAGGTGGGTAGAGAGGTTGGGCCTGGCCGTACAAGAACTGACCCAAAAGACAAAAGAGTATATAAATTTTTTTCATAGATGAGGTTTTTAGGAGTAATTGGTTAACAGGAATAAAATTGAAGGCTGGGGTAAAAAAATACCCGCGGAAAATGGCGGTGATAGCGGTTTTTTTTCTTCTCGGCCGGAACACTTACCTTCACGACCTAAACACGAAAACTTTTTAACATGTCAGACATCAAAATCACCGCGTACAACGTAAAGACAAAAGAGAAAGGCTGCGTTATGCAGGATGCTGTTATCACCAAAACTGCCAAAGGTGCTTATATGGCACAAGGAAACGATGGCAAGGGAAATAAATTAACCACGCTGATGAACGAAGAAAAAGCACTGGCGGCTATCAAAGCTGGTGTTGCCAAGCAAGGCTGGTAATTCTTTCAGCAAATAGAGAAAGAGGTGGGTACAGGTTGTGCTCACCTCTTTTTTTGTACCCAATTGTTTAAGCTGGACAGGAATCTATGTACTGTTTCCATACCATTCACTTCATTTACGACCAATAAAAATAAACGACCGGTCTGTTTAAGATGAGCTTGACGGGTTTCTGTTTGTAGATAGGAAAGAATCGAATGGAAAGTTGTTGATTCAAAATAAGGAGAGTCGGGGCGATTAATAAAAAAGCAACGAAGCGTTTGATCTTTCAAACTCATTTTCTCAAATCCCAATTCAATAGCCAGTTTGCGACAGCGAACGGTTACAAATAAATCTTCTACGGGCTTGGGTATTGGTCCAAATCGATCGGCAATTTCGTGATGGATCTCCACCAATTCTTCCTCTGTTTCACAAGAGTCTAAGCGCTGATACAGTGATAAGCGCTCAGTAATACTGGAAACATAATCATCAGGAATTAAAATTTCCAAATCTGTATCAATAGTACAATCCTGAACAAAATCATCTTGCTTTGCAATCTCTTCTTTGAAGAGTTCTTTAAAATCACTTCGCTTCAATTCACGAATGGCTTCGTTGAGAATTTTCTGATACATCTCAAAACCAATCTCGGCCATAAAGCCACTTTGTTCGCCCCCCAATAAATTACCCGCTCCTCGGATATCCAGGTCGCGCATGGCAATTTGAAAACCACTTCCTAAATCGCTGTGCTGCTCCAGGGTTTGCAAACGCTTTCTGGAATCGTTGGGCAAGGTACTCAGTGGGGGTGCCAATAAATAACAGAACGCCTTTTTGTTGCTTCGTCCCACACGACCTCTCAACTGATGTAAATCACTCAATCCAAACTGATGGGCATTATTGACAATGATGGTATTGACTGATGGGATATCCACGCCACTCTCCACGATATTGGTACAGACCAGTACATCGTAGCGACGGTCAATAAAATCAAGAATTCGTTCTTCCAGTTCATGGCCCTCCATTTGGCCGTGCGCATAACCAATGGATAGATCGGGACAGAGCCCTTTTAGGATAGAGGCCATTTCTGCAAGTCCGGCAATTCTGTTGTATATAAAGAACACCTGTCCGCCACGCTCTGTTTCAAAATAGATGGCATCACGAATCTGATCTTCGTTATAGACCATCACCTCGGTTTGTATAGGCTGCCGATTGGGAGGTGGTGTATTAATAATACTCAAATCACGCGCGCCCATCAGTGAAAACTGTAATGTACGAGGAATAGGAGTTGCCGTCAATGTCAAACAATCCACGGTAGAGCGAAGTGTTTTAATTTTTTCTTTGTGTGCTACTCCAAATTTTTGCTCCTCATCCACTACCAATAATCCTAAGTCCTTAAACACCGTTTCCTTACCCAAAAGTCCATGTGTACCAATAATGATATCAATTTTTCCCTCCGCCAATTTTTGCAGGGTTTCCTTTTTTTGTTTGGCCGATTTAAAACGGTTGAGATAATCTACGGTTACCGGAAAATCCTTGAGTCGTTCTTTAAATGTTTTATAGTGCTGAAAAGCAAGAATAGTGGTAGGCACCAAAACAGCCGCTTGCTTTCCATCCACACAGGTTTTGAAAGCAGCCCGTATTGCAACTTCAGTTTTTCCAAATCCCACATCGCCACAAACCAATCGGTCCATGGGTGAAGAAGATTCCATATCTTTTTTTACATCGGCAGTGGCCTTGCTTTGATCCGGTGTATCCTCGTAAATAAAGGAAGCCTCTAACTCGGTTTGTAAATAATTATCAGGCGCATGTGCAAATCCTTGTTGTGCTTTACGAGTGGCATAGAGTTTAATCAGGTCAAAGGCAATTTCCTTGACCTTAGACTTTGTTTTTTCTTTCAAGCGGTTCCAAACATCACTACCCAACTTATTCACCTTGGGTACTGCCCCCTCCTTGCCGGAGTACTTGGCAATTTTATGAAGGCTACTAATATTCACATAGAGAATATCCGAATCCTTATACACTA
>BJGL01000091.1 GCA_014190475.1 Bacteroidota bacterium
TCGCGCAACCAACCGTTTGTATACAGCAGATTGACCGCCACCTTTTGAAAATTATTTCTGAATCGTGTTTGCTGAATATCCTGCTCAATGCCCATGGGACAAAGTTAATGTTTAAACATCAAGCAGCAGCAATCAAAAGGGCATCACTTGGCCAGCGCTAATCACCCCACACTTTTGTACCCTCCGAACAGTTGGCGCAGATATCAATGTGCTTACGTCCTTGTAATAACGTAGCTCTAAATTTTTTATACGAATCACTCTGCCAAATGGAAGCAAAGGACTCTTGCTTTAAATCTCCTAAGCGATGGGAAGCATCCTTATCAAAACAACATGGCGCTACCAGTCCATCCCAGGTAATAACCGGGTCATGCCACAGTCGCCAACAATGATTAGTCAGTTGTCCTTTGAACTCCGTTCCTTTTTCAGTTTTGCGATAACGGCTATAAGATGAATTAAGAGGGATGAGTTGATTAGGATCATTCTCAAAATCGTAGACCTGCGCTGTTTTGAACCAAATAGCATCGACCCCAATTTGCTTTGCCAATGCGCGAGCCTCTTCTAATTGATGTTCATTAGGGCGAACTACTAAAAACTGAAAAACTACAAATGGTGTTTTACTTTTTAACTGCTTTTTCCAATGCATGAGCGTACGCGCGCCTTCTAATACTTTTTCTAGATTTCCTCCTACCCGATATTGCTGATATACTTCTTGTGTAGTGCCATCAATAGAAATAATCAACCGATCCAAACCACTTTCAATGGTACGACGTGCATTGGTATCCGTCAGGTAATGCCCATTAGTAGAGGTAGCTGTATAAATTTTTCGATCGGCGGCATAGCGCACCATGTCTAAAAAATCAGGATTCAAATAGGGTTCGCCCTGAAAATAAAAAATTAGGTAGAATAACTCCAGATGAAGCTGGTCAATAGTACTACTAAAAAAGTCACGCTGTAACATCCCTGTTGGTCTGCTAAATGAACGGAGACCACTAGGACACTCCGGGCAACGTAGATTACAAGATGTGGTAGGTTCAAATGAAATAGAAATGGGAAGCCCCCATTGTATAGGTTTACCAGTCCATTTACTCAACTGATAACTAGACCAAACTTTCAATGCATTGATAAAACGACGCCAGGTAAGCTTAGAAAAAAGGTTGAACCAATCTGAAACAGGAAGTGCGTTCATCCAATAGCCCGGTGTTTAACTACAAATTCAGACCGATAAATTCGTATCAATAACAAAAGAAGTGAAATCAATAAGGGACCAAAGATCAACCCAATAAAGCCGAATAAACTAAGTCCGGCAATCACTCCAAATACAGTCACCAACGGATGCACATCGCCAATTTTTCGAAGCAACGTAAACCGCAAAAAATTATCGACGGTTCCAATTACACCAAATCCAAAAACGAACATGGCAACCCCCTGCCCCATTTGTCCATTAGCCAGAAAAATAATGATCAACGGAATATAAGCCAACGCAGCTCCAATCACAGGTAACATGCCGGCAATACAAGTAATCCCAAACCAAAAAAATGGTTCCTTCACCCCAATCAGTAAATAACCAACTAAACCTATCACTCCTTGCGCAAACGCCACGACGGGTATCCCAACTGCATTAGCTACCACCATTGAGTGCACTTCTTTTTCTAGTAACCCCACATTGTCGGCGCGGAAAGGCATGTATTGCGCTAATGCTTTTTCAAAAGCACGTCCCTGTGTAAAAAGAAAATATAGAATGAAATAGAGAAAGAAAATAGTAGACAAAGAATTAAAAGTAGCTCCCAACATCCGAGGTAGTAAGGAAGCCATCCACTCTCCTACTTTGTTAATATTGGCCTCACTGAGAATTACAATATGATAGCGCGTTTCTATTTCTGCAACTACCTGCTTGAGCGAGATTACCAATTCTCCGGAGTGCTCCAAGGCATAGGTGAGTTTTCCGGATAACATTTGTAGCAGCAAGGCTACCGGAAATAAAATCATCAGCAAAGAAACCATCATCAACAGTAATGCAGTAGGGCCTTTTTTCCATTTGCGCAATTCCGTTAACCTAAAAAAAGTTGAACGAAGCAAAATATAAAGCGTAAGAGCTCCTAGGAGTGCTGGTATATAAAAAGATAACTCTCTGAATAGTACAATACCAATCAATAATATCAGCGCCATCAGAAATAACTGGCGCACCCGGTTTGCCTCAATAATTGGTTGCATGAAGTAGATAACTAATACTTAAAAATACGAAGTTGTACCTTTATGCTTTCTAAGAATATGGCAAAGTCCCCCATTGCAGATTTACGCAGAGACTACGCACTACACAGCCTACAGGAAGCTGAGGTAGCCAAGGACCCCTTTGATCAGTTTACAACCTGGTGGGAACAAGCTACCCGTGCCGATATTGACGAAGTAAATGCCATGACACTTTCCACCCTCAATGGGTATACCCCTGAATCCAGAATTGTATTACTCAAAGGGTATGATAAAAACGGATTCGTTTTTTTTACTAATTACGAAAGTGCAAAAGGACAACAACTAAAAGCAAACCCTGCTTGTTCGTTATTATTTTTTTGGAAAGAACTAGAAAGACAAATACGAATAATAGGTACGGCTACCCCCATTGATGCAACTGCCAGTGATGCCTATTTTCATAGTCGTCCTATCGGAAGTCAATTAGGTGCCTGGGCCTCGCCCCAAAGTCAAGTTGTAGAAAATAAAGCGTGGCTGGAAGAACAATATGCAGCACTAGAAAAAAAATACCAAGGCGAATCATTAATTCCAAGACCTCCACATTGGGGTGGGTATTGCGTGAATCCCAGCCGAATTGAATTTTGGCAAGGTAGACCAAGCCGTATGCACGACCGCATTTCTTATACTAAAGAGCAAGCAGGTAATTGGAAAATTGAAAGATTAGCGCCTTAGGCTCCCAACTGGTTGATAAAATCCATCATCTCCACCAGCGAGTACTTAAACGATATCCCCGAAGGAATAGTTTTCTTGTAATGCATAATGGGATGTCCAGAAACAATCAGCGGTGTACCCTCAAAATAGTGAGCAGATTTATCCAAAAACTTCTCGATTGAGAAATTTGATACCGTTGTAGTCAAATGACAGAATATGAAATCAGGCTTTTTCAGATCGATGATATAAGCCACATCCTTAAAAGGAATATTAGTGCCGGCATAGATGGTTCCTACCCCCTTATTCTTCATTAAATAATTCAAGAATAATAGGCCTAATTCGTGATACTCTCCTTCCGGCAAGAACAATAAAACATTTTTTTGAGGGTTCACAGGTTGAGGGGTCTTATCGATAGCCACCATCATTTTTTGACGAATCAGGTTAGTTACCAGGTGCTCCTGGGCAGGATTGATATGACCGGTTACCCATAAAATTCCAATCTTCTCCAAAAAAGGGAATAATAACTTCATCATCGTACGCTCCATCCCCTTTAAGGCAATATGCTCAGAAATAACCTTGTCTAACTTATCCGTATTTAAATCGATCATTTCCTTCACAAGCTCGTTGACATTACGCTCCTGAATAGCCTGTGAGTCAGTAAGTGAGAGAATTCGCTGCCCAATTTCCTCGTGGGACATGCGGTCAATATGAGAAATCTTAAACCCGTACTTATTTAAAAGGGAAATATTGAGGATGATCTTTAGCTCCTCATTGGTGTAATAGCGAATATTGGTCTCCGTACGCTGTGGCTTCAAAAAGTTATAGCGTTGTTCCCAAATCCGGATGGTGTGCGCCTTTACCCCAGACAAATTCTCCAAATCCTTAATTGTAAATGCGTTCATGCCTATACTACAATCCCCGTGCAAAAAAGTTTAGTTAACTATTTTTTCGGGTCGCAATTTAAATACACTGCACTGATTATCAATAAAACTAATTATCAGCTTCTTTAATAGTAGGGCGATTATCCGCCAGATTCCGCTTTTCGTACTGAACTCCCTGTATATTCAGCGGGGGGCGAAAAGATCGATTCCGAGTTAATTCGTAGTTATAAACCAGCCTGCCCAGCTCCCGCAGGAAGGGAAAGCCCACCGTTTCCTCGTCATACTTAGAATCGTTGACCACGCCATCGCTGTTTACATAGAGCGTTGCTGAGAGGAAATAATCTACCCGATTAATCGTGTCTACTACGTAAGAAACATCCGTGAGAAATCCATAGGCCCAGCCCACTTTGTTAAATACGCGAACCCCTGGTGGCATTTGATGAGTGGAATCCTGAAAAAAGAATTTGACATAACTATCATAAAAAACAGACGTGTCATACTTCGGATAATTAGTTTCGGAAGGATACTGAGAAAGGTACTGTAACAGAAATAAACGATCCTCTTCAGAAAAATTGAATCGATTTTTTTTGGGAAGCGAAGTGGGAAATACCACAGCCTGTAGCATTTTTTGCATATCAGCCAACGAAATTGAGTTGTGGCGTGTAAAATCAAAAGGACCTTGTACTAACTGCTCCTGTCTGTTGATATGCGCATTACCAATTAGGATGGGGGCAGGAAATGAAAAACTATCTCGGTTATATCCCGGTTCTTGGCTATAGACCTCTTGTCCGTTAGGATTATAAAAACGAACTGCGTTAGTATGCCGGTTTTGTTCGTCCGTAAAACCCATAAACTGACGTGTAATACGAACGGATGAATATCCTTTTGTTTGTAATATTTGATTGGTAGGCCCCTGCCCCATGAATTGATAGAATCGATTGTAGGGATCATTCTCACTAATTAAAAAAGCACGTTTGACCAGATGCCCGATAGTAGGAATTTCTCCCGGTGCTGAGCCATCTTTACGCATGATAACCTGACGCGGATAACTGCTGTCAAATGCAATGCGGGTATCACGATTTAGTGTCGGCACTCCAGGTTCGTTTTTTCGGGGATTACTGAGTTGATGCAATTTTTCCAAGGCTAAAAAAGCCAAAGGCATTTTAACCATAGAGGCCGGAT
>BJGL01000092.1 GCA_014190475.1 Bacteroidota bacterium
CCCAACCAACAAAAAAAATACGGCCATCAAGCCATCGTTGATCCATAGTTCAATTGTAAGGCCAGCAAAAGGGCGATGCCAGAAATGCGCATAGTTCTCTCCCGAGGAAGAATTGGCGACCAAAAGGGACAGAGCCGTACACCCAATTAGTAAAAACCCTGAAAATTTTTCGCTTTTAAAAAAGTCCAAAAACAGCCGGGTAAAGACCAGATTGCGAGAATTTACCGATTGATTGGAGGACATGTGCTGAGATTCAGACAGTTAGAAAATTGATTTTCAATGCTCAAGTTAATTATTTACAGTTCTTTGACAAGGGTCAACCCTAAAAAAAATCAATGAGCCTTACCTTTGCTGAGCTTTATGAAACTAATTGCTTCGATACTATTCTTTGTTTTCTCCCTAACGGTTACCCTGCCGCTGGCCCAGGCTATGCTGGCAAAAAATCAGGTGACCCTTTTTGTGGTGGACGAAGAAAAAAGCTCCTCGAATCAATTGAACGAAATCAAAGAAAGTAAAAAGGACTTTTCTAGTCACAACGCTTTCCCCGTCAGCGCAGTAGAACCAGTTAGCCTACTTGCAAAACCTTGCCGTTCTGCTGCCAATATCCCCCCGGCTCCTCTGCTTGAAAAAACCACCCCACCGCCCAATTTTTGTTGATTGAATTTGTAACTGGCTTACCAACCTTTTTGGCAAGCTATTTGCTCTACACTATCAACAAAATTGAAAATGAAATATCAAAAAAGTCCCTTGTCAAGGGTGCTGGATCTTGTAAAGTTGGAAAAAGCGGAAATCTGGTCAATTTATTTTTACGCAATACTCAATGGTTTGATCTTATTGAGTGTTCCGCTAGGTATTCAGTCCATTGTAGGATTTGTACTAGGTGCCTCATTCCGGGCATCCATCTACGTACTAATATTCCTAGTGGTTGCAGCGGTATTGGCCAGCGGATTGATGCAGATCAATCAAATGAAGATTATTGAAAAAATTCAACAACGAATATTTGTTCGCTATGCCTTTGCCTACGCAGATGCAATTCCTCGCTTGGATCTTAAAAAGACAGATGGGGTCTACCTCCCTGAATTGATCAATCGCTTTTTTGATACCGCTACCTTACAAAAGAGTCTCTCCAAAATTTTGCTGGAGATCCCCACAGCTACCATTCAGATCTGCTTTGGATTGATCCTTCTTTCTTTCTATCATCCTTTCTTTATCATCTTTTCGCTTTTGTTGGTATTGATACTTTGGCTCATTATTTACTACACGGGAGGAAAAGGATTAGAAACTAGCCTGGAGGAGAGCAAGGGAAAATATAAAGTTGCGGCTTGGTTAGAGGAAATGGCTAGAATTATCAAATTCATCAAGCTAACCGCAGGACATGCCCTTCACTTGAAAAAAACAGATCAGGCTACCATTAGCTACTTAAAAGCGCGAAACGATCACTTCAAAATTCTTTTGACGCAGTACAGAAGTATGGTTGCATTTAAAACTGCCATTACAGCAGCCATGCTTGTTTTTGGATCTATTCTTTTGGTAAACCAACAACTGAATATTGGCCAATTCATAGCAGCAGAAATTGTAATTCTTACTATTCTGAACTCGGTTGAGAAGTTAATTATCAATTTAGATAGCGTGTATGATACTCTTACAGCCGTAGATAAGCTAGCTCAGCTTACTGATAAACCGCTGGAAGAAAGTGGAAAAATCCAATTAGAAAAATCCGATAAAGGACTTTTGATTGAAGGAGAAAATATGGACTATAGTTACAGTGAGAAACAACCAGTGTTACATAATTTGAATTTTATGTTTCAACCTGGCCAGCTGATTGGCATACAGGGAAAGGCAGGAACTGGAAAATCAACACTGCTACGCTTGCTTGATGGCGCTTATACAGACTTCACAGGATCGCTGCAGCTAAATAAGGTACCTATCAGAAACTACGATCTTAACTCACTGCGTAGCCAGATTGGAATTTTGCTACACCAACACGATATTTTCCAAGGGACACTTTGGGAGAATATTACCATGGGTCGTGAGAATGTTTCAATTGAGGAGGTAGTACAACTATTTCAAAAAGTGAGCCTATCCTCTTACTTTGCCACGCTTCCCAAGGGATTTGATACAGAGTTAGATCCCACTGGGCAACGATTACCCAGACAAATCATCCATAAAATTTTATTGGTGAGAGCGCTTGTAGGCCGACCACGATTACTATTACTAGAGGAACCCTGGAGTGGAATGGATGCCACTACAAAAAGCAAAGTGATTGCACTCCTTGACGAATACAAATCAGCTACCCGCGTAATTGTTAGCAATGACGAAACATTTGCTAGCACTTGTGATCAGGTTTTAACCATGACAGAGGAAGGCACTTTGGTTTCCTCTACTTTAAAATAAAAAGTATGGACACACAATCCTATAAATCGCACGAATACGTTTACCGATACGATAGAAAGAGTCGGGTAAAATATTGGCTATGGGGCATTTTGTTCGGTCTTGCCATCCTATTATTCCTACCCTGGACACAGAACTTTAGAAGTAATGGATTAGTAACCACACTTTATCAGGACCAACGTCCACAACAAGTCAATACCGTTATTGGCGGACAGCTGATCAAATGGTATGTTAAGGAAGGAGATGTGGTGAAAGCGGGTGATACTTTGATCCAATTATCGGAGGTAAAGGCAGACTACTTAGACCCTGCCTTACTCGAGAGAACGGCAGAACAATTGCAAGGGAAATCGCAGTCAGTTGAGTTTTACAAACAAAAAGCAGGAACTGCTGAGCTACAGATCGAAGCACTTGATAAGGGCATTGGTTTAAAATTGGAGCAACTGAAAAATAAGCTGAACCAGTTGGAATTGAAAGTGCAAGCTGATAGTGCAGAAACGGTAGCAGCGAATAATGATCTCAATATCGCAAGGGTTCAGTACGAACGCCAGCGTGTACTTTTTGACAGTGGTGTTGTATCATTGGTGCAACTAGAACAGCGAAATCAATCTTATCAATCGGCACTGGCTAAAAAAATCAGCGCAGAAAATAAACTAGCCAACACCAAACAAGACCTGGTAATTACCCGACTTGAAATTCGGGCACAGGTACAAGATAATCTCGAGAAAAAAGCTAAAGCAGAAGGTGATCGCTTACAATCATTGACCGCTATTGCAAGTGGACAGGCTGAAATTGCAAAATTGAAAAACCTGTATGCCAGTTATGCAATCAGAAATGGCATGTACTACATATTGGCTCCACAAAATGGACAAGTAATCAAAGCCAAAAAAGCCGGGTTAGGCGAATACGTCAAGGAAGGAGAAATGATTGTAGAGATTGTCCCTGAAAAAATTGCCTATGCAGTTGAAATGTTTGTTCGTCCGTTGGATGCCCCATTGATTCACCCGGGACAAAAAGTTAGACTTTTATTTGATGGATTCCCAGCCATTGTATTCAGCGGCTGGCCCAACGCTTCCTATGGAACTTTTGGCGGTATTGTTACAGCCGTAGAGCGTAATACCAATGGCGAAGGAAAATTCAGAGTGCTGGTAAAAGAAGACCCCAACGATAAACCTTGGCCCTACCAATTACAAGTGGGCGCGGGTGGTCAGGGAATTGCCCTGCTAAAGGATGTTCCCATTTGGTATGAACTATGGCGAAACATAAATGGATTCCCTGCTGATTATTATAAACCCACAGCAACTACTCCATCAAAAAATAAATGACATTGATACCTACCATAAGAACACTGATTTTATTTGTTGTTTCGATCACTTTCTACGGATCGCTCCTTGGACAGGAGATAAACGATAGCAAGCAAAATGCTCCCTTGACTTTATCACTCTCTGAGTTAACCTCCATGGTCATAAAGTTTCACCCTGTTGCCAAACAAGCAGACATTCAAATTGGACAAGCCAAACAGGATCTGAGAATCTCACGAGGCGCATTTGATCCTGTTTTTAGCTATAGAGTGGCAGAGAAAACATTTGAAGGAACTGCTTATTACTTTTATCAGCAACCCACGCTAACCCTACCCACTTGGTTTGGAGTAACCTTACAAACGGGTGTAGAGGAGGTAACGGGTAACCGGATCGATCCAACTGAAACTGTGGGTCGAAGCAGCTACATGGGTATGCAAATACCACTGGGACGTGACTTGATAACAGATAAGAGAAGAACCGATTTACAAAAAGCAAAGATTGCCCGTGAAGCTTCCTATACAGAACGCAGAAGAATGATCAACGACCTTTTATTGGAAGCACATAGTGCGTATTGGGAATGGTGGCAACAGTATCGCGTTTACATGGTAGTAACAGAGGCATTGAATGTGGCAAGAAAAAGAGTAGATTTTGTTCGTATCAGTGTAAAGGGAGGAGATCGTCCGGCACTGGATACTACCGAGGCTTTGGCGCAATTACAATTATTTGAAGTGCAATGGAACCAAACCTTGGTTGCCTTGCGTAAAAGCCAATGGGAACTCTCGCAATTTTTATGGAAGGAGGATCAAACTCCTTACCTACTTCCAGAGACTTGTCAAC
>BJGL01000093.1 GCA_014190475.1 Bacteroidota bacterium
TTGACGAGCCGCCTCACGCGCTACTTCGGTAGCCATTTTAGCTTCGAATAATTTTTGCCAAGGCACTTGACCCGTGCGAGGGTCGCGGATCATTTCTAATTCCTGTTCCCACATTTCACCGGGACCATCGTAATGATCTTTTTTGTCATTATCGACTGCCGGGTTTTGTTGACAGGCCACAAAAAATATGGACAGCGTCAGCAATCCAAAAAACGCACGAAGCGAGCGGGGGAATAGTAGTTGCATGAGGCAAGTTTGAAGTCGCTAAAATTAAGCAAACCCCCTCTAAAAAAAGACCCTTGTTGAAGAGAATTGAAGAACGGTCAAAAAGGATAAAACCTCCTTAACCAGCCGCAATCATGCTGATCTCCACATTCACAAATTTGGGCAGGGCGGACACCTGAACGGTTTCACGGGCGGGAAAATCCCCCGTAAAATAACTGCCATAGATGGTATTTACTTCCGCAAAGCGGTTCATGTCGGTCAAAAAAATGGTAGTCTTGAGTACGTTTCCAAAATCAAGCCCGGCTTTGTTTAAAATAGCCTTTAGATTCTCCATCACCTGACGGGTTTCCATGGCCAGATCCGCATTATTCAGTTGGCCGCTTACGGGGTCCAAACAAATTTGACCGGAAATATAAAGAACGCCGTTATAGCGGACTGCCTGATTATAGGGGCCAATGGGGGCCGGAGCCTGATCGGTGTTAAGTATGGTTTTTGACATAGTGCTTGTTTTGCAGGGCGAATTTAGCTTTATACGCTTTCTTTGCAAAAATTGGTCGCATGAAGGTGGCATGGATTGCAAGGGACGAACAAAAACAGGAGTGGTGCTCATTTCCGGGGCATACTCCCGAACAAAGTGGTATTGCCCAAGAGACCTGGCTCACCCACCCTGCCTTATTAACCGACCAAACCCTTTGTATTGATTTAAGTTTTGAGGAACAACCTGAACACTTGGCTGCCCTTGAGAATTTTCAAAAACGGGGTGGCATTGTAGTGGTGGCTTCTTCCTTAAAAATAGGTCAGGAATTACCTGAAGGTTTTATACGCATCAACGCTTGGCCTGGATTTTTGGATAAGCCCTGTGTAGAATTAGCAGGTGGGGCTAACCCGGCACAAGAACAGCTAAATCTTTTTTTTAAATCGGTAGGACGAACACCAGAGTTTGTCAAGGATCAAATTGGTTTTATTGCCCCACGTGTGATTGCTTGTATTATTAACGAAGCCTACCTGGCCTTACAAGAAGGCGTGAGTACCAAAGATCAAATTGATCTCGCCATGCAATTAGGAACCAATTATCCGCTGGGACCCTTTGCCTGGGCGGATAAGATTGGTAAGAAAAAAATTCTTGCATTACTCACGTTACTTTCTAAAGATTTTCCGCGTTATACACCAGCCTCTAATTTTTGCGAAGAAGTAAATAGCCTATGAAAAAGCTGCTTCATATTGATACATCAGGGGCACTGGCTTCCATTGCATTTTCACAAGATGAACAATGCGTATTAGAAAAAACAAATGATCGCTTACAGGATCATGCGGCGTGGATACATAGTGCCATCCAAGAAGCTTCTACTGCATGCGGCATTACATTAAAGGAGTTGGATGGAATCAGTGTAACCATTGGACCAGGATCTTACACAGGTTTACGCGTAGGGCTATCGACTGCAAAAGGTTTTTGTTATGCCTTGCAAAAACCACTCCTCACGATCCCCACGTTAGAATTAATGGCTTCTGTAATTCCATGCAGTACTGAGCAATTAATTTGCCCTATGATTGATGCGCGTCGTATGGAAGTGTACACAGCGTTGTATGATGCAGCACTCAAAGAAATACAACCCGCACATGCATTAATACTTGAACCCAATAGTTTTGAAACGGTATTACAAAAGCAGTCCGTTTTATTTTGTGGGAATGGGGCAATAAAATTCAAAGAAATTTGTACGCATACAAATGCCAAATTCTCAGCAATAGTGGCTACCGCCAACAATCAAATTCCCCTGGCCCTCCGAAAATTTATGAATAAGGATTTTGCAGACCTGGCTTATGCAAATCCGCTCTACGTCAAAGAGTTTTACACACCAGCGTCTTCTTCATATTGATATTTATCATAATATATCTTGGGAATAGGATATATCTTTAAGGCGTTATGCATTCCTACATCCTTACACTCCATGATCCAGCCAATCCCGAACAATTGGTGCGATTGGATTTATTGCAACTTAAAAAATCGGCTATCCTGCTTCGCGCCATCAATCATAAACTGCGGCAGGATATTTTACAATGGATCAACGAAAAAGGAAGAGTTACCGTTACTGAGCTCTATATACAATTACGGTTAGAGCAATCCGTAGCCTCACAGCATTTAGCGGTATTGCGTAAAGCAGGATTTGTCAAAACCACCCGAGAGGGAAAATATATTTACTACTCCGTAAATATTGAAAGAATGAGAGCCGTTGCAGGATTTATGGAAGCACTGCTCGGATAACTTCACCCTATTCTCCTTTATAAACAGGCCCATATGCAGGCTGCCACTGGTGGCGCCAGCGGCGATGACTCCATAAATAATTGGCAGGATCTTCCAGTATTAAACGCTCTGTCTCTTTTTTATAAAGCCAGGTTAATTGCTCGGATGTGTAGTGGGCACAATCACGCGTAAGAAGGGTGGCTTCCAAATGATAATATCCTCTTTTTTTGCGAGTGAGATTCAACATGACCATAGCGGTATTCTTAGCAATTGCTCCTTTAGCAGGTCCGGGATGAAAAGGGGTTGGTTTTCCAAAGAACTCAATCCAGAGTGCCCGATCCGGATGGCTGGGATTTTGATCCGCTCCCAAAATTAAAGCAGCCGGTTGCGAAAAAATTTGATCACGTGCCGCAGCAAAAGCTTCCGCGGCAACAGGCTTACCCCCTTGCCGGCTTCGAAGAAATAAAAACAATTGATTAAAAATTCGAGACTGAATAGTTCGATAGACAAAGTAATAAGGACCGGGGATTTGTCCGGGAATAACCTGGTTCACATATTCCCAATTAAATTGATGCGCTGCCATCAACTGCACCGATTTTCCTTCTTGCATTAACTGACGCACTACTGAAAAATTGATGGTGCACCGTTTCTCTATTTGTGCTTTGGAAAGGGACAATAATTTTATCGACTCCGTAAACGTATCAGCAAAATTTCTATAAAACTGTTTGATCAGTTGGTTGACTTGTTGAGAAGAATGATTTGGAAAAACAGTTCTGATGTTTTGCTCGATCACATCTCGCCTGTATCGGATTACCCGAGCTAAAATAAATACAGCTACTTCACTCAACGCATGAAAAAAAGACATGGGGAGTAAAGAAATACCTTGAAAAAGCAGGAAAACTACTCGGTACATACTTCAAAGATAGAAGGCTCTTCCGAACCAACTTGATTACAGTACAATATTTTGAACCAAGGTAGCTGGTTGCGGATAGTCTGTATTATAATGCAACCCACGACTCTCCTTCCGGAAACTGGCACATTTTACAATCAAATAACCAATACTGATCATATTACGGAGCTCCAATAACTGGGGTGAAACAGTAGTATTTTGATAAAGCTGCTCCGTTTCTTCCCACAATAAATCCAAACGACGGGAAGCACGATGTAGACGAACATCATTTCGAACAATCCCCACATAATCGCTCATGATCTGTTGCAACTCTTTTAAGCTTTGTGTGATCAGGATCATTTCTTTGGGATCTGTTGTGCCCTTTGCACTCCAATCAGGAATAGCTTGATTATAATCGTATGTATGGATGCGTACACGCGCATCTTCAAAACAACGGTGCGCAAATACCATGGCTTCCAACAAAGAATTACTGGCAAGTCGGTTTGCCCCATGCACACCGGTACTGGCACATTCGCCACAAGCATATAAACGTTGAATAGAGCTAGCGCCCCACTCATTGGTTTGAATACCGCCACAACTATAATGTGCAGCGGGCGCTACCGGTATAAATTGCTTGGAAACATCAATTCCAATCGATAAACATTTTTCATGAATAGTGGGAAAATGCGATTTGAATTTTACTGGATCAATTTGCGTGCAATCCAGCCAGACATATTCAGTTCCTGACTTTTTCATTTCAGAGTCAATCGCTCTTGCTACAATATCTCGGGGGGCCAGGTCTTTACGCGCATCATAATGCTTCATAAAATCATCACCCTGCTGATTCCGAAGAATAGCACCTTCGCCACGAACCGCTTCAGTAATTAAAAAGGCTTGGCCACGTAAGCCTGGTTCATATAGGGCTGTAGGATGAAATTGGATAAACTCCATGTTTTCAATTCGGCCTTTGGCACGATATACCATAGCTACGCCATCGCCGGTAGCAATAGAAGGGTTGGTAGTTGTTCGATAAACCTGTCCTACGCCACCCGTAGCCAGTAGCGTAACACGAGAAAGAATTTTATCGATTGTATTAGTCTCCCGGTTGAGTACATATACTCCGTAACAAGTAATATCCGGTGTAGACT
>BJGL01000094.1 GCA_014190475.1 Bacteroidota bacterium
ATAAAAAGCAATCAAAGAAGCACGTTTATTTGGAACTGTTCACGTTGCTGGTTCGTCCTTATACACCGGACATACTACCATTCCAAAGAAACTGGATCTCCAAACGCCTGGCGCATATTTGCATTTAACCTCCAATGAAACCATTGCGGGTACGCAGTGGCAGCAATTCCCATCTGATTGCGGAATGCCCTTGGTAGCAGACATGAGCAGCGATATCATGAGCCGCGTGCTTGACTTCAATCAATTTGATTTGATTTATGCGGGTGCGCAAAAAAATATCGGTCCTGCCGGCGTTTCCTTGGTGGTTGTTAATAAAAATTGCCTTGGGAAAGTAGATCGACCCATACCTGCCTTTATGGATTATCGCTTGCATATTAAAGAAGCAAGCATGCTCAACACGCCGCCTGTGTTTGCCGTGTATGTGATCTTACTCACCCTTCGTTGGTTAAAAGAACAAGGTGGTGTTGCAGCGATAGAACAAAAAAATAAAGCGAAAGCAAAATTATTTTACGACACATTGGATGCCTTACCTCTTTTTCACGGGCCCGTTGCCAAAGAAGACCGTAGTATGATGAATGCGGTATTCTTAATGCAAGATCCCAATTTGGAAAAAGAATTTTTGACTGCAGCCGAACAAGAAGGCATGGTGGGAATTAAAGGACACCGTAGCGTAGGTGGTTTTAGAGTTTCACTTTATAATGCATTACCGCTTGAATCTGTTCAAACGATTACATCGTTTATGCGCGCTTTCGCAAATAAAAAAGGCTAATATGTCTAGTATTCAACCCTTCAAAGCACTTCGTCCAACTCCTGCATATGCAGCACAAGTAGCTTCCAGACCTTATGATGTGTTAAACAGTGAAGAAGCGCGTGAAGAGGCCAAGGGGAATTCGCTTTCCTTTTTACAAGTGACCAAATCAGAAATTAATCTGGACCCCACTATCGATATTCATAGCCAAGCGGTCTATGATAAAGCGTTGGAAAATTTAAACCGTTTGCGTCAAGAGGGCGTATTAGTGCAGGAGGAAACTGCCTGTTATTATATCTACACCTTAGTGATGAACGGACGCAGCCAAACTGGCTTGGTCTGCGTTTCCTCGGTGGACGATTATGAAAATGATCTAATTAAAAAGCACGAGTTCACCCGTCCTGAAAAAGAAAAAGACCGAATTGATCATATGCGCACGATTCGTGCACAAACCGGAAATGTTTTTTTAGCCTACCGAGATGTGGAGGCATTAAATCAATGCATTGAAAATTGGCGTAGTACACATGCCCCTCTTTTTGATTTTACAGCGAATGATGGCATTCAACATACTATTTGGTGCGTGAATGATTCAAATACGGTGCAAGAAATTACTTCACTATTTGCAGCGGAAGTTCCTTGCACCTATATCGCAGATGGTCATCATCGCGCTGCCTCTGCAGCCAAAGTGGCTACTGCATTAGGAAACAGCAAGGACGCTCGTTTTTTCCTAACTACTATCTTTCCTGCTAGCCAATTAGCCATCCTGGATTATAATCGAGTAATCAAAGATCTAAATGGACATAGCGTTAACACCTTGCTTTCGCTCCTCGAAAAAGATTTTATCATTGTGCCGTCAGCAACTGCTGTTGGTCCTACTCAATTACATGTGTTTGGCATGTACCTCGAGGGGAAATGGTATCAACTCCAAGCACGCGAAGGCACTTACACAACAGATCCCATTGGCATATTGGACATAACCATTTTTACTAAGCTAATTCTAGAAAAACACTTGGGAATTGAAGATCAACGTACGGATAAACGGATTGATTTTGTAGGCGGCATTCGTGGATTAGGTGAATTAGAAAAAAGAGTGAACAGTGGAGAAATGAAAATTGCATTTAGTTTTTATCCGGTTAGCATAGAACAATTATTTGCGATTGCTGATAGCGGGAATGTGATGCCTCCCAAGAGCACTTGGTTTGAACCAAAACTCCGCGACGGATTGTTAACACATTTGATTTAAGTAGAACGAAGTATGAAAAAGCAGCTTTATTTGTTCGGGTTGTTATGCATGATCAATCTGGCTGGATTTGGACAGTCTTCCATCAAACAATTACAACAAACTGCACGCGACTATAACAACAGAGGCGATCATGCCAACGCCGTGATTGTACTTCGTCAGGGACTTCGTGATTTTCCAAAGGCATTGGAATTGGAAAAAGATCTTGTTCTTTCTTTAACCTTACAACGTGAGTATGCGAGCGCTAAAGAGTTGGCAGTAGCACTTACACAACGTGTCGATGCTGATGTGGTTTGTTTTCAATTGGCGGGTAATGTATTCAAAGCATTAGAAGAGGTAAAGGAATGCGAACAACTCTATCAAAAAGGCATCAAGAAATTTCCAACAAGTGGGCCTCTATATAGTGAATGGGGCGAACTCCGTTCTTCCAATAAAGACGGAAGAGCTATCGTATGTTGGGAAGATGGCATCCAAGCGGATCCATCTTATGGTGGCAACTATTATAACGCGGCTTTATACTATTCAAAAAACAATGAACCCATCTGGGCCTTATTATACGCCGAGATCTACATAAACATGGAGAGCCGAAGTGATCGTGCTCGAAACATGAAAAAAATTCTTTTTGAACAATACCAGGAATTGCTCACCAAGCAAGCCTATCGACCTGGAAAAAAAACTGGCGCCTTTACACAACAAGTATTTCAAGTTCTAGACAGCGCATCTGGACCGTCTCGACAAGGACTGAACCGGGAAACCTTAACCATGATTAGAACACGCTTTGTATTAGATTGGTTTAATAAAAACGGAGTTACTTTTCCATTTAAACTTTTTGAACACCAGCGACAATTATTACAATCCGGACTTTTTGAAGCCTATGATCAGTGGCTATTTTCTGAGGGAATCGACCCCGAAGGATTTGCGCAGTGGTCGCAGCAAAATACAGCTACTTACACCCGTCTCCGAGAGTTTTTGTTCAACCGAGTATTTAAAATTCCTGCCGGACAATACTACAGAAATCGCTGAACGCGAAAATTTCATAAATTGGTAGTCTAACGTTCTGCTATGAGCCAAGCTACCCGATTATTTGACTGTCTTGCTATTAATTTAAAAGAAAATCCATTGGAGGATATGCTGGCTGCCAAAGAAGGCGGTCAGTGGAAAAAGTATAGTACCGCTACTGTAAAGGAAACAGTAGACAAACTAAGTGCGGGTTTGCTTTCCATTGGAGTAGGCTGCGGAGACATGAGTCCAGAAGGAAGAGATAAAGTAGCCATTCTCTCAAAAAATAGGCCAGAGTGGATTATGTTGGATCTGGCTGTACAACAAATAGGTGCGATTCTGACCCCGCTCTATCCTACTATTAATGTAAACGAGCTGGAATTTGTATTGAACGATGCGCAAGCCAAAGTAGTTTTTGTGAATGACCAGGATCTCTACTTGAAAGTAATAAGCCTGAAAGACCGATTGCCCCATTTAAAATTTATTTACACATTTGAACATGTAGCTAATGCGGCACATTGGAAAGAATTATTGCAAGTATCCACTCCATCCTTACTAGCATCTATTCCTGCAATTAGTGCTAGAATTGGTGGGGAGGATTTGGCAACTATCATCTATACATCTGGGACTACGGGTACCCCCAAAGGTGTAATGCTTTCCCATAGCAATGTAATGACCAACGTGAAAGCTTCCTTACCCTGCTTTCCTCCCGGAGACAATATGCGCGCCTTAAGCTTTTTGCCGCTCAATCATATTTTGGAACGCATGGTTACCTACTTGTACCTATACAAGGGAACTGCTATTTACTATGCAGAAAGTATGGATACTATTGGCGATAACTTAAAAGAAGTAAAGCCACATTTATTTACAACCGTTCCGCGCTTGCTCGAAAAAGTATATGACAAGATCATGTTGAAGGGGAATGAGTTAACTGGCACTAAGCGTAAACTTTTTTTCTGGGCGCATTCGCTGGCTGAAAAGTTTGAAATCAATACCAGCTTGAGTCCCCTTTATAAGTTTCAACTAGCTCTTGCGAATAAATTAATTTTTAGCAAATGGCGTGAAGCCCTTGGCGGAAACGTAAAGGCAATTATAAGCGGAGGTGCAGCCTGTCAGGTAAGACTGATCAGAATTTTTACTGCGGCGCGAATTGTGATCATGGAGGGGTATGGATTAACAGAAACTTCGCCCGTAATCAGTGTAAATCGCTTTGATGAAAACGGGCGTGAATTTGGATCGGTTGGACCTTTTATTGAGGGAGTAGAAGTAAAAATTGCAGAGGATGGAGAAATTCTCTGTAAAGGACCCAACATTATGATGGGTTATTATAAGCGTCCCGATCTCACTACAGAAGTAATGCAAGGCGACTGGTTTATGACTGGAGACATTGGTACTTTT
>BJGL01000095.1 GCA_014190475.1 Bacteroidota bacterium
AGTATCTGTGAAAGTATCCTGACCGATGCGATGTATGAACTGCCTTCTGCATCCGTCAAGCAATTCAATCTGGATCTGGATTATGCCCAGCGCCATTTTGACAAGAGTAAAATCAATTTTTTAAAAGTCGCTTAATAAACACTGCCATGCAAGAACTCATCGATAAACTCAAAGCAGAAGCTGGTCTTACTGACGAACAAGCTAAACAAGTGCTGTTGATCCTTAAGGATTACGTAGCGGAAAAATATCCGATGCTGGCGGGTATGGCGAAGAATTTCTTTGGGAAATAATCTTTGCGATTACCTCACTTCTCACTCTCTCATTTCAACGGATCATTCCTTCCTCAGGAGGCTATTGCTCATTTCAGCGAATCATGCCCTCCTCGGCGCAAAAAAACAGCGGAAAATAATCGTCTTCGCCTAACGCCGTTAAACTCGGGCTCATGGGCTACGCCCATTTCGCCCTCAAACAGCAACGGCGTTTGACGGCTCAGCCGCTCATTTTCTATTCGCTGTTTTTTTGAAGCCTCGTACGGGATAATTCGCTGAAATTAACACCGACTGGCGTGGATAATAGAATGAACATGTACCAATTTTTGGTAATTTTAGTAAAATAAAAAATGATGAGCAGAAATACTTCCGTATCACTTGGCGATCATTTTGAAGAATTTGTAGATAACAAAGTGGCATCTGGACGATACAAAAACGCCAGTGAGGTAATCCGAGCCGGATTGCGATTACTGGAGGAAGAAGAGATAAAGTTTATTGCGTTGAAAAAAGCAATAAACACAGGGATAAAAAGTGGAATCGCTCATGACTTCAGTCCAACCAAACACCTCAGAAAACTGAAGATGCGAAAAAACAAAAATGGCTAGTTATGTTTTCTCTAACCAAGCAGTAGATGACCTAAGTTCAATTTGGCAATACACATCAAGCAATTGGTCAGAACAGCAAGCAGATAAATATTACTTTTTACTAATTAACGCTTGCGAAAAAATCGCACAGGGCCAACTTATTGCTAGGAGATACCACAGGCTAGGTTCCGAATTATATGGCTACAGAGTTGGCAAACACATGATATTTTTTAAGAAAACCCAGGCTAAAAAAATTGAGGTAATAAGAATTCTGCACAAAAGCATGGACCTTACAACAAACATAAAACCCTAGCTTATTGTTTTTGCCTTTTGCTGATTCTTGCGATGAGGCGTTTGAAGAACCAGTAAAAGGCAAAAAAAATCCCGTAGGTGAAGACGGGATTTGAAATAAGACAATCGTTAGTTAAAATCAACCACAACCTCCCTGGTTGCCACAGTTATTACACTTGTAGCAAGCTCCACTACGCATCATGATGTTACCACACACATTACAAGCTGGTGCATCACTTTGCATATTCTTCGCTACCGCGTTCATTGCATCAAGGGCAGATTCTACTTTTTCAACCTTTGCGGCTTTAGGAGCCGTTGATTTAGCAGCAGGAGTTGTTGCACCCGGTGTGATGCGTACGCTGGAGAGCTCAGGCTCTTTCGCATACTCCAAGGGATTGGAAGGAACTTCGTCCCAATCATCGGCACCGGTATTGAGCACTTCAGGCTTATCCAATACATGCACCAGATCCGTACGGCCGAGATATTCATAACCAAGCACACGGAAGATAAAGTCTACAATAGAAGTAGTGGTTTTAATATTCGGGTGCTCCACAAATCCAGAAGGATCAAAGCGAGTGAAAGCAAACTTGTCAACGAACTCTTCTAGTGGCACCCCGTATTGCAAGCCAATAGAAACTGAAATAGCAAAACAGTTCATCATACTGCGCATGGTTGCACCTTCCTTGGCCATATCCACGAAGATTTCTCCCAGCGTTCCATCTGCATATTCTCCCGTACGGAGGAATACAGCTTGTCCGCTGATCTTAGCCTTCTGGGTAAATCCACGACGCTTAGCAGGAAGTGTACGACGCTCAACAATCTTGGCGAGACGACGCTTCAACTTAGTATCAGGTGAAGATTGTACACGCTTTTGAACCTCGTCCAATAGTTCTTCCACCGTTAACTGTCCCAGATCAACAATGTTAGTACCCGCTGCATCAGCTACAGGAGCGGCTTCTGCGGTAGCGGTAGAATCCGTTTTCTTTTTCTTATCACTCTTATTGCTGAGTGGCTGAGAAAGTTTAGAACCATCACGATAAAGTGCATTAGCCTTTAATCCCAACTTCCAGCTGAGGTAATACGCATCGGCAATATCTTCAACCGCTGCTTCATTGGGAAGATTGATAGTTTTAGAGATCGCACCACTGATGAAAGGCTGTGTAGCACCCATCATACGGATATGACCGTGTGCATGGATATAACGCTGTCCTTTCTGACCACATTTATTAGCGCAATCAAATACAGGCAGGTGTTCTTCTTTCAGTCCAGGAGCACCTTCGAGCATCATGGTACCGCACACATAGTCATTTGCAGCTTCAATTTGTTCGTCTGTAAATCCTAATGCTTCAAGTAGACTCCATTCAAAATCATTGTACTGCTCAGGAGTATATCCAAGACGCTGTAAACATTCTTCACCCAAGGTGAATTTATTGAATACAAATCCAATTTCAAATGCAGTGAGCGCCGCCGCATCCAAACGCTTGATCTCGTCAGCGATAAATCCTTTTTCGCTGAGTGTTTGATGATTGATGAAAGGAGCGCCGGCGAAGGAAGCAGCACCTACGGCATACTTGATGATATTATCGGTTTCCTTTTCAGAGTAACCAAGGTTCTTTAATGCAGTAGGTACAGACTGGTTGATGATTTTGAAATAACCACCACCAGATAATTTTTTAAACTTCACCAAAGCAAAATCAGGCTCAACTCCAGTGGTATCACAATCCATCACTAATCCAATGGTACCCGTTGGAGCAATTACAGTAGCCTGTGCATTGCGATATCCATACTTCTCTCCATACTCAACAGCTTCATCCCAAGCTTTGCAAGCGGCTTTGAGCAAGTAGTCTGGGCAATATTTAACTTTCAAACCTTGTGGCTTCAAACTTAATGCTTCGTAATCGTCAGCATCATAAGCAGCCAAGCGGTGATTGCGCATTACTCGCATCATGTGCTTTTTGTTTTCCTCATAGCGAGGGAAAGCACCCAGGCACTGTGCCATCTCTGCGGATGTGCGATAAGAAATACCCGTCATGATCGCGGTCAAAGCACCGGCAATAGCACGGGCTTCTTCACTATCATAAGGAATACCGCTTACCATCAACATGGTTCCCAGGTTGGCGTAACCCAAACCAAGTGTGCGATACTCATAGCTGAGTTGCGCTACTTCCTTAGACGGGAATTGCGCCATCAGTACAGAAACCTCCAGTACCACAGTCCACAAGCGAACGTTATACTCGTATCCCTCTACATCAAACGTATTAGTAGCGGAATCATAAAACTTCATCAGGTTGGCTGATGCCAAATTACAAGCTGTGTTGTCCAGGAACATATACTCTGAACAAGGATTCGAAGCACGGATAGGACCGCCCTCTGGACAGGTATGCCACTCGTTGATGGTGGTATTGTACTGCGTACCAGGGTCTGCACAACGCCAAGCCGCATAAGCAATTTGATTCCACAATTCACGGGCAGGCACTTTTTTCATCACACGTCCGTCCTGGCGAGCCGTCAATTCCCAATCCTCATCTTTTTCCAATTTCTCAAAAAATGAATTGGGAATTCGAATGGAGTTATTGGAATTCTGTCCGCTCACCGTACGGTATGCCTCATCTTCGTAGCCAGAAGGATACCCAGCTGCAATCAATGCGCCCACTTTCTTCTCTTCCTCTACTTTCCAATTGATAAACTGTATAATCTCGGGGTGATCCAGATCAAGACAAACCATCTTTGCAGCGCGACGTGTGGTTCCGCCACTTTTGATCGCTCCCGCAGCTCGGTCGCCAATTTTAAGGAAACTCATCAATCCAGAGCTGCTACCGCCACCACTTAACTTCTCTCCCTCTCCACGGAGGTTAGAATAGTTAGTTCCTACACCAGAACCATATTTGAAAATACGTGCCTCACGAACCCAGAGGTCCATGATTCCACCTTCATTCACCAGATCATCATCCACACTTAAAATAAAACATGCGTGTGGCTGAGGACGCTCATATGCATTCTGCGATTTTTTTAGTTGACCATCAGTTGGATCTACATAATAGTGACCCTGTGGTTTTCCAGCAATACCATAGCTCTCATACAAGCCAGTATTAAACCATTGTGGGCTGTTAGGCACACACATTTGATCAAGAATAGAGTACACAAGTTCTTCATAG
>BJGL01000096.1 GCA_014190475.1 Bacteroidota bacterium
GTTCAGACATCCAATCGGTGGTCCAGGCTGGGGAGATGGAATTTTTAATTGTTATTGATTGATATCCCAGTGCCTTTAATTCCATTTTGATGGTGCTGGCAATCCAATCCATGGCCGGACAGCCTGAGTACGTAGCAGTAATAGTAACTTCTATGATCCCTGCTTCAGTGGGAGGGCTTTTTACGTCAATGGCTCTTACGATACCAAGATCGTTGAGGGAGAGAACAGGAACTTCGGGATCACAAATCTGATCCATTAATTGCCAGCATACTTGTGTGGCCTCTTTATGCAATTGGATATCGTTCATAGTTTACCAATCACAGCCCGGATAAACACGTTGCAGATATTGCAGGTCAGTTAAAATATAGCCCAGCTCTTCGGAGTGGACTCCTGTTTTACCTCCTAGTTGCATAAAGCAGGAAGCATGCGGGGCAAGAGAAACTGTGGCTTCTTCGAGTGTGGATTGCACGGCTGAAAGCCAACTTGTATGTAAGGTAGCCGGATCCAATCCCAAGGCTACTTCATAGTCAGCTCCCTTGAATAGTTCGCCCGTGTAGGGCCAAAGGTTTTCCAATGCAGTAACTAGACGCGTATGACTTTCCGCTGTACCATCTCCGAGACGTACTACCCATTCTCCACTCCAACGGCAGTGATAATTTACCTCTTTGAGCGATTTAGTTGCAATGGCAGCTAGTATAGCATCTTTTTCCTTGGCAAGCCATGTGTAGAGTTCGCGTTGAAAACAGCTGAATAAAAATTGTCGAAGTATGGTTTGACCCCAATCTCCATTGGGACGTTCAGCCAATAAACAATTTTTATATTCCCGTTCACTCCGTAAATAAGCCAGGGTATCTTCTGTGGCCTCTCCACCTTTTAGTTGTGCTGCGTATTGATATAAACTTCTGGCTTGTCCAATTAAATCCAGTGTAATATTAGTGATGGCTATGTCTTGTTCCAGAACAGGGCCATGACCACACCAAGCCGAATTACGTTGACCTAGTATCAGTGCACTATCAGCGAGATAAAGGGTATAATCAAGAAGTGCTTGTTGCATGAATTCAATTACATGTGTTTGACTTCATCAGGCAAGTCATAAAAAGTAGGATGACGATATACTTTATCAGCAGCAGGTTCGTACAACTCTCCGGCCTCAGCGGGATTGGAAGCGGTTATGTATTTGCTTTCTACTACCCAAATACTCACTCCTTCCTGACGTCGTGTGTAAACATCTCTTGCATTTTCGATAGCCATCTGTGCATCGGTTGCATGCAGACTTCCCACATGTTTGTGATCCAACCCTTGTTTACTACGAATAAAAACTTCCCAGAGTGGCCAGTCGGTTACAGCTTGTTGCTGATCACTGGAAGGAGCGGCACCACTGTTGGCATCAGGAATATCTCCGTAGTATAGTTTTTTTATAAAGTGTAGCATAAAGTTCAGGCTGCTTTTTTACGCGTACGTTGTTTGTTGGCATGTGCTTGTGCTGCTTCACGAACCCAGGCGCCTTCCTCCCAAGCTTTGCGACGAGCATCCAAACGTTGTTTATTACAAGGTCCATTACCTTTTACTACTTGCCAGAATTCGTCCCAATTAATTTCTCCAAAATCATAATGGTTACGTGATTCATTCCAGCGCAGGTCGGGATCAGGCAAAGTCATTCCTAATAGTTTTACCTGCTCGGCAATCATATCTACAAATTGCTGACGTAGTTCATCGTTTGTTTTGCGTTTGATCTTCCACTTCATGCTCATATCGCTATTGGTGCTTTCACTATCACGTGGACCAAACATCATCAGCGCTGGCCACCACCAGCGGTTGATGGCATCCTGACACATGGCACGCTGTTCCTTACTTCCTTTCGAAAGCACCAGTAAGGTTTCAAAGCCTTGTCGTTGATGAAAACTTTCTTCTTTACATATTCTTACCATGGCTCTGGCGTAAGGGCCATACGAAGTACGAGTCAGCATCACCTGGTTCATAATGGCAGCACCATCTACTAACCAACCAACGGCGCCCATATCTGCCCAGGTAAGGGTGGGATAATTGAAGATGGAGGAATATTTTGCTTTTCCGCTGTGCAGGTCATTGATCATTTGTTCCCTGGATTGTCCCAATGTCTCTGCTGCTGCATATAAGTATAATCCATGTCCTGCCTCGTCCTGGACTTTGGCAATTAAAATAGCTTTTCTTTTGAGAGAAGGTGCGCGGGAAATCCAATTTCCTTCAGGCAACATTCCTACAATTTCACTATGGGCATGTTGACTAATTTGACGAAGATTGGTTTTTCTATAGGCCTCAGGCATCCAATCCTTGGGCTCAATTTTAACCTCCTTGTCAATTTTTTGCTGAAAGAGTTCTTCCAGGTTTTGCATTCCCATACAAATGGATTTAGCTACAAATTTATTAAAAACTAACGAGCGTTAGGGTGCTTGTCGAAGGGTAAAGCGTTATTTACTATCAAAATCCACCACAATTTTCTCCGTTTTGGGGTGACTCTGACAGGTTAGTATGAACCCTTGCTCAATTTCTTCTTCTTCCAATCCCCAGTGAATATCCATACTGACCTCTCCTTCTACCAATTTGGCTTTACAGGTACAACACATTCCCCCTTTGCAGGCAAAGGGAAGATCGGCTCCCTGTTCTAGTGCTGCATCCAGGATAGTAGCACTACTGTTCAACGGAATTTCAATTTCCAGTTGTCGGCCATCCAGTAAAATGCTGATTTTGCTTTTTACCGTACTTTTTTCTGTACTGATTTTTGCTCCTGCGTTCGTGCTACTTACCCCTGCATTGAAAAGTTCTGCATGTAGTTTTTTCTTGTCCAAGCCCTTGGCTTGAAGAAAATCCATGGCGGTATCAATCATTTCTCGGGGGCCACATAAAAAAACATCATCAAGCGCTTGATAAGGAATCAACTTGGACAGTTCTTCCAATTTTTCCTGATCGATTCTTCCAAAATTCAAGGTACTGTCTGTTTTTTCACGACTCAATACATGGATCAGCTGAAACCGATTCATGTATTGGTTCTTTAGTGCCTCGAGTTGCTCAAAGAAAATAATGGAATGGCGAGTGCGATTACCATACACCAGTGTAAAACTGCTATTTATCTCTGTAGCTAATGTGGTTTTGATAATAGAGAGTAGCGGTGTAATACCACTTCCAGCAGCGAGTGCTAGGTAGTTTTTTTGCTGCGCGGGATCAAGTGGAGTATAAAATTTTCCAGTAGGAGGCATCACCTCCAGTGAGTCGCCTGCATGCAAGTTCTCATTGGCATAGGTTGAAAAAACACCTCCTTTAATTTTTTTGATGGCCACCCGTAATTCATGATCAAGTGGCGAAGAACATATAGAATAGTTACGACGAACCTCTTGTCCGTTGATGGGAGACTTTAACACCAGGTTTTGACCTTGTGTGAATTGAAAGCTACCCTGCAGTGTTTCGGGGATTTCAAACAGTAAGGAGACGCAATCAGCGGTTTCTCTTTTTACTTCCTTGATGGTTAATCGATGAAAATGCAACGACATGCTTAATCGTTTTTGCGCAACCCGTCAATTAAAATCGTCAGCATATTATCCTCTAATTCACGCGCATTAATTTTTTTTCTGCTCCGATGCCAACTTTCAATTCCTCCAATGGCGTGTAATAATATCAACACGGCTGTGGGTGCATCAATGTGACGAATTTCTTTTTTATCGATACCCTCTTCGATCAGGGCTGCAAAACGTTTCCGATATGTACGACGCTGTGTTTGAAAATTAGACAGGTAGGGTTCCGCTAAGTGACGCCATTCTCGATCTGTAACAAATACCTGTTCGTAATTATCAATCATTTGTCGGATGTGAAAACGGAGCACCTGTTCGATCTTGGCAATGGTGTTTTCAGAGCTGGCTTCTACCTGATCCATATGTTCATTGAACAAGTTGGCCATCTCAAAACAGATGGCTTCCAGAATTTCTTGTTTAGAACGAATGTGGTTGTATAAACTGGCCGCTTCAATACCCACCGCTTCGGCTAAATCACGCATGGAAGTGGCAGAAAAACCACGCTGGCGAAACATAGCAGCGGCTTTGAGCAGTATTAAACCCTTCTTGGATGCTTTCTTTCTAGGTGTTTTTGCCATTGGTAAACTAAGAGTGGAAAGGTAGTGAATTACTGGCTTTTTTTGATACGATGAATTAACCTAGGTTTGCGCCATGTCATTAATTACCGTAGGAACCATGGCCTTTGATGCCATTGAAACACCATTTGGAAAAACAGACCGGATTGTAGGTGGCTCTGCAACCTATGT
>BJGL01000097.1 GCA_014190475.1 Bacteroidota bacterium
CCATCTTTACTACAAGCAGGTTTATGTCGATTTAATAGGAGTTATTCACATCTCCACGCAGGTTTCAATGCTTTTCCACAATTGTCAATAAAAAAACTTGCGCAGGGGAACGAATATCATTAAACCCCACCAAACAAAAAAAAATTTCGGGACTCTTTTTTTGGAAAAAAATATTTCTTTCAAAATAGAAAAAAATCAGTGGCAAAATTTGGAAAATTCATCCCTAACACCATACCCCAAATTATTGCCCCGATTCGACTAAAAATAGTTCATCTTTGTGCCTGTTTCAGGATAAAAACCTGACCTATGCCTCAAATTATACAAGTACGTGTAAAGCCCGCCGAAGCGGCCGCTGACCTCTTCCTTAAACAGCTTATTTCCCAACATAAAGGGGTGCCCTTAAGTAGCATTCAAGGCTTTGTCATCCTTAAAAAGTCTATTGATGCCCGTGGTAAAACAACGTGGGTAAACCTTACACTTCAAGCCTTTATCAACGAACCCACTGAAATAAGGCCTCTACGTACCTTTTCGTTCAAGGATGTTTCTAAAGCACCAAAGCAAGTTATAATTATAGGAGCCGGACCTGCTGGCTTATTTGCTGCTCTTCGGCTACTTGAAGCAGGCATCAAGCCAATTATCCTGGAAAGAGGCAAAGATGTCAGGGCCCGGCGCCGGGATCTGGCTGCCATGAATCGGGAAGGCGTGGTAAACCCTGATAGCAACTATTGTTTTGGAGAAGGAGGAGCGGGCACCTATAGTGATGGAAAACTTTATACTCGAAGCCAGAAAAGAGGGGATGTAAACAGGATCCTAGAGCTTTTTGTACGGTTTGGAGCGGACGAACGAATACTTTACGAATCACATCCTCACATTGGAACAAACAAATTACCGCATGTAATAACAAAGATGCGGGAAGCTATTCTGGAATTTGGAGGAGAGATTCATTTTGAGCAATGTATTAATGAACTGAAAATAATCGATGGGAAACTAACAGCTGTTCGGACTAAACAAGGGAACAGTTTTTCAGGCCATGCATTTATTCTGGCAACGGGTCATTCCGCTCGTGATATTTTTGAATTACTTCATCGGAATAAATTAGCCATCGAGGCCAAATCCTTTGCGCTTGGGGTTCGCGTAGAACATCCCCAACAACTAATTGACAGGACACAATATCACTGTGAAACCAGAGATCCCTTTCTCCCCCCGGCTGCCTATAGTTGGGTTGAACAAGTAAATGGTAAAGGCGTATTTTCTTTTTGCATGTGTCCCGGAGGAATTATTGCACCTGCTGCCACTGCACCAGGAGAATTGGTGGTAAATGGCTGGAGCCCTTCCAAAAGAAACAACCCCTATGCCAATAGCGGAATTGTAGTAAGTGTAGACATGGCTGATGTAAGAACTAAAAATAATTTGCAGGACCCACTTGCCTTATTGCGTTTTCAACAGCAGGTAGAACAATTAGCTTTTAAGGCAGGAGGAGGAAACCTACAAGCACCTGCACAGCGCTTAGTTGATTTCTGTGAAAATCGATCAAGCATAAATCTGCCCTCCTGCTCTTACGTACCGGGCATCGTATCCGTCAACTTGAAAGAAGTTCTTCCTTCCTTCATTCATGAGCGATTACAATTAGGATTTAAACAGATTGCTCAAAAAATGAGAACCTACTATACAAATGATGCTGTGCTGGTAGCTACTGAATCGCGAACTTCATCACCGGTCAGAATTCCCCGTGACGCCGAGAAACTGCATCATCCGCAGGTATCCACCTTATTCCCCTGTGGAGAAGGGGCAGGCTACGCAGGCGGAATAGTAAGTGCAGCCATGGATGGAGAACGAGTAGCAGTGGCCATTCTCCAGCAATGGGGAATAAAAACCACTCCCCCCTCTTCATCACCATCGGTGTAATACAATATTACCTTGCAATAATTCAACCTAATTTTGAATGCAACCAACAATTATGGATTCAATCTTATCACTGAAAAACTTACGCAAGCACTTCGAGTCACAAAAAGCTGTGGATGATATATCCCTTGAAATTGAACGTGGACAAATTTTTGGCTTGCTGGGTCCCAACGGAGCAGGAAAAACAACCTTGATCCGCATGATCACAGGAATCTTCTACCCCGATCAGGGCGAAATATTTTTTGACGGCAAAAAATTTGACCCGCAACTTGATGTGGCAAAAATCGGATACATGCCAGAGGAGAGAGGACTCTATAAGAAAATGAAAGTGGGTGAACAGGCACTTTACCTGGCACAATTAAAAGGCCTTGACAAACAAGCTGCCAAACAAAAAATTGAGAACTGGTTTGGAAGATTTGGAATGGAAAGCTGGTGGGATAAAAAAGTGGAAGATCTTTCAAAAGGAATGGGACAAAAACTTCAGTTTGTGACTACGGTGCTGCACGATCCCAGTTTGATAATTTTGGACGAACCATTCAGCGGACTGGATCCCGTGAACAGTAATTTAATCAAGGATGAAATATTTCGATTAGCACAGCAAGGCTCCACGATCATTTTCAGTACACACCGCATGGAGCAGGTAGAAGAAATTTGTAACCACATTGCGCTGGTGAATAGAGGAAAGAAAATCTTAGATGGTACTGTTCAAGAAATAAAACAACATTACAAACAACATCAGTACAGCGTAAGCGGACATGGAATAGAGAAATTATCGCTGGACCAGGCTCCATTTACCGTAGTAAGTCAAAAGGAAAATACACTTGTTATTCAGATTGCTGCGCAAAATAATTCTTCTGATGTACTACGCTTTTTATTGGACCGAAATATTCAGATCAATGCTTTTCAAGAGCTGTTGCCAAGTCTGAATGATATTTTTATTCAACTGGTAGGAAACACCCCCACTGCACGCACTTTCGAAAAAATTTAAGCGCATGAAAAAGACTTGGATTATCATAGAAAGAGAATATCTCACAAGAGTTCGCAAAAAAACATTTGTGATCTCTACGCTTTTATTTCCCCTGCTGTACGTAGCCTTGATCGGTGGTATGGGATTCATTGCTGAAAAAAGCAAGGAGACACTAACGGTTGCCGTTATTGACTCCTCTGGTTATTTTACCCAAGAGGCCATTGAAGCGGAAAACCAAGTAGACCCTAGTTCGTCGCTTGTGCTCTTAACGAGTGCGCCACAACAAAACAACAAGGAGGAAGAAAATGGATATGATGGGTATATTGAGATTCCATCACTGAATTGGCAGCAAGGAACAGACTCACTTATTTTTAAAACATACAAATCATACGGAAGTGCTTCAACAGGTGTTGTAGAGGCTAAACTAAATAGGATCTGGAGACGTATCTTAAACGACAGTTTACAATTGGACCTGAGTAAACAAGCTATCCTAGCTCAAAGTAAAATTGGCCTTGTTACAAAAAATATTAGTGACGAACAGGCCAACAGTGCTACTGCCGAAGGCATCGGCTATTTCGCAGGATTCTTGGTGTACTTTATTTTATTGATCTATGGTTCACAGGTGATGATGGGAGTGATGGAGGAAAAAACAAATCGAATTGCCGAAGTAATTGTCTCTTCGGTTCGTCCCTTTCAAATGATGTTGGGCAAAATTTTAGGAATTGGTGCCGTAGCGCTTACACAATTTCTGATCTGGATTGTGTTTGTGTTTGTAGTGTACAATGTGGGAGTCAAATCAGGCACATCCATGGGATTTATGGCTGAAGCAGTAGGCGGAATACAGCGAATGATTGGTTCTGTTAATGTACCGTTGATTTTAGGATGTTTTGCTTTTTATTTTCTGGGCGGCTTTTTCTTTTATGCTTCACTCTATGGTGCTATTGGTAGTGCGGTCAATGAAGATATGCGCGAAGCACAATCACTTAGCTTTCCCGTGACCATGTTGGTTATTCTATCCATTGCCATTATGACCGCAGCCGTTGCCAATCCTACCGGACCCATTGCAGTTTGGGGTAGTATTATTCCCTTCTCCTCTCCTATTGTAATGATGGCGCGTATACCTTATGGCGTACCCGGCACTGTTCCAATTTGGCAATTAGTTCTCTCCATGGCTTTACTGATTGCAGGCTTTTTATTTACCGTTTGGTTTGCCGGAAAAATATACAGAACAGGTATTTTAATGTATGGCAAAAAAGTAACCTGGAAGGAAATGATTCGCTGGGCATTCACCAAAGGATAATTTCTACCTGGTGATGAAGGGTTCTTGCATCGCCTCCTGAAATTCATTCCAAATGTCTTCGACAATTTGATTGGCTGGCAATATGTTATCCAGCAAAGCAC
>BJGL01000098.1 GCA_014190475.1 Bacteroidota bacterium
GTTTGGATGATTGATTGAAAAAAATCAGCTACCAGGTTGCTGCTCATTCTGATTCAGCAATCACTTCTTTTACTTCAGGAATCATTCTTTTCATCATTCCTTCGATTCCTGCTTTGAGTGTAATCATCGAGGAGGGACAGCCACTGCAACTTCCTTGCATCGCAAGGCTTACCGTACCGGCTTCGTAGCTTTTAAATTGTATAGCACCGCCATCCATTTCCACGGCAGGGCGAACATAATTATCCAATAACTCTTTTATGCGCTTCACTACATCATCATCATCTGCTGCCACTTCATTGGAAACAGTTTGTTTAACAGCTGCTAATTCTTCTTCATTCACTACCGCCTTCCCTTCTTCCAAATAATCTTTTAGAAACTGACGAACGGATGGTATTACATCATTCCAATCTGTTTCTACAGTTTTGGTGAGTGTAACAAAATTGCTGGCAATAAAAACAGCTTTGATAAAAGGAAATCCAAATAATTCAGTTGCTAAGGGAGAAGGCCCTGCACTCGCTACATCCGGGAAGTCCACACTCTTGCCAGGAAACAAAAGCTTGTTGGCCACAAACTTCATGGTTTCGGGGTTGGGGGTCATTTCCGTATAAATACTCACAATAGGGTTACCAGTCTTAATCATGTCATTTTACAATTGTACTGCAAAAATAACAAGTCTGGGGACGCATTGTTTACGAAGAAGGGAATCTGCTAAGTGCTTGAGGGTCAAAAAAAAGGCCCCTCAAGGAGGGGCCTGCTGTTGGGTTTGGGTTATTTTATTTGCTTTTTCCCGGAAGGGCATAACGAAGCATGATTTCGTGAGCATTAGCTCCTGCATCAAATACGCTAAGCGGGGTCTTGTAGATATCAAAACTATAGCCTACACTAAATGAATTTTTGATATGCATACCGGCAGACAGAATAAAGCTTTGTCTGGCTCTTGCAGATAGACCCCACCAGAATAGTTGCTTGTGTTCAACTCTAATGCCTCCTTGAAAATCGGTGGGTGCATTAGGTAAATAGATCACACAAAAACTGGGGATGATAGTAGTTTGTTCGTCCACACTCCATTTGTAAGATCCGTGTAAATAGTAATGTCTGTACAAACGAGCTTCTTCTGCGGGAGTAAGAGTTCCCTGATAAAAATTCAATTTTGATTGAATCAGTTGAGAAACAGAAACCCCTACTTGCAAACGCTTTGAGGTATAGGCTACTCCCATTCCTGCATCAAACTTAAAGCTGTTATCTCCCCCTGCAATAGCAGGGTCTGCTCCTAACGTCTGTGTAAGTTTTGCGCGGTCAATAGCATATTGTAGTCCTCTCGCTTCCAATCCTGCTGAGAACCGCGCTCCATTAGCAAGAGGAATATGCTTTGAGAAGGCTAGCGAAACACCTGTTCTGGAAGTAGGACCGGTTTTATCGCTATACATATACCCACCCAATCCGATTTTTTGCTCAGGCAAATCAAACGATCCAAAAACGGTAGCAGTACGAGGAGCACCTGTGAAGCTGCTCCATTGTGTACGATAAACAGCACCCACTAATCCTGGTGCGTAAGTACCTGCAGTGGCTGGATTGTGAAATAGTCCTTGTAATTCATACAAAGAAGAGGTATTCAATTGTTGTGCGCTGGCCTGCCAACCTAAACCAGCCGTTATGAGTATAAATAGAATGCGTTTCATGATTTACAATTAATAAGGTTTAACGGATAATGGTTAGGTCGCCTCTTAATACAATAGACTCTCCATTGATAAGACGATAGTCAACTACATAATAATAAGTACCATCTGGAACAGGCTTGCCATTGTACGTGCCATCCCAGTTGTTTTGGTAATTATCATTTTTGTAAACCACATTACCATAACGATTGAACACATTCACATATACACGGCTTACACATACGCCACCAAATGCTGTAACTAACCATAGATCGTTGGTACCATCTTTATTGGGTGTAAATGCATCCATGGGCTTGATGCAATAAGGAAGAACAGTAACTAATGCGTTATCAGACGAACTACATCCGTTGGCACCACGTACGGTTAATGTATAGGTAGTAGTAGTATTGGGTTTTGCCAACGGTTTAAAACCAGTAGCACCCACCAAGGTAGAGCTAGGTGTCCAAGCGATTGATGTTAGGTTAGAAGTAAAAGAACTTCCTTCTAATGTAACTGGATAGCCATCCACCATAATCTTATCGGGTCCGGCATTAACGTTGGGACTAGGCAGTGTACCTACTGTAACATTTCTGGTAGTGATACCACAGAATGCATCCTGAATAGTAACCGTGTAGTTTCCGGCAGCTACATTGGTGAATGTATTTGAAGTTTGTCCTGTTCTTCCTGTAATCGTGTATGTGTAGTTGCCAATTCCACCCGCCGCAGTAATGGTAATACTACCAGTTGGGGCATTATCACAAGAAGGTGTTACAGTTACGCCTGTTACATTGACATTAGTTTTTGTAGTATCGCCATATTCCATGATAGGAGCACCATTTAAGTTTTGGCCAACCACAAATAGTTTACGATTCTCCATTGGCGTTCCTGCGGGAATAACACGCTGCGGGAAAACCGCAATTTCAAATAGCGAACCTGTAGGAGCAAGTTCAGGTGTCCAGCTTTGTCCTCCATTAGTTGTTTTACAAAGGAAGCCACCGGGTCTCACTACATAACCATTATTAACATCGTGCATACGAACCCCATTTAAATTACCGATACCAAGTGTTGAGAGATTACCACTAATATCAGTCCAGGTTTGTCCTCCATCTGTAGTTCTAAACACTACTTGTCGAGGGAAACCATTACCTGTTACAAATACGGTGTTTGCATCTAAAGCTTGTAAATCGGTATAAGAAATTTGAGGAGTTACACCTGGCGTCGGTAATGGCAATTTAGCCCAGGTAGCTCCACCGTCTGTAGTTTTCCAAATGGTATCTCTATTACCACTCATGTAGCCTACCAAGTGCGTCGGGAATTCAATATCATTTAATGACTGTGCAGTTGAGCCAGCTGTGAATGGAGCTGAAATAGTAGTCCAGGTAGCTCCACCATTTATTGAACGGAACACTTTTGGACGACGAGAAGCGGTTGGTACGGAAAATGCACCGGTGCCGCAGGCCCAAATGGTATCACCACGAACCGCTACGTCTGTCATCTGAACATCAAAATCAGTTAAAATAGGATCCATCGTTACTCCTCGATCTGCCGAGAAATAAACAATACCGTTACTACCAGCGTAGTAGGACTTATTAATACTTGGGAAAGCAACGCTATTGATACTCCAATTACTGGCAGCAAAATCTCCTCTAAACGTATTGGTCCAAGTTTTTCCACCGTCTCGTGTAGAGTTGATATTAGCTCCACCTGCAACAATAGCATTGTTACAATCTGCAAAATCCATTTTTGACCAGCCTGCTCCAGCTGGAGTAGTTATATAGTTACTACGTGTTGGAGATCCTGGAATAGAATCAGAATGAACGCCGTTCACTCCCATAAAAAGAAAGTTTCCACTAGGAGAAATATCCATAGTAGTTATACTAAACTCACTATAGTTTCTACCACGAGGCAGATTTCTTTCTTGTACCCAGTTACGTCCTGTATCTACTGATGTAAACATTTTATTTTCTGCTCCAAAGGTTCCAGAAAAAGAAGTGGCGTATAGTTTACCATTTGAAGCTCTGCGAATATTATAAGGATTTGATGCAAGTAAAACCTGAACAGCTGGAATTGGTGGTCCTGCCTGTGGGCCCTGCGTTGGCGGGAAAGGGAAGTTCATGATCTGATAGCGACCGGGCTCCGCTATATTATTAATCATATTCGTGGTCACATCATTTCTACCTGTATGAATTCGAACTACACAGTTGTTATTGAAAGACATAATTACAATCAATGAATCATTGATAATATTTAACGCTTTGTACGTTTGCACAACGGGTGATATCTGTGCTGCATTGTATTGAGTATTACATAGCACATTATTGGTCACTATTCCTGAGTAACCTAGCCGCTCTTTGCTTAATGAGTAGTCGGTGAGAACTCCATTGCTAAACTTCCAAACCAATGCAGCATTATTGGCGCTGGTACTGGTAGTAGTGGTAACGGGTAAGCAAGTGGTTGAATTTACTGCAGGTATTGGTGGAAAATGACTTTGCCCACTACCAATGATATAACCGGTAGTAGGACTCGTGAATTCAATCCGCTGAATTTCTTTTCCTTTTGC
>BJGL01000099.1 GCA_014190475.1 Bacteroidota bacterium
GTTTTTCGTGTTATCTTTGACCCCTTTGATAAACAGCCGCTGTGCTGGATTACCGGTCCCGTAGTTCAATGGATAGAATAGAAGTTTCCTAAACTTTTGATACAGGTTCGATTCCTGTCGGGACTACATTTAAAATCTTTGTGACAGGGTACCTTGCAAGCAAGGTTTCCTGTCGGGACTACATTTTATACTTCGGAGACAGGCTTTTGCCTTCGCAGAAATAACTACCCGCAGTCACTAAACTCCCAATCGATTTATTTGTTGTAAGAATAAATTGTTATTCATGAAACCGTCACTCTTAGTCATCATACTCATACTCATCGCTATACCCATTCTGATGTCATTTACAAGCGCACGTATTGAAAAGCAAAAATATCGCGTAGTTAAAAAAGATAAGGACTTCGAAATTCGCTTTTATCCACCGGCCATTTTTGCCACGACAAAATCAGTTGCAAAATCATACCGGGAACTGGGAAATAGCGGATTCCGCAAAATTGCGGGTTACATATTCGGGAACAACGAAACCTCTACCAAGATTGCCATGACTGCACCTGTACATATGGATATCAACGATAAAGGATCATCTATGAGTTTTGTGATGCCTTCAGAATATACACTTGACAAACTGCCTCGCCCTGCCGATACCCGTGTAGAGCTACACGAAAGCCCAGCCGTTTATATGGCGGCAATCGAATTTAGCGGTTATGCTAACGATCAAAAGATCAAGCAATATGCTGATCAGCTATCACAAATCCTCAACAAAAATGGCATAAAACCCACCGGTAATCCAACCTATCTAGGATATAACGCACCGTATGAATTGATTGGTCGGAAAAATGAAGTAGTTATTCCCATTGAATGGAAGGAATAAGGCCGAAAAGAGTATCAAAACATAAACTAAGGCATATAACATTACTGCAATGAATGACTCCTATCATTGATTTAGTTACTTCCATTGTTTTGATTTGAATAAATTATAATCAAGCAATGGCAAATAAAAAAAATAGGAAAATCGCAAGGCAACCCAATAAATTGACACTATTTGTTTTTCGAATTATACTAGGTATTGCTTTATTTGCAAAAGGGATAAGTTTTCTTCGTGATAAAGCGCTACTTGAAAATCTAATTTCAAATTCAATTCCGCAGGAAAAATTCTCAATACTTGGCCTATTAATTCCATACGTACATATTGCTGGGGGATTTTTTATAATAATTGGACTGTACATAAGAGCAGCCATCTTAATACAGATTCCGATAATTATTGGCGCCATCATACTGTTATTGAAATCAGGAGGGAAATCTTATCAAGGCGAAATTATATTTGCCGCGTTAATACTTATTATGCTAATAGTTCAATTAGCCTATGGCGATGGCCTTTATTCTTGGAGAAACTTACTTAATAAAGAAAAGAATATTACCTAAGCCTCTTATAAAAGCACAAATAGCTTATCAGTCCACTTCCTTTCTAGAACGCCCAAAAAAGATTTGAAAACCCAAGGGGAGTAAAAACAAATAAACCACCCAGGGGGTTCTTAGTAATGAGATTGGTATAATGAATAGATATATTATGATGGGTAATATGATTCTCCATTGCATATTTTGATACAGCTTCTTGTCTACATAAGGCTGAATATATTTTCGACGCCAGGAGTAGATTAACATCATCAAATGCCAAAAACTTACTAAAATCAAATTGATACTGTATATGATCACACTGATAGAACTATACAGATAATTAGCTAAAAACCCGGACGAAAAAGGTATCAAACAAATAAACATTAAAAAGAAGATATTGAGCCATATACTCATTTTATCTACTTTTTGAATATGATGATGATTATAATGCGTATCAATCCAATAAGCACCTACGATGATAAATCCTAAAAAAAAGATAAATAACTTAGGTAGGATCTGGTCCCACAAAAATCGTTTTAAACCCTCATCATTTTCATTCGGAGGCACAACCAGAGTAAATGAAAGTATAGTAATGACAATGGCAAAAACGGAATCTGAGAGTGACTGTATCCTGCGCACATCTAAACTTGGATGTGGCTCAGCTTTTTTTATATCCATAAGGCAAACTAAATATGGAGTATGTACAAATCAATGATGAATATCACACGCAAACACGCAAATTATTTTCAATACTTTCGCTTTTTATTGTTTACTTATAACAAAAGCATAAATGAGAGTTGTATTCTGCTTTTTCCTGCTATTACTCTTCCAAAATCTCCGCGCACAATGCGATTCCAATTATCGACCGGTAGTGTTCATACACGGATTTCTTGCATCGGGAGATACCTGGTCAAATGCAGTTCAGTATTTACAACAAGCAGGCTATTGCAAGAATAGGCTATACGCATTTGACTGGAATAGCGTTGGGGGAAATGCAAAGCAAAACGAACAACTACTGAGTCAATTTATAAAACAAGTAAAAAAAGAAACTGGGGCGGAGCAGATTGACCTGGTTGGACATTCAGCCGGAGGAGCATTAGCCAGAGGCTATCTAAAAGACAGTACCCATGCCAATAATATAGGACGCTATGTTCATATAGGTAGTCGTAAATGGACAGAATCCTATTCCTGGTTTTCCAATGAAAGATGTCTCAATATTTTCTCAACGGGTGATCGGGTAGCCGGAACAGCAGCTGGGAATGTTGAAGGTGCTAGTAACCTTGCACTGACTGAGGAGGACCATTATCAAGTTGCAACTAGTACCACTGCATTAAAAGCTATATTGGATTTTTTACAACCAGATAAAACTCGCTTAACGATACCACTAAAAAGAAGTAATCAAGTAGAAATAGCAGGCAAAGCGGTAATCTTAGGTGACAATACGCTAATGAAAGGAGCGTTAGTTAATATTTATGCCATCAAAAGACATAATGGAACTCGTAAACCTAAGTCAATTAAGAATTTGCATACATCAGAAAAAGGGACCTGGGGACCCGTACTACTGCAAGCTGGCTTGCCTTATGAGATAGAACTAATACCTAGCGAGCCTAAGAAAAGAAAGATCTCTTATTTTTTCAATTCATTTGAGCAGGATGATCCACTTGTGTATCTAAGAGGATTTCCGGAAGGTAATCGGATCAGTAGCTTATTGGGGAAAATTCCCGAGGAAGAAAATCAATCTGCATTAGTGGTCTATGCTGCAACGTCCGCTATGGTTGGAGGAAGAGATTCCGTAACTGTCAATCAGTTTCCTATCTGTAGTCGGGAGCTTACTCCTGCATCAAGAACAGTAATTACAAGTTTTGTTTTTGATGATGGAGATGGTATTAGTTCAGGTAAACCCCTAAAACAATTTGTAGCGGCGCCCTTCATAGGGGGTGTAGACCGAATATTACCTGCTGGAAAAGGGAAGAAATATCAGATTTACTACAATGGGAAACTATTAACAATCCCTGCGGTACCTTCAAAAGACAGGATTATCTTAGCGGTGCTGAACTAATAAATTAAAGATTTTATATATGAAACCTTACGTTAATATTGTTGCGGCAATTTTATTGCTAATCCTAGCAAATAAAACGGGAAACGCTCAATCAACAAATACACAAATTGCAGATACAGTTAAATCCACAACTTTTAAAGTAAGAGGGATCACTTGCGCCAATGATGTCAAAACTATTGCCGGCAATATTGAAAAACTTTCTGGCATTATTAATTGCAAAGCTGATAAACCAGGGGCTACAACCAATTTTGAGTTAAAGTTTAACCCCGCAAGAGTTACCGAAAACGAAATAGTTGCTGCTATTGAAAATACGGGTGGTTGTCAAAACCCAAACGATAGACCGTATAAGGTTAAGCAATAGACTCCCATGAAGTTTTTGATAGCCTTGCCCCTACTACTTATACCCATATTGGGAGTGGCACAAAGAATAAATGGTAAAGTAACCAATTTAGATAATGAACCTTTAGTGGGAGCCACATTGCAATGGTTAGGATTGAATCAGGGTACGTTTACAAATAGTGCAGGTCTTTTTGAACTGAAAACGTCAC
>BJGL01000100.1 GCA_014190475.1 Bacteroidota bacterium
TTTTGATAGCCGTGCACATACTACTTATACCCATACTGGGAGTTGAAGAAAGAATAAATGGTAAAGTAACCAATTTAGATAATGAACCTTTAGTGGGAGCCACATTGCAATGGTTAGGATTGAATCAGGGTACGTTTACAAATAGTGCAGGTCTTTTTGAACTGAAAACGTCACCTAAGCTACCTCGCAAATTGGTAGCAAGCTATGTAGGACATCGATCAGATACCCTATTAATCACTGTATCCGATACCAATATTATTTTTAAGCTAGAAGCGATACAGCGCATTAATGAAATTGTTATTGAAAGTCAACGAGCTGGTGTTATTCTTTCCGACAATAAGGCAATCAAGGTTGAACAAATAACACAAACAGAACTTCGCAAAGCAGCATGTTGTGACTTAGCAGGCTGTTTTGAAACACAAATTACAGTACAACCACAAACCACCAACGTTGTTACCAATGCAAAGGAATTAAGAATTCTAGGTTTATCAGGAGTCTATAATCAAATACTAGTTGACGGATTTCCAGTAATACAAGGACTTTCCTACACGTATGGTATCAGTAGCATCCCAGGTACCGTAGTAGGAAATATTTATGTTGCAAAGGGAGCTAATAGTGTCCTTCAAGGATTTGAAAGTATTAGCGGGCAAATTAATGTAGAAACAAAGGATCCTGATAATACAGATAAGGTATACTTCAATGCGTACGTGAACAGTTTTGGCGAAAAGCATATTAACACCAATTACGCTGTAAAGAAAAATAAATGGAGTAACCTTACTGCTGTTCATATGGTGCAGCCAGCCAATAAGATAGATCGAGATAATGATAATTTCCTGGATCTTCCTCGGCTTAGACGATATGTAGTAATGAACAAGTGGAAATACGGGAATGAAAATAGTTGGGGCTGGAGCAGCAAAGTTGGAATACGATTTTTAAATGAGAGAAGAATAGGTGGTCAGACCTTTTATAATATAGAGAAAGATAAAGGAAGCGCTACCGTTTATGGGCAGTTTGTAAATATTAATCAACCTGAATTTTGGACAAAAACAGGCTACCGCTTTGATGATAAGCATGCCATAACCGCATTTGTATCCAGCTTTCATCAACAGCAAAGTTCTTACTTTGGCACCGTTGGTTATGATGCCAATCAAACCAATGTGTACGGCAATGTACAGTATGAGTTAAATTATAAGCAACATCAACTTAAAACAGGGCTAAGCTATCGTTTTCTTCAACTAAAAGAGAACATTGGATTCACTGATCAGGTTTTAGTACGAACGTATGGGGGTGTTTACGGTCGTAAAGAAATGATTCCTGGTGCTTTTGCAGAAAATATATTAAAGTCAGCAGACGGAAGAATTACTTGGATAACCGGAATAAGAGGAGATCATCACAATCAGTTCGGTTTTCGACTAACACCAAGGACACTCATCAAATACGATTTAAGCCGTACGCTAATAGTACGGGCTAGCATCGGAACAGGATGGCGCACCGTCAACCTTTTTAGTGAAAATATTGGACTATTAGTGAGCTCTCGTGATATAATTTTTGCAGAAACCTTAGCACCTGAAAAAGCATTGAATACAGGAATCAACTTGACAAAAAAATTTGAGTCAGGTGTTAAAAATATATCCGGCTATATTAGCGTAGACTTTTACAGAACCAGTTTTAGTAATCAAATTTTCCCTGATTATAACACCAGCCCAACTAAAGCAATTATTAAAAATTTTACTGGTAAAAGTATCAGCAATGGATTACAAGCTGAATTACTCTTACATTTTTTTAATACCCTTGAATTTAAAACAGGATACAATTTTCTGGATGTATACAGGGTTACCGAATCAGGTAAAGAACTGCTTCCCTTTAATCCCAGACAAAAAGTTTTAACAACACTGAGTTACAGACCACCCAAAAAACCATTCCAAGCTGACCTGAATATTCACTGGTATGGAAAGCAACAGCTACCAAATACTAAGTCAAATCCAACGCAATTCCAACGACCTGACTTTTCAGAAGCTTATACAGTACTGAATACGCAATTCACCTACTCTTTCAAGCGTGTTGAACTTTATGCCGGCGTTGAAAACCTTTTTGATTTTAGACAACTACAACCCATTCTTAGTTGGGATAACCCTTTTAGCCCTTATTTTGATACCTCCTCTGTCTGGGGGCCTACACGTGGAAGAGAAATCTATATGGGAGTTCGTTTGAAAATAAAAGAAAACAAAGACTTATAACTGACTTTTCAAGGTTATAAAAGCTGTTCTCCCATCGGCAGGCATAGCTCCAGGTCCTGGATAGCCCCCCGCCCTTCTTGTAAAATAAACAGCATCTGCCAGGTTATTGATACCCATTGAAACTGACCAGTTTTTATCAATGGGAAAAGATAAAGTGATATCAATGACGGTGTAAGCGGGTATCCAACCATTCTGACCATTTGCACTGGACTGTCTTGTGTTATTTGCATCACTATAAGTGCCGCTGGTATAGCTTACTTGACCTGTCAATTTTATAGCGTTGTATTGTAATGAAGAACCAGAGCGAACCGTATGTCGGGGAGCATTCTCAACTTGATTATTACTGAGATCAGTTTTTACGATCGTGTTATTCACCACACGCGTAAGTTGAAACTGTGCATAGCGAGCATCCGTAAATGCATATGAAACATATTGACTCCAACGCCAAGGGGTATTCATTGATTTACCTAGCTGTCCTTGATATTCTCCAAATAACTCCAACCCTTTTGCATTACTAGACCCTATATTAGTTCGCAGATTATATCGCACACCAGGTGCTTCTTCCTGTAATAAAGTTCCAATACGATTTCCATAATGCAAGAGATATAAGCTGGCATCTACATAAAATTGCTTTCCAAGCTTTCCTCTTATTCCTAAATCAGCATTATAACCTCTTGCATCTTTTAAGGCGGGGTCAATTCGATCTGAACCAGGAGGTGTGCTCAAATCAGCAAAAAGAACAGGGCGATAGGCCTCTGTAAAATTTGCATAAACCTCCATCTTTTTATTAATGTGATACTCTACGCCTACGCCACCCAATAAAAAGCCTCTTGTCTTTTCTTGGCGAATTAAATTAACGGGGAGACCATTTTGCAGATTATGCTGCCCACTGGCAGCGCCACTTACCCACTCATACCGAAATCCCGGTATGATCAATAAACGAGTACCCCATCTAAAAATTTGCTCAGCAAACAATGCGTAATTGGCACTATTAAAATCGATATCACGCATCCAAGTATCATTTTGTATCTGCAGTGTGTAATCAGCACCTTCATCGCCTTTTCCATCTGCCATCAACCGGTTGGTGTATCCAGCAAATCGACGTAACCCAATGGCTATTGTAGCAGTAGATTTATGGATCTTGTAATCAGTTATCCATCTCCACTCGCCACCCCAATTTCGATAACGATCAATGTTGACATTTCGAGGAGCAAAACTGCCGGTGGCCCGGTTTATAGTATCAGGCTGTATAATTCCCGCAACTGGTAAAAAGCCCACACTATTTCGATCGCCCAACAAACCAAATAACTTTAACTCCATTCGCGAGCTTGGACTCATTTCATAACGAGAACGCCAAGCAAAAGTTGACCACTCAATATCCATCCAATTTCGGTGTCGAAGGCTTTGACGGTTATTTTGCTGAATCTGTAAATCACTTAATCCACCAGGTTGCTGACTTCTGATGTGCGAACGCATATATTCCAATGTGGTAGTAATCTTTTTTGTAGGACGATAAGTAACAGTAATAAAACCAGCATTGGTGTAGTATTGACTATTAGCCCGATACCCACCGGCTTGTCGACGATCAAAAAAAGCAAAGTAATTCCACTTGCCCATTCGTCCTCCCGCACCTGCATACAAATTAGATAAGCCGTATGTTCCCACCGTTTGCTGGGTTTCTACCTGAAAAGATTTTTTGAACTCACTGCCATCTCGCAGAATA
>BJGL01000101.1 GCA_014190475.1 Bacteroidota bacterium
GTGGTGTGGGGCGGGATCGAACCGCCGACACAAGGATTTTCAGTCCTTTGCTCTACCGACTGAGCTACCGCACCATCCAGTCTCATTTTCAGAGCGGATTGCAAATATAGGTGTCAAAAATCATCTAGGCAAGTCCTAAACAACATCAACTATCCTTAATAAGTCCTCCCTCTTGGTTGATTTCCACTGGAATTAAAATTTGTGGGCAATTAAATTGCAACTAAATTACAGTTGCAAAATGTCGATCCATGAAAAACTCAAAAATCGAATAAGAAGAAAACCCTCTGACTTTAGTTTTAAAGAACTTAGAACACTCTTAAATGGGTTGGGATATATTGAGGAGCACGGTGGTCAGACTGGGGGCTCACGGGTTACTTTCTATAATAACAAACTAAACCACATTATAAAGCTACATCGACCTCATCCGGGTAATATTTTAAAAAAATATCAAGTAAAGCAAATTTTAGATTCTCTTCTTAACCAAAAGTTATTATGAACAACAACTTACTATCCTATAAAGGATTTTACGGGTCAGTCAATTTCAGTGCTGCTGATGAGGTTTTTTATGGAAAAGTAGAAGGAGTGCATGATTTAGTTTCATTCGAGGGGGCCACAGTTAAAGAGCTTAAGCAGGATTTTCAAAAAGCAGTAGAGGACTATATATTGTTTTGTAAAAAGAATGGTAATCCTGTTCAGAAGAGTTTGATGGGCTCATTCAATATTCGAATCAAACCGGATATTCATCAGCGGGCAGCGATTGTTGCTCTTCAAAAAAATATATCGCTGAACCAGTTAGTCCAGCAGGCCATTGAAAGGGAATTATCGTTGGTTGAAGAAAATAAAGAAAACTATACTTCACCGCGCAGCATAAAGAGAAAGCAACCTCGTAATTCAAAGGGGTAAGCACATAAATCCAAACGTTCTTTTCCCGTACTTTTGAGCTCCCAACCCCCTTAAAATGCGGAAAAACCTCCTGCTTTCTCTGTTTTTTTCTCTTGTTTTTTTGACGGCCTGTAAAAAGGATGTTCCGGATAATGGCAACACCAATCCACCGGTTCCGACATTAACCGACAACGATCATATTCTTCCGGGAAATCCAACTAATGCGCAAACTAATGCCACTTACACGACCAATTATTTAAAAGATTACGGGTATTATAAAATCAGTTACAATAGTGCCATGGGAACTCCTAATTGGGTGGCCTGGCATTTGCAAAGTGAGGATCTAGGATCTGCTCCTCGTCAAGATGATTTTCGTTCAGATAATACGTTACCCAGCGCGTGGTATCGAGTGGTAAGTACTAGTTACTCTGGTTCTGGTTTTGATCGCGGACATAATTGTCCCTCGGCTGATCGTACGTCTACCATTGCGGCTAACTCTTCTACTTTTTACATGACCAATATGATTCCGCAAGCTCCTACGCTCAATCAAGGTCCCTGGGCAGGTTTAGAGGATCATATTCGTGCTAACATGATAGGTAGTTCAAATGAAGCTTGGATTTACATGGGTAATTATGGCAACGCAGGTGGAGTGGGAAGCAACGGACAGTTCTCTGTGATTGATAATGGAAAAGTTCGTGTGCCTTCTAAAGTCTGGAAAGTAGTAGTTGTTATTCCTAAAGGCAACAGCGATATCAGTCGGTTAGATCGTAATGCAACTGTGCTTTGTGTAAGTATGCCTAACGACAATCGATTATATACTACAGGGAATAAAACAGCATGGCGCAACTACATTATCTCTGTAAGTACGTTGGAAATTGAGTCCACATCCAATGGAACAGCACTTTCGCTTTTCTCCAATATTCCAGAGGCTGAGCGTACCGTTCTTAAGTCAAAGATTTACCAATAGAACTTACTTGATCTCCTCGAAGAGTCCTGTTTGTTTATTCTTGCGAACATTATTGCCGTAAAACCATCTTCCATTCATCGCTACATAGGTTCCGGCGGGGAGTGTTTGTGCAAAGGCAAGGGCACTTCCTAAATTGAATAAACCATCTGAGCTACCGAATTTAATCGGAATCATCGCACCAGTCAGCACAATCGTTTTTCCTTTTACTTTCTCTGCTAGTAAGCGGGCCGTTTCTGCCATGGTATCGGTACCGTGTGTAATAACTATTTGTTCTTCCTCACAACTGTTACACTGATGAACAATCAACTCGCGATCCTCGTCGGTCATTTCGAGGCTATCGATCATCATAAGGGTGCGGATTTCAACGGGGACTTTGCTGCGACCCATCTCCAACAGGTCATGCATATGGGTGTCCTTGAAAAATAATTGTCCGGTGAGCTCGTTGTACTCTTTATCGAAAGTGCCACCGGTAATAAGAATGCGGACGGCCATGTAAAAAAATTTATCGTGAAGGTAGGGCAAGCCGCGGAGAGATCATTTAGTAACTTTGTGAAACAAAAAAGGCCCTTCCGTAGAAACGGACTGACCTCTAACGATTGCTTGCCATATGAAAATCTTGCGCCGGAGCGAAAGCGATAAATCGATTAATAAGAACAGATACAAAACTAGCCCGAGAGGAAAGGCTTGTCAAATCAACTAATCGGGTTTTATCGCATGGCTAACGGGGGGCTAACCGGCTAAAACCCTTGTCCCACAAGGATTTTGGCATAACCAACTTATGATGTCCAACCGCGGAACTGACATATTATTTCAATTGATCAAGTCGCTTGAAAAGGCGGAAAAAAGGCATTTTAAGCTCTATATCAAACGCAGTTCCGGCAAAGCGGATCTCAAAGTGGTCCGTTTATTTGATGCTATTGACAAGCTTGCTGAATACGACGATAAGGCCTTGCTGAAAAAATTATCAGGGTTTACAAAACCGCAACTCTCTAACTTAAAAAACCATCTCTATAAAGAAATTCTTTCCAGCTTACGCTTATTAAAAAGTACAGACAGTATCGATTTGCAATTGAGTGAGTTTTATGATAATGCGCATATTCTTTATAAGAAAGGATTGTTTCTGCAAAGTCTTCGTCTGATTGATAGAGCTAAGGAAATGGCAAGAACGAACCGAAAAAATAATATTCTGCCACAGCTCTTAGCATTGGAAAAACGAATTGAGAGTTTACATATTACGCGAAACATACAGCACCGAGCCCACACATTGGCAGAGGAGGTCAATGAAGTGAATCTGCATATTGACAGAGTAGGTCGTTTATCAAATCTTTCGCTGAAGCTTTTTGCCTGGTATGTGGAGCATGGGCATGCGCGTAATGAGGCGGACGAAAAAGATATACGTGCTTTTTTGAAAGAGAGTTTACCTGCCGATGTTCATACACTAGATGGATTTTACGAGCAGTTGTATTATTTCCAAAGTATTACCTGGTACGCCTTTATCCGCCAGGATTTTCTACAATACTATCGCTACTCTCAAAAATGGGTGGATTTATTTCGCAACAATCCGGAAATGATCCGGGTTGAAACCGGGCATTATATCAAAGGGATTCATCAACTATTGAATGCACATTTTGATTTACGGAATCACAAAAAATTTAAAGAAACGCTTAGCTTCTTTGAATCGGTTTCCAAATTGAGTCGGATACGAGAGAACGATAACTTCAGAGTTCAATGTTTCATTTACTTGAGCACCGCGCGCATTAATCAACATTTTATACAGGGAAGTTTTGCAGAAGGCGTAAGGATGATTCCTGCTATGAAAAAGGAATTGACAAAAAATGTCCTATTTCTGGATACCCATCACGAGATGGTGCTGAACTATAAGTTTGCCATGCTTTATTTTGGCTCTGGCGATTTTGGGCGCTGTATTGATCACTTGCAACCCATCATTAACAGCAACACTTCACTCAGATACGATTTGCAATGTTATGCGCGGCTATTGCACTTGATTGCGCATTACGAATTAGGCAATGATATGCTAATGGAGTCGCTGACCAAGTCCGTCTATCGATTTATGTC
>BJGL01000102.1 GCA_014190475.1 Bacteroidota bacterium
TTTTGTTTGCTGGGCTTTTACGGGCTGGCACAAACGGGGTATGAGATCAAAGTAACCTTCAAGCCCTATAAGAATCAATACATCTATCTGGGGCATTATTTTGGTAAAACCTATCCGATCATTGACTCTGTTAAGTTGGATAATAACAGTACCGGTATTTTCAAGGGTAATAAACCATTGCAAGGTGGAATCTATTTGATTGGCTATCCGAATCGTTCTGGTTTTTTTGAAATTTTGATGGATAAACAACAGCGTTTTTCGGTTGTTGCTGATTCCGCTACAGCTCCCGCTGGTATTCAGTTTATTGGTTCTCCCGATAACGAGCTCTTCAACACTTATCAACGCTCAATGGGGGAAAAGGGAGCACAGATTAATAGGGTTCGCGAATCGCTGAAAACTGCCAGTGCTACAGACTCTGTTCGTATTAATCAAGAATTAATTCAATTAGATCAGGAGTTACGTGTTTATAGAGAAAAAATGATTTCTGAGCATCCTAATACCATACTCAGTGCATTATTGATGGCCATGAAAGAGCCAGTGTTGCCAGCTAATTTGCAAAAGCCTGCTACACGTGAGGATTCAGTGGCTGCTTTTCGATACTATAAGAAGCATTATTGGGAGGGTGTTAATTTTTGGGATGGTCGTTTAGCCTATACTACTTTTTTTGAGGATAAACTGGATCGTTATTTTACCCAACTGGTTGCGCCGCATCCTGACTCCGTAAACAAGGAGATGGATTATATGCTGAGTTTTGCTAAGGCAAATGCTGAGATGGAGCGCTTCTTGTTACTCCGTTTTGTCAATCGTTATTATTCACAACGGTATATGTGGGAGGATGCTGTATTTGTTCATCTCTATGAAAAATACTTTGCCACAAATCCACCTTCCTGGCTCAGTGAACAAGGCAAGAAAACGATTACCGATCGTGCATATAGCTTAATGGCTAATATTTTTGGAAGTCCGGCTACTGAAATACAGCTTCCAGATTCCACCGGAAAATCTATTTCACTTTATGGCTTGAAAAAAGAATATACGCTAGTAATATTCTGGGATCCACTTTGCGGACATTGTAAGGAAACCTTACCTAAAATTGATTCTGTGTATCAATTACGCTGGAAGTCCCAGGGCTTAGGCGTTTATGCCGTTGCCAAAGAAAATGAAGGAACGCGTAAAGACTGGTTAAACTTTATTCGTGACAAAAATTTAGGTCACTGGAGTCATGTCTATTACTCTAAGGAAGCTGAAAAAGAACGTGTGAGTAATAATGTGCCGGGGTACTCTCAATTGTACGATGTACAATCCTTCCCCACACTTTATCTGTTAGATAAGGACAAGCGAATTGTTGCAAAAAAACTTTCGTTTGAACAGATTGATGAGATTCTACAGCTAAAGCTGAAAGAAAAGAAATAGCAGCTTAAATATCTTTTACAACGTCGGCAACCAGAAGGGGGCGCCCCAACGTGTAGTAGTGTAATACGGGCACGCCAGCCTTTTTCAATTCACGGGATTGCATCAGCAACCATTCGCGTCCTACTTTCTCCACATCCAAATCTGTCTTGCATCGCAACACTTCATTGGACAATTCAGTAGGTAGGTCAATATGGAATGTTTTAGGAAGAATGGTAAGTTGCTTTTTGGTATAGATTGGCTTGAGACCTGGAATAATTGGTACAGTAATACCTATCTCGCGGCAATCTTTTACAAAGGCATGGTATTTGGCATTGTCAAAAAACATCTGTGTAATGATATAGTCTGCACCCGTATCAACCTTTTGCTTCAAATGCAGTAAATCGGTTTCTTTATTGGGTGCTTCAAAGTGTTTTTCAGGATATCCGGCTACGCCAATACAGAACTTAGTTTTCTGGGTATCTCTTAATTCTTCTTCCAAATAAATACCATCGTTGAGCGATACCACCTGGCGGAGTAGATCCACCGCATATTTATGCCCTCCGGGCTCTGGTTCAAATGCACTTTCATTTTTTGCAGCATCGCCTCGTAATACCAATACGTTGTCGATACCTAAGTAATTCAAATTGATCAGGGCGTCCTCTGTATCGTTTACGCTAAATCCACCACAAATCAAATGGGGTACGGTGTCTACATTGTACTTGTTCATGATGGCCGCACAAATACTTTCAGTGCCGGGCCGCTTACGTACTACTACTTTCTCAAAGTTTCCATCCGCTTTTTTCTTAAATACGTGCTCACTACGGTGATAAGTAACATTGATAAAAGAGGGGTTGAAAACCATCAATGGATCCAGGTGCTTGTACAATGCTTCGATACCCTTGCCTTTTAAAGGGGGTAATACTTCAAAGGAAATAAGCGTATCCTTAGCTTGGTTAATGTGATCGATGACTTTCATAGGTACGTAATGTGCAAACTTACATACTTTTGTTCTATGCAGTTGAAGATACGCACCGAAAACCTCATGAAACAATATGGTACACGAACAGTTGTTAACCAGGTTTCTTTTGAGGTAGGACAGGGTGAAATTGTAGGGTTGTTAGGTCCCAATGGGGCTGGTAAAACCACATCCTTTTATCAAGTAGTCGGTTTAATCAAACCTGATGCTGGTAAAGTGTTTATCAATGAACAGGATATTACGGCACTACCCATGTACAAAAGGGCTCAAATGGGAATTGGATATTTGCCCCAGGAGGCCTCTGTATTTCGGAAGCTAACCGTAGAGGATAATATTGCAGCGGTTCTCGAAATGACTAAACTAAGTAAGGCTGAGCAAAAGGATAAACTCGAATCCTTATTACAGGAGTTTAGGTTGGGGCATGTGCGAAAAAGTAATGGAGATGTATTGAGCGGTGGAGAAAGACGTCGCACAGAAATTGCAAGAGCATTGGCTGTAGATCCTAAGTTCATTCTATTGGATGAACCCTTTGCGGGTATTGACCCCATTGCGGTGGAGGATATCCAGGCCATTGTTGCAAAATTGAAGTTCAAGAATATTGGAATCCTGATTACTGACCATAATGTAACCGAGACCTTGTCTATTTGTGATCGTGCTTACCTCTTGATCGAAGGCCGTATTTTTAAACATGGTACTGCCGAAGAATTGGCTGCGGACGAACAGGTTCGTAAGCTATACCTCGGTCGAAATTTTGAATTAAAAAGAAAAGATTGGTTGCACGAAGAAGCGGCACAGTCTTCTTTATCGTCTAATTGATTTCCATTGTTGCAACTCATGGATTACCGTCATCTTCCAAAAATTGAATTGCATCTCCATCTGGATTGCAGCCTCAGTTATGAGGTAGTTCAGCAATTGGATCCAACGGTAACGCGTTCGCAATTCGATAATGAATTTATTGCGCCCCTTCCTGCCATTGATTTAGTAGAATATATCAATCGTTCCTCCCGTGGTTATTTATTGATGCAAACCAAGGCTCAACTTCGGTTGGTTACATTGGATGTATTGCGTCAATTGGAGGCGGATGGGGTTATTTATGCAGAGCTTCGTTTTGCCCCACTCTTGCATACACGACAAGGGCTTTCGCCAACCCAAGTAGTGGAAGCCGTGCAGGATGCATTGGTTGAGTCGGCCAGTTTGTATCGAGTTATCCCGCGTTTGATTCTTTGTACGCTTCGGCATTATACGGAAGCAGAGAGTATGGAAACCGTACGATTAGTAGAAAAATTTATTCCGCAGGGTTGGGTGGTTGGTTTTGATATTGCAGGTGATGAAGCGGGTTATCCAGTTGGCCCACACCAACAAGCATTTGATTATGCGCATGCACATGCTATTCCCGTTACAGCCCATGCTGGCGAGGCTTGTGGCGCTTCGAGTGTGCAGGAAGTATTGAAACATTTCAGACCCTCCCGAATAGGACATGGGGTGCGTTCTACAGAGGATCCTGCATTGCTGGATCAATTAAAAAAAGAACGTATTCATTTGGAGGTTTGTCC
>BJGL01000103.1 GCA_014190475.1 Bacteroidota bacterium
AACTTAGCTTCAAGATCTCCCAGGTTCATCACTTTATCAGTAGGACCATCAATTTGTTGACCATTCCAATCAATGGTGGCAATCAGATTGTCTACTTTATGATGGGCTGCAAAAAGTGCAGCTTCCCAGATTTGACCTTCGTTGAGTTCGCCATCCCCATGCAATGAAAAAACAAGATCTTTTTTTCCATTTAATTTTTTAGCCAGCGCAGCTCCTGCTGCTACACTCAAGCCCTGACCTAAGGATCCCGATGCAATGCGTATACCCGGTAAATGTTCATGGGTGGCTGGATGGCCTTGCAAACGGGAATTTATTTTTCGAAAAGTAGCCAGTTCTTTGGTGTCAAAATAGCCCGCACGCGCTAGCGTGGAATAAAATACAGGAGAGATATGTCCATTAGAAAGAATAAAAACATCTTCCTCCGGCGCATCCATGTTGAAGGAGGGCTGATGCTTCATTATTTTGAAATATAGTGCCGTGAAATAATCTGCACAACCCAGGGAACCGCCCGGGTGACCACTGTTGACCGCATGAACCATGCGAACAATGTCTCTACGAATTTGTGTGGCTATATTTTTTAATTCAGCAGTGGTGGCCATGGGGTTGCTTTTTGCAAACCTAATTTCTTTTTTTCATTCCGTTGTGCATCGGGGAATAGTGTGTAAAACTTCATAATTTTGCAATCATGTTAGACGATGTTCAATCGATCGCTGCCTATGCGCAGGATCAAATGAAAAAAGCAATCGGTCACCTGGAAGCAGAGCTGATCAAGATACGCGCCGGAAAGGCCAACCCTCAAATGTTTGATGGTTTGATGGTAGATTATTATGGTGCCCCGGTTCCCATTAATCAGGTTGCCAATATCAGCGTGATGGATGCGCGCACCCTGAGTATTCAGCCCTGGGAAAAGAATATGGTACAGCCTATTGAAAAGGCTATCATTGGTGCCAATATGGGGGTAACTCCGCAAAATGATGGGGTTCTTATTCGAATTTTTATGCCCCCACTTACCGAGGAGCGTCGTCGTGAGTTAGTAAAAAAATGTCAGGGCGAAGGCGAAAACTGTAAAGTAGCTGTGCGTAATATTCGACGTGATGCTATTGAGCAAGTAAAAAAGTTACAGAAAAACGGCCTTAGCGAAGACGTTTGCAAGGACGCAGAAAACGGAATTCAGCAATTAACTGACAAGCATATTTCCCTGGTAGAAACCCATCTGGGAGCCAAGGAAAAAGAAATCATGTCTGTTTAAATTCAGCTTCTTATTTACGAGACGGACTGCTATTGGCCAGGTAAACGCCTGCTAATATTAGCACCAAACATCCAATTTCAAGAAGGGTGATGGCTTCGTGATCCAGGAAGCCCCAAAAGAGTGCCACAAAAGGAATTCCGTAGGTAACCAAGGAGGCAAAAAGCCCGCCTGCACGTTGCACCAGCGAATAGAATAATACCGTGGCTACGGCACTGCCCAAAACACCTAATGCCGCTGTTCCCCAAATTGCTTGCTGGTTAGCAGCGTTACTAAAATCAAGTGAGAAAAAATCTAATTGCCAAAGCAATAAAGAAGAGGGGATGATCATAAAAGCAACAGAGACTGTTGCAAGGTTAATTGGATTGATATCTTTCAATCGATGGCTGACCATATTTACATTAACGCCATAGAGAAGCGTAGCAACTACAGGTAGTAATAAATAACTCATGTTGTCAAAGCTGATCACGCGTTCGCCCGTAAATACCGGCACCAGCGTGAGTAGTACCAGACCGGTAAAACCTATCAGCAAGCCAATCATTTTTTGTCTGGCAATACGCTCTCCGTAAAACAGTATTCCAATTAATACTACACAAATGGGAGTTAAGGAATTGAGGATCCCTCCTAAGGAACCATCGATCCGGGTAAGAGCAATGGCAAATAAAAAGGCAGGTAACAAGTTTCCAATGACTGCACTGAAGGCTACCAGTGGCAGTCGATTAGTGTCAATTTTCTTAAGCTGAAATAATGCATAGGGCAAACAAACCAACGCTGCTGCAAAGATGCGGAGCGATGCAATCTGAGAGCCTGTGAGGGCAGCGGTACTGTCCTTCATCAATTTGAAAGAACTTCCCCAGATCAGACAGAGTAAAATAAAAAGCAGCCAGCTTATAAATTTGTTTGACATGGGCGCAAAGTTCTGTATTTTGAAGAGTAGTTTTTAGTGTTTTACAAAAAAATGACTTTATGAGTTTGTTAAACGAATTCAAGCAATTTGCTTTAAAAGGTAATGTGGTAGAACTTGCCGTTGCTGTTGTTATTGCTGCTGCATTCGGCGCCATTGTATCGTCGCTGGTTGATGATGTGATTACGCCTTTGTTACTTTCCCCGGCCATGGAGGCGGCTAAAGTGGGTGATTTGGATAAACTAGCCTGGGGGCCCGTTAAGTACGGAAAGTTTATTGCTGCTGTTATCAAGTTTATTATTGTTGCCTTTGCCTTGTTTCTTGTTGTCAAAGCCACCTCAAAGATTACCAAGTAGACCGCTTTCCCTAAATTTGTGAATTGCCGGACTAAAAGGCAGCAAATAGTTACCCGTGCAGTATAATTCATATCAGATTCGACTTCCGCAGTTTGAGGGTCCTTTTGATCTTTTACTGTTTTTTATTGAGCGCGATGAACTCGATATCTATAACATACCGATTACTCGTATTACCAACGACTTCCTGGAGTATATCCATCAGCAGGAGGAGTTGAATGTGGAGCTTAGTAGTGAGTTCATCCTATTTATTTCTACCCTGATGCGGATTAAGGCTAAGATGCTGTTGCCACGCAAAGAACTGGATGAGCTAGGAAATGAAATTGACCCACGAGCAGAATTGGTCAACAAGATTTTGGAATACAAACGATTTAAGGAAGCTTCTGCGGAAATGGCAGAGATGGAAGCGCAGCGTTTGTTAATTGTTAAAAGAGGTAATATCCAACGGGAATTGTCTGCTATTGGTGAGGAAGCCAGTGAGGGTACCGAAATTACACAGGTAACGCTGTTCAAATTGATGAAGGCTTTTGAAAAGGCCATGCAGAAATACAGTGATCGTGTTAATAAACCAGTTCACACGGTTGTTCGGTACAATTACACCATGGAGGGCAGCAGAAAGCAGATGTTGTCAATTGCTCGTACTGAAAAGACACTTTCTTTTGAAAAGATTTTTGAGACCTGCGAAAATAGAGTCCACGCTATATTCCTCTTCTTATCTGTGCTGGAGCTGATTCAGATGCACTACCTGCGCATACTCATTGGAGAAGGCAAGAATAATTTTATTATTGAATACGATGAGGAAGGTGCCGTAGAGGCAGAGGCCAATGCCCTCAATCAAGTAGATCCCTCGTTAAACTAAAGATTACTCAGTAATTTTTACAGCAACACCAGCCATTTCTCGAACGGCTGTGATGATAGCCGCAGCATCGTAT
>BJGL01000104.1 GCA_014190475.1 Bacteroidota bacterium
TGGGTACATTTGCCATTTTAATTGCACTTCCCATGGTACAATGGTTAGGAGAGATCAATCGCGCCATTGAATTTCCTGCTGAACTCACCAATTGGATTCGCTCTAAGGAAGATGAGGCTAATGAAACGGTAAAAGCATTACTATCTCGTCATACGGTCAAAGATCTATTACTGAATTTATTTTTCGTAGCAGGCTTAGCAGCCGTAGGGGAGGAATTATTATTCCGTGGAGTAGTACAACGCATATTTGTAAGACAGTTTGGACAGGCCTGGCCTGCGATCATTTTTTCTGCATTTTTATTTGCGGCCTTGCATATGCAGTTTTATGGTTTCTTTCCCCGCTTAGCATTAGGGATTCTGTTAGGAGCCATCTATTGGTATAGTGGCAGCTTATGGGTAGCAATTCTTGCCCATTTTGTATATGATGCCATTCTTATTACGCTGGTTTACTTTAACCCCGCTATGTTAAATGACGAACCCGTGGTTTCCCAGGAGGCTTTGCTCTATAGTGGTTTAATTAGCGCACTGATGGTAACCATGAATTTGCATTGGATGATCAAACATGGTAACCCCGTATCGGATGAGCAGATTGAAACGGAGGAAGAAATAAAAGAAGAACAGTAAGGTCAATGCCATTCAATCGTTCCATATTTACTACAAGGGCTATCACTGCTTTTTTCTTTGTAGTGGTGATGCTAACGGCGCTTTTATGGAATGATACCAGTTTTTGGTTATTGATAGTAGTAGTCCACGCAGGGTGCTGGGTGGAATATCAAAAAATTATTCAAGGATTCAGACAGTCACTATTATATGTTTTGCTGGGACTCATTTATATCACGCTGAGCTGGGTATTTTTTTTAGATCTACATCATTTTAAATTTACCAATGCAACAACAGGGATTACTGCTCCAGCCTGGAGTCAGTGGCCGCTTTTTGTTTTTGTTTGCATGTGGATCAATGATACCATGGCCTATCTCGTGGGCTCTTTTATTGGGAAAACACCTTTTTCGCCCATCTCTCCTAAAAAAACCTGGGAAGGTACCTTAGGCGGTATATTACTCACTTTATTGGCAGGAGGCATCACGGCGGATTATTTGCTGGGGGATCTGTTGATGCCGGGACAATTGACTCCAATTGACTCTTATCATTGGTATATAATTGCCTTATTGGCTGCCATTGCGGGAACCTTGGGGGATTTACTCGAGTCTAAATTCAAACGTATGGCCGGTATTAAGGATAGTGGTTCTATCTTGCCCGGTCATGGTGGATTCCTGGATCGGTTTGATTCTATTTTGGTTACTACGCCGGTTATCTGGCTTTATATTCGATTGTTCCTGTCCTAGGAATTGCAATACCTATATTTGCGTCCAACAAATGATCATGTAATGACTTTACATCGTGAGGGAACTCCCACTATTTTATTGGTTTCGGCGGTAGTTGTTTTAATTAATGCAGGCGTCTGTTATGCAACTGCCAATACCCTGGTGATGGGGCTCACCTTACTGATCACAATCAGTTTCTGGCTTTTTATTCTTTCTTTTTTTCGCATTCCTTCCCGTGTCCATACTATACAAGAGGGAGCTGTGGTTGCTCCTGCTGATGGCGAAGTAGTAGTGATCGAAGAAGTGCAAGCCGACGAATACTTTAGTGATCGTCGTATTCAGGTTTCTATTTTTATGAGTCCGCTTAATGTACACGTCAACCGAAATCCAGTAAGTGGCGAGGTAGTTTATAGTCAATATCATCCCGGTAAATACCTGGTAGCTTGGCATCCAAAGTCCTCTACCGAAAACGAAAGACATAGCGTAGTATATAGAACGCAAGGCAAAGAGATTTTAGTTAAACAGATTGCCGGTGCACTGGCTAAGCGTATTGTCAATTATTTGAAGCCTGGTCAACAGGTTAAGCAAACCGAGGAAATGGGGTTTATAAAATTTGGATCGAGAGTGGATCTATTACTCCCGCTTGATGCAAAAATTCTAGTTAAGTTGGGAGATAAGCCCCAAGGTGGTGTAACGGTTCTGGCTACTCTATAATTAGAGGATATCTTTTAGTTCTAACAGGGAAAATATAGTGTAGGTGGGAAAACTTCCATCTGAAAGCGATTCTCTGTTGCGGTTAACATGATTCACATGCACTTGGTGAATGCCTGCATTACGCGCTCCCAGAATATCTACTTCCAGCGTATCGCCAATCATGATACTCTCTGCTGCAGTTGCCCCTGCTTTATCAAGGGCATAGGCAAAAATTTCTGGTTTAGGTTTCAAACTACCGGAAGCTTCTGAAGTAACCACTGCTTTGAAATAGGGTGTAAGACCTGAGTATTCTAACTTACTGTGCTGCGTTTTTTCAAAGCCATTAGTAATTAAATGCAAAGCATACTCTTTATTATGCAAGTAGTCCAACACCTCGATCGTGTGTGGGAAAAGTAAGGTGCGGCTTGGCAATAAGGCCAAGAATCCCACACTCAATGCCTCTGCTAAGGCTTCGTCGGCAATTTTAAAATCTAGTAAACTAAGTCGCATCCTTTTAATACGAAGCTCTTCTTGGCGTATAAAACCATTTCGGTAACGCTCCCATAGTTTTTCATTGTGTAGAAGATAGTTCCGATAGAACAACTCAAAGTCATCCACTCCACGCGTAGCTAAGTCTAACTCTGTGTAAAGATGTTGCAGGGTTGCTTTGGCATTGGCTTCAAAATCCCATAGCGTGTGATCCAGGTCAAAGAAAATATGTTTGTAGTCAGCTTGTAAAGACAATTGAGTTGATTTAATAGTGGGTCGATACCTTTGCAAAATACGCATAAACAATCGGTATGGCTTTAACAGTAGTTATTACAGGCGCATCGCGCGGAATAGGCAAGGCATTGGCCCAACATTTTGCAGCGGCAGGGTATGAATTATTGTTATCCGCAAGAAATGCTGATGGGTTAGAAGCCACGGTAAAAGCGTTACGTGAACAATTTCCTGGCATTACCATTCATGGGAAAGCGGCGGATCTTTCTATTGCTGAACAAGCCATCGAATTAGGACGCTGGTGTTTATCTTTTTCCGCTCCTGATATTTTAATCAATAATGCAGGATTCTTTCTGCCTGGCTCACTCGCAGATGAACCAATGGGTCAATTCGAAAATCAATTACAAGTAAACTTAGGCAGCGCATACCATCTTACACGTACCATACTGCCTTCCATGCTACAACGCGGCACCGGACATATTTTTAATATCTGCTCCATTGCCTCACTACAGCCCTATCCAAATGGAGG
>BJGL01000105.1 GCA_014190475.1 Bacteroidota bacterium
CGATCAGTCCAAATTCACCCAAGGAGCTGATTTCTGTGCGTTGATTTGACATAGTACTATTTTAAAGTTCTTTACGTCCGTTAATTACTTCTACCATCTCTTCGTGTATCAATCCGTTTGTAGCAATTAGCTTATGCTGATAGACTGAAAATGCATCACCTTTGAAATCGGTTACTTTTCCGCCGGCCTCTTCTACAATTAAATAACCAGCTGCACTATCCCAGGGTTCTAATTTTTGTTCAAAGAATCCATCAAATCTTCCGCAGGCAACCCAGCAGAGATCAATGGCAGCGGAGCCCAGTCGACGAACGGGAACCCCCTTGCGTACAAATCGTTCAAACACCTCAATAGGTCCATTGGGTTCATTGATATAGGTGTAAGGAAAGCCAGTTACTAAACAGGATTTGAGTGTAGAAGTTTTTTTGCTGACCTGTATGGGTTTATCATTTAACGTAGCGCCCTTTCCTTTTTCGGCAAAGAAAAACTCCCGTAAATGCGGATTGTACACGGCTCCTAAAATGATGGAACCATTTCGTTCAACTGCTATCGAAACACAATTAAGCGGGATCCCTTGTGCAAAATTTACAGTTCCGTCAATGGGATCGATGATCCATTTATATTCAGATGCTTGTGGAATTGCACCACTTTCCTCTGCTAAAATTTGATGATCGGGAAATGCTTTTTTGATTACGCTGAGAATTGCTTTTTCCGAAGCATGATCGGCTTCGGTAACCAGGTTATTTACACCTTCTTTATTGCTTACTTCAAAGCTACCCTGGAAAAAACGAAGTATTTCTGCGGCGCCTGCCTCAGCTGCCTCGTGTAATATAGTGTGGAGCATGCGCGAAGATAACATGTCCCCCGCTCAAATGCTTATATTCGCACTACAATTGAAACCGTGCGATGGCGTCAATTCTTGACATAAAAATTCCGCGGGCACTGGCCTCGATTCTCCAGATTCCCATCAATGATAACCGTCGGCAACAGCTCCGGGTTCTTAAAAAGCTGTTGAAAAAAGCCCGCTTTACAGCATTTGGTCAACAGTATCATTTTGATCAAGCACTGTTGAGTAAACATCCGGGTAAGAAGTTCCAGGAGCTGGTTCCTATTCATGATTACAACAAGATTTATAACGAATGGTGGAAGCAAACACTAGATGGCACACCCGATGTGGCATGGCCTGGTCAGATTAAATATTATGCGTTGAGTTCTGGTACCTCGGAGGCTGCTAGTAAATATATTCCGGTCACCAACGATTTACTGCGTAGTAACATGGTTAATTATCTCCGACAATTGATTAGCCTGGTTCGGTATGAGGAGGCCAACATGCGTGCCATGACAAAGGGATTTTTAATGTTGGGCGGCGCTACGGATCTAAAGAAAGGAAAAGCCGGCTGGTATGCTGGTGATCTCAGCGGAATTCTGGCAAAGCGAAGACCATTTTGGTTTCAAACTTTTTATAAACCCGGGGGTCGTATTGCAGCCATCAGTGACTGGAATCAAAAATTACAGGAGATTGTAGAGCAAGCCCCTAATTGGGATATTGGTTATCTCGTAGGCGTTCCAGCTTGGTGTCAAATGTTGATGGAGATGGTGATTGAAAGATACAAGCTGAACCATATTCACGAGATTTGGCCCAACCTGAGTTTTTTTGTGCACGGCGGTGTTGCCTTTGAGCCTTACAAGAAAGGATTTGAAAAATTGTTAGGTAAGCCTATTGTATATGTAGAGAATTATTTATCGAGCGAAGGCTTTATTGGTTTTAAAACCCGTGAGCATGCAACAGGCATGCAGTTGATTTTAAATAACAATATCTTTTTTGAGTTCATCCCCTTTGACGAATCCAATTTTGACGCCGATGGAAATCCTTATCCGGAAGCTGATGCAAAAATGATTCACGAAGTTGAAGAAGGAAAGGAGTATGCATTACTCATGAGCACCAATGCAGGAGCCTGGCGTTATTTGATTGGGGATACTATTCGATTTACCGATATCGAGCGTTCTGAGATTGTTATTACCGGACGTATCAAACATTTTTTGAGTTTGACAGGTGAACACTTGAGCGTGGATAACATGAACAAGGCTATTGAGTTGGTGAGTGACGAACTCAATATCAGTATTCCTGAGTACACGGTGGTGGGATTTCCTTATCAAAGTTTTTTTGCGCATCGCTGGTATGTGGCAACAGACGACAAAGTGGATGCAAATTTGCTGCGTACTAAAATTGATCAGCATTTGCGTGTATTAAATGATGATTATGCAATTGAAAGAGATAGCGCCTTAAAAGAAGTTTTTTTAGAAGTGTTACCTGAACAAAAGTTTTTAGAGTTTATGGCTGTGAAAGGAAAGCTGGGTAGTCAACATAAATTTCCCCGTGTGATGAAAGGAAAGATGTTAGCGGATTGGGAAAGATTTCTCCAAACAGGTCAATGTTAATTATATATGAGCAATAGCGCTGTTGTTTCTAGGTCCTGGTGGCGCACAGTAAAGCGAATTCTTTTTTACTTTTTTATTTTTCAATTTGTATACATCCTTGCTTTACGCTGGATCAATCCTCCCATTACTATTACCCAGTTGAGCAATTGGGTTAGCGGTAACGGAATGCGAAGGGACTATGTTTCCGCATCGGAGATTTCACCTTATATGCGACTAGCTGTGATCGCCTCCGAAGATCAACTCTTTACGGAACATTACGGTTTTGATTGGAAACGCATACAGGAGGCAATGGCGTATAACAAACGCAAACCACAAAAGCTAAGAGGCGGTAGTACCATAAGTCAACAAACAGCAAAAAATGTTTTTTTATGGCAGGGTCGAAACTGGATCCGAAAGGGACTTGAAGTTTATTTTACCGGCATGATTGAATTACTATGGGGCAAGAAAAGAATTCTTGAAGTGTATCTCAATGTAATCGAAATGGGTAAGGGGGTGTTTGGCGCAGAGGCTGCGGCACAATATTATTTTGGAAAGTCCGCCAAGCAATTAACAAGACGAGAAGCGGCTATGATTGCAGCTGCATTGCCCAATCCAAAACGGTATAAAGTAAAACCCGCTTCTCGTTATGTGCAGGGTCGTAGTAATTTTATTCTACGCCAAATGATGCATTTACAATCGGAACCGACAGTACGTAAACTTATTGAGAATCGGTAACGTAGGAAGTTTCCAAGATACGATTGAC
>BJGL01000106.1 GCA_014190475.1 Bacteroidota bacterium
CTCTAAATAATCATTTGCATAGGCGCCCATGGTCCAATTATGTCCATCAGCACTTACTTCTGCGTTTACATAAAAATTATCTAACAACACAAATTCCTCGGCCAGCTTGTGTTGATTAGGGGTTATGTTTCTGCCAAATAATAGTAATGAGCTATCCCCGTTGCCTGCTGGAATATCCGATAGCACCTGATCATAGGTTCTGTTTTCTTTGATCACATAAAAAACATACTTGATGGGTGAGGCTTCACCAATTCGGGTGGGAATTGGAAAGCTGGGTGCAGATAGATCTGCTTGTGATTTTTTTTCGGGCGAATAAGGAGAGTTGGCATACACCGCACGAGTATACACCTCCAGGATTGGTGATTTGGGAATTTCGATTACTGACATAGTGCCCTTGAATAATCCGGCTATATACTCTACTTCACTTCCTGGTTTTGTACTAAACCCATGGTGAATTACCTCTTCACGTTTTCTTAGGGGAGAAGGACCAAAGGGGTTTGCTTTGGAAGACATGCCTTTGCCGTTGGCGACCCACAGTTTATTTCCAATAACACGAACTGCAGTTGGATACCAACCCACCGGAATAAACCCTGTTGGTATACTTTGTCCTTGTTTTTTTATATCAAATACAGCAATGCAGTTGTTGTCTGCATTTGCAATAAATAAAAGCTGCTTTTTAGGATGCAGTGCAATACTATTAGAGGTAGACCCGCTTGGAGAATTTGGAAAAAGGGCAGCATCAAGTGTTTCGATTACTTTTTTTGTTGCAAGCGAAATCACGGAAACGGTATTATCATTTGCATTACAAACAAACAACCTGTCTCCCGCCGGTGTAATCAACATTTCATTGGGATTATCCCCAACCCCAATGAAATGCGTCCACTGCTTATTGTCAAGATCAAAGACCAGCACCTTATCGCCACCCCAACAAGAAACATAAAGCTCCTTTTTATCAGGACTCAGCTTACAGTCATATGCCTCCGCATCTAGTCCATACATCGCAATGACTTTTTTTGAAGCAAGGCTTATTAAGTACAATTTTTTATCCTCTCGAGTTACAACATAAAGCATGTTGCGCTTGCTATCAATAGCTATTCCGGCTGGTCCAATTCGGTTGGGCCAAGGTTTTCCAAGCAAAAGACTATCTGCCAGACGCAATTTTTCATTTTCTATATTGTAAACCAGAATTCGATTATCGTGGCCCCCGGCTACATATAATTTTTTATCATCGGCGGAAAAAGCCATACCATACCAAGACTTAGGAACCACCGCTTCGTCTATTACCTGTTGCTTGTCTATATTAATGAGCTGTATGGTCTGCGTGCTTTGTCCATTATTAGTAACCGCCATGTGGCGGCCTGCATGATCAGCAATAATATTCAATGGTAAATCCCCTAAAGGAAAAGAGGTACCCGCTGGAGTAAGCGACCATCCATTTGGAAGAATTACGGGTGCGGGGAGCGGTTGTCCGAATGAATGAACAATAAGAAAGAACGCAACCAGAAAAAGGATTGCTTTTTTCATTTGCATGGGGTTTATACTATCTTCAGCAAAGACAAATTTGACACAAATACCCAAATTCTCCGCCCTTTTGTTGATATTACTACTATGCAGTTATTCACAAAAACAAAGCTTTTCTTTTTTTACCTTTTGTTGGGAGCTTCTTTTTTGCACGCTCAATCGGTTGTATTCAAGTCTGGTAATGATAATTACTCAACTTTTCGAATTCCTGCCATTATTAAAGCCCCTAACGGAGATCTACTTGCCTTTTGTGAGGGTCGCGTGAATAACTCAGGGGATTTTGGAAATATTGATATAGTTATGAAACGCAGCACCGATGGTGGTAATAATTGGTCAACCATTCAGGTGGTGGTGGATGCCGATTCGCTACAGGCTGGTAATCCGGCACCCGTGGTAGACCTGCTAGACCCAGCATACCCCGGTGGTCGAATCTTTTTATTTTATAACACGGGCAACAATCATGAAGGCGAAGTAAGAAAAGGAAAAGGCGAACGCAAAGTGGTTTATGTTACCTCTACAGATAGTGGAAAATCCTGGGGGGCCCCTGTTGATATTTCAGAGGAAACACATCGGCATGGAAAAGAAGAGGACTGGCGTTCGTACGCAAATACACCCGGACATGCGCTGCAATTAGAAAGAGGAAAATATAAAGGACGAATTTATGTAGCCGCTAATCACTCGGAAGGGGCTCCCAAAAGTAGGTTTGAAGACTATAGAGCACATGGGTTTTATTCTGACGATCATGGAAAAACATTTTCGTTAAGCGAATCGGTTCGTTTTCCCGGAGGAAATGAGTCCACTGCTGCGGAGTTATCGGGTAGTCGTTTGATGATGAATAGTCGTAATCAGCGGGGAGATAAAAGAATGCGGATTGTTTCGGTTAGCGAAGATGGTGGCAACCGCTGGGCAATTTCTTTTTTTGATAGCACGTTGATTGATCCTGTCTGTCAGGGTAGTATCTTGAATATTGGGTGGAAAGAAGATCGTGCTGTACTTGCTTTTTCAAATGCAGCAACAGCCAACCGAAGAGATAGTCTTATGGTTCGTATTAGTTTAGACGAAGGTGTTACCTGGAAATATTCGCTATTGATAGATCACGATCCCGATAATAAAAAAGACCACACCGCCTATAGTGACTTAGTTTTAGTAAACAAAAAAACATTGGGGGTGTTATATGAAAGGAACGGCTATCGAGAAATTCTGTTCACCCCTATTCAACTTAAAAAAGATTTTCAACCATGGAAGAAATGATACCCAACGCAGGCTTTCCTAAATCAGCTGCCGATCAACCCTGTTGTGTTACTGTAGAAGCAGGCAAAACCTATGCTTGGTGCACCTGCGGACTTAGTGAAAAACAGCCGTTCTGTGACGGTCGTCATAAAAAAATTGAAGGCAATCCTTTTGCAAGCCAGCGTTTTACCGCAGAGGAAACAAAAGAGGTTTGGTTGTGTCAGTGTAAGAAAACCAAGAACCCGCCCTATTGTGACGGAAGCCATAACAACCCTTAACTATTCGGCAAGCTTGGCTTGGCAGGCAGCCACCCCTTCTTTGGCACCCTTCTTATACATTTTTAGCGCCTCTTTTTC
>BJGL01000107.1 GCA_014190475.1 Bacteroidota bacterium
GGATTGGCAGCGGGACCCAGCCAAGGATTGGTTGTTTTTATTTGAAAACGAAGCGCCGACTGATTGCCATAGGGGTCCGCTACTATAATTGCTATTGGATGAGGCAAGGTATCGGTAAGACGGATCACGCCATCTGATTGATAAGGGTGATACGCTACTCCTCCCTCTCCGGGCAACATGGAAAGATGTTGGTAATAGGCGCCCCCCATTTGTTTATGTCGATAATCAATATGTGCATTGATATAACCCGTTTGTTCGTAATCGATGCTATCGAGAATAAAAGCAAGAACAGTCTGCCCATCTACTTCCAGGGTGGCTGAATAAATTCCATTGGGATTTGTTGAACCACTTACCTGGTCTGTGGCTTGTATGGCCAAGCCAATTTGGCTAAGCGAGGTGGTGAGTATGTCCGAATTAGCCAGTGTGTAACCAGTAATTGTTTTTTTTATAGGCACTGCCCGTGGAGATTGTCCATTGATGGAGCGGCCTCTGTCGTACAATGCTATTCCTTTAATTACCGGAGGCACTTTATCCTCCAATGGAAAACCAAAAAGAAGCGGATTCAAGCGACGCTCCGTTTTGGTATCCATGATTTCAAAATGTAAGTGTGGGCCGGCTGATCCGCCGGTGTTCCCACTGTAGCCAATAAAGGTTCCTTTGGTTACAGAAAATTGATGGGGGGCGAACTTGAGTTCTATAGCCCAAGACTCCTGTTGATATTGCTGTTGCGTTACATACGCTTCCAACGCTGGCTCAAAATCATTCAGGTGGGCATATAAAGTAGATAGACCATTGGGGTGATTGATAATAATAAAGCGGCCAAAACTAAGTGGTCTTATCCCAATTGATGCTATATAGCCACCGGCTGCAGCATAAACAGGCAGGTTTTCCTTTGCCTGCGTTCGGATATCTAACCCCATGTGCCAGTGGTGCGTGCGTAGCTCTCCAAAGTTGGCCGTCAGCTCCATAGGGATACCCATGGGGTTTCTAAAATACCCTCTTGGAATCTGGGAAGACTGCCCGCTGGTGATCAAAAAAGCGGAAAAAAGAAATGAAAAAAGAAGAAGTTTTTTCTGCATGCGCAAAGGTAAGGTCCCCATGAAGAAATTTATTGTAATAGGCGCCCTTACAACCCCCGATTTCCCTTAGCTTTGCACAATTTGTTTTTTTTAAAATGCCAAAAGATACCTCCCTCCGCTCCGTCCTGATTATCGGCTCGGGACCCATCATTATCGGCCAGGCCTGTGAATTCGATTACTCTGGTACACAAGCCGCCCGTTCCCTTCGCGAAGAAGGCATCAAAGTGATCCTGATCAATAGTAATCCGGCCACTATTATGACAGACCCCATGATGGCGGATCGAGTTTATCTGTTGCCGTTAACCGTGGAGAGCATTGAAAAAATTTTACAGGAAAATGATATCGATGCCGTTCTCCCCACGATGGGTGGACAAACAGCATTGAACCTTGCTAAAGAGGCTGAAGAGTTAGGTATCTGGAAACAATATAATGTTCGTTTGATTGGCGTTGACATCAAAGCCATCGATAAAGCGGAGGACCGCGAAAAGTTCAGACAGTGGATGATTCAGTTAGGTGTACAAGTGGCCACTGCAAAAACAGCCAATTCCTTTTTAGAAGGAAAAGAATTTGCACAGGAAATTGGGTTCCCATTGGTGATCCGTCCTTCATTTACATTGGGCGGAACCGGTGGAGGATTTGTACATGATAAAGATGATTTGGACGAAGCCCTGAACCGCGGTTTACAAGCTTCTCCAATACATGAGGTACTGGTGGAGAAAGCGGTATTAGGATGGAAAGAGTTTGAATTAGAGTTGTTACGCGATGCTGCCGACAACGTTTGTATTATCTGTACGGTTGAGAATTTTGATCCCATGGGCGTGCACACGGGTGACTCTATTACCGTGGCTCCCGCCATGACTCTCAGCGACACTGCTATGCAGCTCATGCGCAACACCGCAATTCGGATGATGCGTGATCTTGGAAATTTTGCCGGAGGATGTAATGTACAGTTTGCACTCAATCCAGATACAGAGGAGATCATTGCCATTGAAATCAATCCACGCGTGAGCCGTTCTTCTGCGCTTGCCAGTAAAGCAACGGGTTACCCTATTGCAAAAATTGCAGCAAAGCTGGCCATTGGATATAACCTGGACGAACTGGAAAATCAAATTACAAAAACTACTTCTGCATATTTTGAACCAACGTTGGACTATGTAATTGTCAAAATCCCCCGTTGGAACTTTGATAAATTCAAAGGAGCCAATGATACATTGGGATTACAGATGAAAAGTGTGGGAGAAGTGATGGGTATCGGACGCAGTTTTACCGAGGCCATTCAAAAAGCTTGTCAAAGTTTGGAGAACAATGCAGTGGGCCTAGGCTACTACGGTAAAAGTTTGATGCGCGCAGAGGAGTTGTTGGATTATATCAAAACTCCAAAATGGGATCGTTTGTTCCGTATCAAAGATGCCTTGCAAGCGGGAATTTCAGTGAGCTCTATCTCCAAAGCTACCAATGGTATTGATCGCTGGTTCTTATATGAAATTCAAAAAATTGTCAACCTTGAAAAAGAGTTGGCAAAATATAGTTTGGAAGAACTTCCCTTGGCCTTGTTGGAGGAAGCTAAAGTAGAAGGATTTAGTGATGAACAAATTGCACGTATTGTTCGTAATGGTGATGAAGATGCAGTGTATGAAAAAAGAAAAAAAGCCGGTATTACACGCGTATACAAAATGGTAGATACTTGTGCGGCGGAGTTTGAAGCAAAGACACCTTATTTCTATTCCACCTTCGAAAAAGGAAATCATAACGAGAGTGTAGTTTCCAATAAGAAAAAAATTATAGTACTTGGATCCGGCCCTAATCGTATTGGACAAGGAATTGAATTTGACTATTGCTGTGTGCATGGTTTGCTTGCCATCAAGGAAGCCGGTTTTGAAGCCATCATGGTCAACTGTAATCCAGAAACAGTTTCTACTGACTTTGACATGGCCGATAAATTATATTTTGAGCCTGTTTACTGGGAACATCTCTGGGAAATTGTGGAGCATGAAAAACCAGAGGGTGTAATTGTACAATTAGG
>BJGL01000108.1 GCA_014190475.1 Bacteroidota bacterium
CTTTTGCAAATGGATGCTTTTGGTGCACAGAAGCAATTTTTGAGGAATTAAAAGGAGTAGCAAGTGCTATATCTGGATATACGGGCGGGCAAACAGAAAACCCCACCTACAAGGAAGTTTGTTCAGGCACCACGGGACATGCCGAATGTATTCAAGTCACTTTCGATCCAAGTATTATCAGCTTTGATGAACTCTTAGAAGTATTTTGGAAAACACATGACCCCACCACCTTGAACAGACAGGGCAATGACATAGGCACTCAATACCGGAGTGCAATTTTTTATCACAATGAGGCACAAAAACAAAAAGCAACTCAATATAAAAAAGAACTAAACGAGAGTGGCGCCTGGCCAAATCCGATTGTAACCGAGATTAGCCCCTTTACAGTTTTTTATCCTGCAGAAAATTATCATCAACAGTATTTTGAAGTGAATGGTGACGCAAACCCCTATTGCCAGTTTGTAATTCAGCCAAAACTGGAAAAATTCAGAAAAGTTTTTGCTGACAAAAGAAAGAAAGAGGCGCAGGATAACTAAGAGTAGGCTAAATTAGCCTATCAACAAGTTACTGCCATGTTATTGAAAAAAGCTTTTCTGCTTCTGCTTTCTTTTTACTTAACCTTGATTACTGCAACGCCTATCAATGCGCAGGTAAATTCAACGCAGTTCAACAATGATGATACGCTGCGTGGAACACTCAATAAAGATAGAAGCTGGTGGAATGTGCTTCGGTATCAACTTACAATTGAACCCGACTTTCTCAATAAGGAGATAAAAGGCTCCAATATAATTCACTTTGCTCCAGCAGGAAAGAGTACCGCAAGTGTGATGCAAATTGACTTGCAGAGTCCTTTAAAAATTGACAGTGTAATTTATCATGATAAATCAGTTAGTTACAACAAAAAAGGAATGCATGCGTGGCTTATTGAGCTGGGCAAAAGAAAAAGAAACGAAACAGATTCAATAGTAGTTTATTATAGCGGTAAACCAAAGGTTGCTAAAAATCCGCCTTGGGATGGGGGTTGGATATTCACGTATGATAAAAAAGGGAGGCCCTGGATGACGGTTGCTTGCCAAGGACTAGGAGCAAGTGTTTGGTATCCCTGCAAAGACCATCAAAGTGATGAGCCCGATAAAGGGGCTAGTATAAAAGTAATCACCGCAGATAGCTTGCAAGTAGTGGCAAACGGAAAAAGAGAAGCTATAGAAAAACTAAGTGGAGGAAAATCCGCAACTACCTGGAGTGTTACGAATCCGATCAACAACTACAACATTGTACCCTATATTGGAAAGTACTCCAATTGGGAGGATCGTTACAAAAGTAAGACGGGGAAAACCCTTGATTTATCCTACTGGGTATTAGATTACAATATTGAGAAAGCAACTCCGCAATTCAATAGAGACACCAAAAGAATGCTCGAAGCGTTTGAGTACTGGTTTGGCCCCTACCCGTTTCAAGAGGATGGATTCAAACTTGTAGAATCCCCGCATTTGGGAATGGAACATCAAAGCGCTATTGCGTATGGAAATGGGTTTAGTAATGGATACAGAGGCCGGGATCTTTCAGGCACCGGTTGGGGAAAAGATTGGGACTATATTATAATCCATGAAAGTGGGCATGAGTGGTTTGCCAATAATATCACTACCAACGATATCGCGGATATGTGGGTTCACGAGGGATTCACCATGTACAGTGAGGTACTATTTATAGACTACCATTATGGCAAAAAGGCTGCTGATGCATACTGCCAGGGAATTCGAACAAAAATCCGAAATGATCGTCCAATAATTGGACAGTATGGCGTGAACAACGAAGGAAGCGGAGACATGTACAACAAGGGAGCCGGTATGCTACATCACATTCGCACCATGCTCAATAACGACAGTTTATTTCGTGAAATTTTTTTGGGGCTGAACAGGGATTTTTATCATCGAACAGTTGATACAAAAGAGATCGAAGACTATTTTATTAAAAAAACAGACTTACCATTACAGCCTGTTTTTAATCAATATCTGCGGGCTACTAAAATTCCTGTATTAGAATATTCTTATAACCAAGGGCAGTTGCGATATCGCTTTACGAACTGCGATAAGGATTTTTCGATGCCGGTTCGGCTGGGAGATCAAGACCAATTCAATATAATTTGCACTACGGAATGGAAGCAAATTGAGATACCAGCGTCAGTCTTTGTAAATACAATATCTGATAATTATTATTTTACCAAAAAAAGAGTAGAATTATAGCCTAGTGGTATGAGCAGCATTAGAAAACAAAGTATTCTATCCACCCTGGTGATCTATGGAGGATTTGCCATTGGCCTGCTTAACACCTACCTTTTCACTCGAAAAGATTTTTTTACACAAGAGGAATTTGGGTTGTACAATGCATTTATCGCCATCACTCTCTTGTTAGTTGCAATTGGAAATTTAGGTGCCCCCTACTTTATTTATAAATTTTTTCCTTACTACAGGGACCGGTCTATTCCCGGCAAAAACGATCAGCTTACGGTTGCATTTTTTTTAGGACTGGCTGGTTTTATGCTACTGATTTTTGCCGGTCAATTAATAGAACCCTTAATTATTCGTAAATACGCCACTAACTCCCCCTTATTGATCCAGTATTTTAATTGGATCTATACACTGGCCGGCGGACTCCTTCTTTTCAATATTCTAGAGGCATGGGGATGGCAACAGAAAGAATCTGTGATAAGCAATTTTCTAAAGGAAGGTTGCTGGAGAATGCTTGTTTTGATATTGATCATTTTTTTCATTAACGGTTGGATTTCCAGTTTTGAAAAATTTGTCGAATTTTTTTCATTCACTTATTTAATTATAGGGCTACTCCTGCTTGGCTACCTATACCAACAAAAAAAACTGCCTATTTCCTGGCAGGCAAGTACACTCACGAAGCGGCTTAAAAAACCAATCATAAGTTATACGGGTTTTACGTATGCCGGGCCGTTGATTTTTGTAGTAGCGC
>BJGL01000109.1 GCA_014190475.1 Bacteroidota bacterium
GTCGGTTCGTCACATCCTGGGGCTGGAGAAGGTCCCAAGGGTTCGGCTGTTCGCCGATTAAAGTGGCACGTGAACTGGGTTCAGAACGTCGCAAGACAGTTCGGTCCCTATCTGTGGTGGGCGTTAGTAAATTGAGAGGACATGACCTTAGTACGAGAGGACCGGGTCGTACGTACCGCTGGTGTATCAGTTGTGCCGCCAGGTGCAATGCTGAGTAGCTATGTACGGACAGGATAAACGCTGAAAGCATCTAAGCGTGAAACCTTCCTCAAGATGAGTTTACTTTTAAGGGCCGTCAAAGACTATGACGTTGATAGGCTATAGGTATAAAGGTGGTAACATCAAAGCCGAGTAGTACTAATTGCCCGTACGCTTTAATTTTTTTTTCTTTTTATAAAGAAAAAACCAGGTACTCGCTAACATTTTCCAATATGTTAATCTTATTGCTGCAGCAATGCAGTGAAGATCTTATGGTGGTTTTCCCGAGGGTGTTCACCTCTTCCCATTCCGAACAGAGAAGTTAAGTCCCTCATGGCCGATGGTACTGCACAACAATGCGGGAGAGTAGGTAGCTGCCATATTTATTAGCCCAATCGGTTTCCGGTTGGGCTTTTTTGTTACCTCATTTTCTTACTCATTCACCATTTCTTAGTTTACTTAGCTTCAGTAGCAGAATTGCAATGTATGTTCGTCAGATAAAACTGATTGGCACTAGAATTATTTGGATTGCAAGTGGACTAATGCCAATCAGTTAAACATCTTCCTTACATACATCGCAATTCCTTCTTACCACAGGAGCACTAATAAGTCATCTTACTAAGGTAAGGTCACGAAAAACTATACCGAACTGAGAATAAACTATTGCAGAACTCTGAATACCGGGTAGCGATTATAGTCTGGTTCGGCCCAAGGAGAATTTTTATAGACAAAATCCAATTGCGCTCTTGCACTTTTTGCAAAGAGGGTGTCAGTTGCTCTGCGTTGCTCTAGCTGTTTTTTAAGCGTAGGATTCTCTTTCAGGTATTGAGCCGCTTTGTCTTCAAAAACATAGGCAGAATAGCCTTCTTTTTGACCCAGGATGGCATCAAAAAAGTTCCAGGCAAAGTAGGAATCTTCGGCTTGTGGTTCTAATGTTTCAACTAGGAAGCGATTAGCTGGTTGATTCAGTTGAATGATCCAATCTCCTTTTCTAAAAAATTTGGCGGCTTTCTGTTTGCGTACCACTACGTCACTATTGAGGTGATGCATCTCATATTGGCGGGGAGTGGTTTTATAATCTTCAATAGTATACCATTCAACCTCCAATGTAGTGTCTTTTTGGAGTTGGCTCATTTGCACCTTATTTATCATTAATCGATCAATCACTTTCCACCAGCCTTGCGGTATAATATAGGCCTTTGGTTTTTCTATGAATAATTCAGGTACAAATCTGTCGACTACTTTTACGGTTTTAGTGAATGGTTTTGATCGGTCATAATACAATCTGTTCAGCCCAGATACATCGCTGGGTTTATTCCCCGATTCAAATCCTTTGAATGCGTACTCGGTGAATCCTGTTTTATCCAATTTCCATTTAATAGGGAACCGATCGGCAGAGGCCATAGCCAGTTTGGTCTTTTTGCGTAGATCTTGGATTTCTTTTGCGTTTTTACCAGTGAACGCAATAAAGGTCTCCATTAAGGCAAGGGTGGCCCTTACTCGCTGGTCATAGGGCTTGAGCATGTGCGTTTCCGGCACAAATGCAAAGCTGTGCCATAGGGTAGCGTATCCGCTGGTATAACGGGGGCTATCCCAATAAGTGCTCCATCCATTTTCTGGTTTATCTCCATAGGCATTTACATAGGGAACCATATCGAATCCCTTTTCTTTCATGCCTGTATATAAAGCAGGTTCAAATTGTGATCGTAGAAATTGTTCCATTACGCCACCCAGTTTGCTGGGTTGGCTGGTGAGTAAGGTCATCACGTGTTGATAGTCGGCTCCGTTGCTTACGTGATTATCAATAAAAACATCCGGATCGCATTCTTGAAAAATGGCACTGAAAGAAAGTGCTTCTTTGGAATCGCACTTGATGAAATCTCTATTTAAATCCAGGTATTGGGAATTGCCTCTGGAGCCGAATGCCTCTGGACCTTCCTGATCCACTCTAAAGTTGGTGCTTCTATTCAAACAACCTCCAATGTTGTATACGGGGATAATAGCAAGAACTACTTGTTGAGGCAGTACTATTTTTCTCTCAATTACTTTTTTTACGAGCAACATACTTGCGTCAATTCCATCAGGCTCTCCGGGATGTATGCCGTTATTTACTAGTATAATAGTAGCACCAGCCTCTTTGGCATTTTGGATTGAGCTATACCCTTTGTTGCTTAATAGCGCCAAATGAAGAGGGAATCCCGCATCGGTGGGACCTTTTGTCTGGAGCGTCAAAAGGGGAGAGGATTGATCTGCTTTTTTCCACCAAGAAATGATTTCTTGATACGTTGGCGTTTCTTTTCCCTGTGTTTTTTCAAAATAAGTTTGCAGAGAAGATTGTGCATGAAATCTACCTGTTGCAAAAAACAGGGCAACTGCCATCACAGCAAATTTGTGCATAAAGTGCCTTTTCATAAAAGTAAGGAAATAAAAAAAGGCACCTAGGTAGGTGCCTTTTCAAAAATATTGTTTCAGCTATTACTTCGCTGCGTTTACCTTTTTTGCCAATTTGCTCTTAAGGTTGGCCGCTTTATTTTTATGGATAATACCACGCTTGGCTAATTTATCGATCATGGCAGCTACTGAGGGAAGTTGTTCCTTCATTTCACTGGTTCCAGCCGCCTTGAGGTCGCGGATAGCATTACGGGTAGTTTTCCCGTAATATTTGTTACGTTCGCGACGCTTGGCTGCTTGGCGGGCGTCTTTTTTGGTAGCACTATGGTTAGCCATCTAGCTTTGTTTTAAGGGGGGCAAAGATAAGGAATA
>BJGL01000110.1 GCA_014190475.1 Bacteroidota bacterium
TTTGACGCAGCAGGTTGCTTCAGCAGCCCGTGAGTTTGCATTGTCTCAAATAGCGCCGCATGTGATGGAATGGGACGAACAACAGTTTTTCCCAAAACAAACCTTACAAGAATTAGGAAAATTAGGTTTGATGGGAATCTTGGTTCCCGAAGAATACGGCGGAGCGGGACTTTCTTATTTTGAATACAAAGTGGCTATTGAAGAAATTGCAAAAGTCTGTGGATCCGTAGGGCTGAGTGTGGCTGCACATAATTCGCTTTGCACCGGGCACATCCTTTATTTTGGTAATGACGAACAAAAAAAGAAATGGCTTCCCTTGCTGGCCAGTGGGCAGTGGATTGGGGCTTGGGGTTTAACAGAGGCCAACACCGGAAGTGATGCAGGCAATATGCGCTGCACCGCTACAAAAAATCAAGATGGGAATTGGGTATTGAATGGTACTAAAAACTGGATCACACATGGAATCTCTGGAGATATTGCCGTGGTGTTATGCCGAACTGGCGAACCTCGTGCAAAAAATAATGCCACTGCATTTGTAGTACCGCGAGGCACAGCTGGTTTTACTGCAGGAAAAAAAGAAAATAAATTAGGGATGCGTGCCAGTGAAACGGCAGAGTTGATTTTTGATAATTGTGTGATTCCTGATTCACATCGGTTGGGAGAAGTGGGAGAGGGCTTTAAACAAGCTATGAAAATATTAGACGGCGGAAGAATCTCGATCGCTGCACTTTCGCTCGGAATTGCCAAAGGCGCCTATGAAGCGGCCAAGAAATATGCACAGGAACGTCAGCAATTTGATAAACCCATTGCGCAATTTCAGGGAATTTCATTCAAGCTAGCAGATATGGCAACCGAAATTGAAGCCGCTGATCTATTGATTCAGCAAGCCTGTTTTAAAAAGGAGCAGCATTTGCCCATGACACAAGAAGCGGCGATGGCCAAATACTACGCCAGTGAAGTAGCAGTTCGCGTAGCCACTGATGCGGTACAAATTTTTGGCGGCTATGGGTATACTAAAGATTTTCCGGTGGAGAAGTTTTACCGCGATGCTAAACTCTGCACCATTGGGGAGGGCACTAGTGAAATTCAAAAATTAGTGATTGCGCGTGAGGCGCTTCGTTAAGTAAAAAGTTTAACGCACTTCCTGGAGATCCACCAGTTTTTTATAGAAACCGTTGCGTGCAATCAATTCTTCGTGACGGCCTCTCTCTACAATTTTCCCCTGCTGTAACACCAGAATTTCATCTGCATGTCGAATGGTGGATAGACGGTGTGCAATTACAAGACTGGTTCTTTGTTGCATCATATTATTGATGGCTTCCTGTACTAAACGTTCACTCTCGGTATCGAGGGAGGAGGTAGCTTCGTCCAAGATCAGAATGGCAGGATTTTTTACAAGGGCGCGGGCAATGGTAACACGCTGACGTTCGCCCCCACTTAATTTGGCACCACGATCTCCAATATTGGTAGCGTATCCTTCTTCTTTTTGCAGAATAAAATTGTGTGCATTGGCAATCCGCGCTGCTTGTTCGATGGCCTTTGCGTCTGCGGAACTATCACCCATAGCGATATTGCCGGCAATGGTATCATTAAAGAGAATCGGCTCCTGGGTAACAATACTCATTTGCTTACGTAGGGAAGACAGGGTGAATGATTTTATATTGCGTCCATCAATTAATATTTCTCCGCTCGTTACATCATGAAAGCGAGGTAATAGATCAGCAAGCGTGGATTTGCCAGCCCCGGAGGAGCCCACTAAGGCTACAGTCTTTCCTTTGGGAATAGTGAAGCTTATATTTTCAACTACTTCCTTATCTCCATAGGAGAAGCTTACATTTTTGAATTCAATACCCTCACTAAATCCTGTTAAAGTGGTAGCATCCTTTGCTTCCTCCACAACCAAGGGCGCATTGAGAATTTCTTCAATTCGATTGATGGCGGCACTTCCTTTTCTCATGTTGCTAAAGGAAGTAGAAAGTGCTTTCGCTGGATTGATGATGTTATAAAAAATGCCCAGAAAACCAATAAAGGCAGAAGCTTCAAGTAGTTGTTGCTGCAGCACCAATTTACCTCCATAATAGAGCACGCCTGTAAATACGGCAACTCCCATAATTTCTGATAAGGGCGAAGCCAGATCTCTTCGATAGCCAATCCGATTGCGTGAGGCTAGTAGTCTTCGATTACTTTCTTTGAATTTATTGGTTAGTAAAGGTTCTATACCAAACGCTTTTACTACTCTTAATCCTGACAGTGTTTCGTCCAGCACGGAAAGTGTTTCTCCAAATCGGATGGCAACCTCTTGTGAGATCCGTTTCAGAGAGCGCGTGATTCGTCCAATTACTAACCCTAATACCGGAATCAGCAATAAAATAAAAAGCGTAAGCTGTGGGCTAATCAAAAACAAAACAGATAAAGTAATGAGGATGGTCAAAGGATCCCGAATCCATCCTTCCAGCGCACCAATCAGGGAAACCTCCACTTCATATACATCATTGGTCATCCGACTGATCAAATCTCCTTTTTTCTTTTCGGAAAAATATCCAATGGGCAACTGCAATACTTTTTCGTACACCTCCTCTCTCAAACGGTTGACCAGCTGGTGTTTTAAGGGATTGAGTACATAATAGGCTAAATAGAGAAATAAGTTCTTCCCGATAATGAAACCCGTCATTAAGATACAAATGAGTCCTAGCGTATGCGCTCTGCCATTGGTTTCAATACTTTGGTACAGGTAAGTATTGACAGTTTGAATAAGCTGATTACTGCTTTGCGTAAGAGCAGATCCTTCTCCGGTAAAGATGAGTTGCAAAAAAGGCATGAGCATCC
>BJGL01000111.1 GCA_014190475.1 Bacteroidota bacterium
CCATCTCCGGTAAAATAGAGACCTGGATACGTGGAGAAATAATTCTGACGACAACGTTCATGATCGCCATAGGTAGTTCTTAATATACCCGGCCACGGTGCTTTGACACATAAGTTTCCTTTGTAATATCCTTGTTCGTCCTTCACTGTTATCTCTTTGCCTGTTTCATCAACCAGGATGGGTTGAATACCGGGCATGGGTAAAGATGCCCAAGAAGGAATACCCGGTGTAACACCCGCCATATTGGAAATCATACAACCCCCTGTTTCTGTTTGCCACCAAGTATCAACAACTGGACATTTTTCTTTTCCTACATTTTTATGATACCAATGCCAGGCTTCTTCATTGATAGGTTCGCCTACCGTGCCTAATACTTTGAGTGAAGAAAGATCTTTTCCTTCTAGTGGTGTAGTACCAAATCCCATCAAACTTCTAATGGCAGTTGGTGCTGTATACAGAATATTCACCCGATGTTTTTCAACAATATCCCAAAAACGCCCTGCATCGGGCCAAGTGGGAATTCCTTCGAATAATACGCAAGTTGCGCCTGCACTGAGCGGACCGTATAGGATATAACTATGCCCGGTAATCCAACCGATATCGGCAGTACAAAAATGAATATCGCCGGGCTTGTATTGAAACGCATTCACAAAAGTGTAATTAGTCCACACCATATAACCTGCCGTAGTATGAACCACACCCTTGGGCTTGCCGGTACTTCCCGAAGTATATAGAATAAAGAGCGGATCTTCAGCATCCATTACTTCCGCTTGTTGATGCACCACGCCATTTACTTCAACCTGTGCTTCGGCATGTTCCATTTCGTCCTCCCACCACACATCACGTCCCTTTAACATTGATACTGGCGTGCGCGTACGTGTATACACGATTACCTTCTTCACTAATTTATTTCCAATCAGCGCATCATCAATCACTGATTTTAGTGGAATGTCCTTATTGCCACGATACGCGCCATCGCAGGTTACAATAAATGTTGCTTTGGCGTCCTCTAATCGATCTGCAATACTTTGGGCAGAGAATCCTCCAAACACCACACTATGAATGGCACCAATACGCGCACAGCCTAGTACTGCGTAAGCCAACTCAGGTACCATCCCCATATAAATACAAACACGGTCTCCCTTTTTTACTCCATTGTTCAACAACACTTGTGCAAATTGACAAACACGTTTGTGTAAGCGGTTATATGTGACCACACGCACGCGTTCGTTCGGATCATTGGGCTCCCAAATAATAGCTGGTTTATCTCCTAACGTAGCTAAATGACGATCGATACAATTCTCCGTGATATTGAGTTTGGCACCAGCAAACCACTCCACCTTGGGTTCTTCAAAATTCCAGGACAATACCTTGTCCCATTTCTTTTTCCAAGAAAAGTTTTCAGCCACTGTTCCCCAGAATTGTTCGGGATCCTCCACACTTTGTTTGTAAGCAGCCCGATAATCAGCTTCGCTTCGTATTTGATAGGGATATGACATAGAATTTTTTTGCAGGGACTAAAATTATTGAATGGTTCTTGAACCAAAGAGTCTAAAAGTGAAAAGTCCAATGATCGCAGAAAGTAAGGATGCCACCAGGATTGCTACTTTGGAACTAACAATTGTGAGAGGGTCAGGAAAAGCCAAGATGGTAATAAAAATGGACATGGTAAATCCAATTCCGGCCAACATCCCTGCAGCCAGGATATGTTTCCAGGCAACACCTGTGGGTAAGGAAGCCGTTTTAAGCTGTACTGCCAACGCACTAAAGAGTAGAATCCCTATTGGTTTTCCCAATGTCAAGCCCATTAGAATACCCAAACTATTTAATGACCCCAATGTGTGTACAATTTCACTTGAGAGAACAATTCCTGTATTTGCCAATGCAAAAACAGGCACTATAAAATAGGCAACCACCGGATGTAAAAAGTGTTGCAGTCTTGCAGATAAGGATTGATCACCTCCTTTACCAAAGGGAATGGCAAAGGCAAGCAATACACCACTGATGGTAGCATGCACCCCGGAGCGGAACATACAATACCAAAGCACCATCCCTCCTACGCCATAGATCCAACCTTTAGTAATCCCTTTTTTACCTATGAAAAAAAGTAATGCAAAGGTCAACAAGGCAATGCTCAAATAGAGGAATGAAAGTTGTTCGGTATAAAAAAGTGCAATGACCAAAATGGCTCCGAGATCATCAATGATTGCAAGGGCAGTTAGAAAGACTTTTATGGCAGGTGGAACAGCCTTACCAGCCAGGGATAAAATTCCCAACGCAAAAGCAATATCAGTAGCCATCGGTATTCCTGCACCGGCAGCCGTTGGAGTTCCGTTATTCAGGAACATATGAATGCCCGCAGGCACCACCATACCCCCAACAGCAGCTACAATGGGTAATACTGCATGACGAAAGGTGGAAAGTTCACCAATGTAAATTTCTCGCTCAATTTCTAAACCTACCAGCAAAAAAAATACCGCCATCAACCCATCATTGATCCATAATTCAATCGTCAACCCGGCAAATGGGTGATGCCAAAAATGGGCATAGGCCTCTCCCCATGAAGAATTAGCCAGTAAAAGTGAGACCGCAGTGCAGCCAATTAGTAAAAACCCTGAAAATTTTTCGCTTTTAAAAAAGTCCAAAAACAGCCGGGTAAAGACCAGATTGCGAGAATTTACCGATTG
>BJGL01000112.1 GCA_014190475.1 Bacteroidota bacterium
CACCCCATTCATTGGTGCCACAAGCGTAGTACGGCTTAAATCTTTATTGGCACGGCTCAAGCTTACTTCACTTCCTTTAACCCCTGCCTGTAAACCACGCAATCCTTGCTCGGCTGCATTAAGGTTGGCTTGTGCTGATTTATACGCTGTTTCAACCTGCTCTAATTCCGCACGAGAGATCACTTTATCATCAAATAATTTTTTGTTTCGATCATAGGTAATTTTTGCCTGGTTGTAGTTGGCACGCAAGGCTTCTAAGGCCGCACGGCTGTTTTCTACTGAGGCAGATGTCTGACTCACACGAGAAGCAGCTTCGTCACGTTGTAATGCGTAGATATCCGCATAAATACGTGCTAGCACCTGTCCTTTTTTTACAGAGTCTCCCTCTTGCACATTGAGTTCTGTAATCTCTCCAGAAATATCCGGAGATATCTTTACCTCTACCTCTGGATAAATTTTTCCACTGGCATTAACAGTTTCTACAATTGTACGAAGGGCTACTTTCTCTACAGTAACTTTTTCGTCTTTCTCACCGGAGCCCATGATTTTACCAATCACAGAAAGTGTAATCAAGGCACCTGCCCCGATCAATGTCCATTTTAATTTTTTATTCATCGCCATAGTGCTGGTATAAATAGTTTATTGCAATTTGATTCCTTGTCCCTTGTAAAATTCAAGGAGCTTCATTTTAAAAACATAATCGTACTTGGAGTATAAAGCCTGGATACGGGCACGTTGTTGATTACCCTGGCTGTTGATCAATTCAAAAGCAGAAAGCAGATTTAAATCGTAACGCTTGCTGGCAAATGAAAAAGATTTCTCCGCTGTGGTCAAGGCTTTTTTATCCGCTTCGTATTTCTGCAACGCCGCTACGGCATCGGTATAAGCTTTATAAATATCTTGTTTAAGCTGACGTTCGCCCTGCTCTAATTGTAATTCTAATTGTTGCACCTGCAAACGGGAACGATCCAAGTTAGTACGTGCAGTTCGACCATTAAATACAGGAATGTTCAATCCCACTCCTACACTTTGACCAAAGTTGGCATTAAGCTGACGACCTAACCCATCAGGTCTGAAATACCCAACAATATTATCACCCTGCTTAAAACTAGGCACCTCCACTGGGAAAAACACACCACCTGCGTTGACACGTGCACCGGTAGTATTGTAACCCGTGAGTACTTGGTTATAAATTTCTTTCTTGAAACGAATAGCATTACTCGATAAACTTCCAAACGCCGTTACACTGGGATACAAACGACCTTTGGCTGCCAGCACTGATTTTTGGGCCGCTTCAATCCGAAGTCTATTCACTTTCTGTTGTGGCAACATTTGCAACGCAGTGAGATAAACTACTTCTGGTTGTAATTCAGCCAATGGATCCACCGGAATTTGGTCAACCGGAGGTGTGGCAATATCAAAATCAACAGCCGCATCCAGATTTAATACTGCTTTTAATTGGAGGAGTAATTGTGCAGCGGTGGTTTCAGCTGTAATCAATGAAGCACTGTCTCTGGCTAATTGCGCTTCCAACTCAGCTGCATTTAATTCAGGAAGAATACCGGCATCCACTCTTTTACGGGTATCACGCAATTGCGCACGTACCTGATCTACTTGCACCGCCGCCACTTTTACCTGTTCACGAGCCAGTAGGGTTTGCAAATAGGAAACTGCCACATTCAGCGCAATATCGTCCATGATCTTACGCGTTTGTGCCTTATCCGCTTCCCAACTAAGACGGGAAGACTCCCTATTATTTTTTATGGCGAACCAGTTAAAGAGACTTACGCCTGATTGCACCTGCATACCAAGGTTAAAAAAGTTGTTATCCTCGAGCACACCCGTGGTGGGGTTTTCTGAACGACCTAAACGAAATCCAGAACTTCCGCCGAGGGATAAGGACGGCAACTGACCCGCCTTACTTTGAATAAAGTTGAGTTCTGAAAAACGGGCCTGTAAATCAGTTTGACGAACGGAAATATTGTTCTGCAGCGCATAGTCCACACATTGACGGAGATCCCATTTTTGCTGGGCACCGGCCATGGTTGAGATAGCTATGGTGAGCAGAAAAAGAAAATACCTTTTCATAGGGCGCAAAGGTAGCGTCAATAATCAGGGTAACGAATGATTTTTTACGAGCGGTCTTGTGGGCTTGGCAGAGGCATTTGTTGTCGGGCCAGCGAGAGTCCTACCCAAATCCAAAACGGAAAGGCTGCCATCGGGCCTTCGAGTGCCACATCAAAAGATGCATTCACTAAAAAAGCAATTAGACAAGCACTAAAAAAATAGGTCTCTTCCGTTGTGGCACCAGGTGTACTTACTCGTTGAAGCTTGAATAAGTATACCATAAAAACCAGCCAAGCTATAAAAATCGGAACACCATAACGTGCCAGTATGTGGAGATGAAAATTATGTGGCGCCCTTAATGGAGTACGATCGGTCGAATCATCGGCAGGAATTCCATCATCCACCGCAATATTCAATCCTAATCCCTTACCCGTCCAAAAATGAGGACCAGCAAATGTGTAATCAATAATCTTACCCCACCAGGCCAGACGCCAAACAATATTCCCACTAAGTGATCCTTCTACATTACCTCCGATAATACTGGTGAAGTTTTTTTGTAATTGTTCTATACCCGTATTTCTTCCCTGGACTTTATCCTCCACTTTAGTCAGTGCATAC
>BJGL01000113.1 GCA_014190475.1 Bacteroidota bacterium
CTATTTTAGCAGATCGGAATCTTGCTCCCATCACGGTTTATTTACCTAAGAAAACAGAAGGATTGCAGGTGGATTGGGCTGAATCCATACGCGTAGACACTGCTCAAACAGCAGCTAGTTTTTTGATTCAGCAAGATTTTGATGATCAGTATGCCATTACCTCGCTAGATTTTATGCGGGAGCAATTGGGGTTAACTTCCGAAGAGACCAGTAGTGTAGAGTTACGTGTAAATTCAAATGAAAACGCCTCTGCAATTCGTTCTCAACTACAGGCTATCATGGGTAGTCAAGTATTGGTGGAGGATCGTTATGAGCAGAATAAAACACTCTTTAGAGTGATGCGTACAGAGCGGTGGATTGTGTATGGGGTACTGTCGCTGATTCTGATAGTAGCCGCATTTACAATGATTGGGGCGCTTACCATGTTGGTCCTTGAAAAACAAAAAGACATTCAGGTATTGCAAGCTTTGGGAGCCAATACAACAATGATTCGAGGAATATTTTTAACAGAGGGATTATTGTTATCAATCTTAGGTAGTGGTATTGGGATGTTATTGGCCTATGGGCTGGCATGGCTGCAACTTACCTATCACTTGATCCCACTAGAGGGCGGTAGTTTTTTAATCGATTATTATCCCGTTGCGATAAAAGCAGAAGATTTCTTTTTGGTAACAGGAACCGTGTTGGTAATTGCTATTCTGGCTTCTTGGATTCCAGCAGCCAGGGCAGCAACACATCAGATTAGCTTACGAGAAATGTAAAAGAGAATTGGTGAATTAATAATCACCCAATGTTTCTGGTAATTGAGCCAGTGCTTTGGCTAATTGCTCATCATTGGGGGCAATGCCATGCCACTCGTGAGTTCCTTCCATAAAGTCAACTCCTTTACCCATGGCGGTACGCATGAGGATTACGATGGGTTTACCTTGTCCCGTCATTGATTTTGCTTTTTCCAAGGTAGCAACCGTGCTGTCCATATCATTACCGTCCATTTGTAAAACGGTCCAGTCAAAAGAACGGAACTTAGCTTCAAGATCTCCCAGGTTCATCACTTTGTCAGTAGGACCATCGATTTGTTGACCATTCCAGTCGATGGTAGCAATTAGATTGTCTACTTTATGATGAGCTGCAAAAAGCGCAGCCTCCCAAATTTGTCCTTCGTTGAGTTCACCATCCCCATGCAATGAAAAAACAAGATCTTTTTTTCCATTTAATTTTTTAGCCAGCGCAGCCCCTGCTGCTACACTCAAGCCCTGACCCAAGGATCCCGATGCAATGCGAATACCCGGTAAATGTTCATGGGTAGCGGGGTGGCCTTGCAAACGGGAATTTATTTTTCTAAAAGTACCCAGTTCTTTGGTGTCAAAATAGCCCGCACGCGCTAGCGTGGAATAAAATACAGGAGAGATATGTCCATTCGAGAGAATAAAAACATCTTCCTCCGGCGCATCCATATTAAAGGAGGGCTGATGCTTCATTATTTTGAAATATAGTGCCGTGAAATAATCGGCGCAACCCAGCGAACCACCGGGGTGGCCGCTATTGACTGCATGGACCATGCGAACAATGTCTCTACGAATTTGAGTGGCTATATTTTTTAATTCGGCAGTGGTGGCCATACAATTGCTTTTTGCAAACGTAATTTCTTTTTTTCATTCTGCTGTGCATCGGGGAATAGTGTGTAAAACTTCATAATTTTGCTTCCATGTTAGACGATGTTCAATCGATTGCTGCCCATGCGCAGGATCAAATGAAAAAAGCAATCGGTCACCTGGAAGCAGAGCTGATCAAGATTCGTGCCGGAAAGGCCAACCCTCAAATGTTTGACGGATTGATGGTCGATTATTACGGAGCGCCCGTTCCCATCAATCAAGTTGCCAATATCAGCGTGATGGATGCACGCACCTTAAGTATTCAACCCTGGGAAAAGAATATGGTGCAGCCAATTGAAAGGGCCATTATTGCTGCCAACATGGGTGTTACACCGCAAAATGATGGTGTGTTGATCCGCATCTTCATGCCTCCCCTTACAGAGGAGCGTCGTCGTGAATTGGTAAAAAAATGTCAGGGTGAAGGCGAAAACTGCAAAGTGGCCGTGCGTAATATTCGTCGCGATGCTATTGAACAAGTAAAAAAGTTACAGAAAAACGGCCTTAGCGAAGACGTTTGCAAGGATGCAGAAAACGGAATTCAGCAATTGACTGACAAGCATATTTCCCTGGTAGAAACTCATCTGGGAGCCAAGGAGAAAGAAATCATGTCCGTTTAAGTTCAGTTCCTTACTTACGGGCTGGACTGCTGTTAGCCAAATAGACGCCTGCTAAAATCAGCAACAAACATCCAATTTCAAGTAGGGTGATGGCTTCATGATCCA
>BJGL01000114.1 GCA_014190475.1 Bacteroidota bacterium
ACAGAATACCACTGGTAATTTTTGTATAGCAACATCATGAACCACAGAATCATAGGCTCGTTGCATGAAGGAGGAGTAAATATTACAGAATACACGCATGCCCTGTGTTGCCATTCCAGCACTTACAGTAACGGCATGTTGTTCTGCAATACCCACATCAAAGGCTCGATGTGGCATTTTTTCCATCATAAATTTTAGCGACGAACCAGAGGGCATGGCAGGCGTAATTCCAAAAATCTTTTCGTTTTGTTCCGCTAACTCAATGATGGTATGTCCAAAAACATCTTGATATTTTGGGGCCTGAGGGCCTTCCTTCTTTTTTTGCATGATCTCCCCGGTTACTTTATCAAATAGTCCGGGTGCATGCCATTTGGTTTGATCTTTTTCAGCAAGGGCATATCCTTTTCCCTTTGTAGTAATGATGTGAAGAATTTTGGGGCCGGGTATATTCCGTAGATCACGCAACGTGTCTACTAAGTGAGAAATATTATGTCCATCGATAGGTCCGAAGTATCGAATCTTAAGTGCTTCAAATAAGTTAGAACTACTGCTAATCACTCCTTTGACTCCCTCAGTAAGCTTATGCGCCATCGAACGACTGAAGTTTTTTCCCACGGGTAATTTTCCCATCAACTTCCAGATGTCGTCCTTCATTTTATTGTATGTGGGAGAGAGCGAGATGTCAGTGAGATATTCTTTCAGGGCGCCTACATTTGGATCAATGCCCATACAGTTATCATTCAGAATAATCAACATGTCCGCATCGGCTACACCAGCATGATTCATCCCTTCAAAAGCCAAACCGGCTGTCATGGCGCCATCTCCAATCACGGCTACTACTTTTCGGTCTTGTTCGCCCTTATATTTTGCAGCCATGGCCATACCTAAGGCTGCTGAAATGGAAGTAGAGGAGTGCCCTACGCCGAAAGTATCATACTCGCTCTCACTGCGTTTGGGAAAACCGCTGAGTCCTTTGTATTTACGGTTAGTGGGGAAATTATCACGTCTGCCCGTCAATATTTTGTGGCCATAGGCCTGGTGTCCCACATCCCATACCAATTGATCGTAGGGCGTATTGTATACATAGTGAAGGGCAGTAGTCAATTCCACCACACCTAAACTTGCTCCAAAGTGACCGCCATGTACACTCACTACATCAATGATGTATTGGCGCAATTCATCACAAACCTGATGCAGCTTTTCCTTGGGCAGCTTTTTAAGATCAGCAGGTGAATCGATGGTGCTGAGCAGTGGACCTGGGGTTATGGACATAGGGGTACGGTTCATGGATAAAGATAACAAACAATTGACAGGATGGTTGCACAAAATCCGTTGAAAAAGCCTGCTAACCACTGGTACAAATTTCACCTCTTTCTTGGAGGCTCGGTGTAACTTTAACCGGTGATTAACTTATTACAAACCCGTGAGCGGCTTTACTGGGTATTACAACTAGGCGGTTGGATACTGGTTGGTGCCCTCACCGTATTATTTGCTAATGTCTTCAATGTGCAATTGGCTCCGGGGGTGCTGGAGGGTAGAATATTGATTTTTTGCTTAATTGGTTTTTTACTCACGCACTTCACAAGGTTGGCGGTAAAGCGGCTGGGGTTATTACAGCTCCCATTGGAAAAAGCGTGGCCTGGCATTTTAATTAGCGTTTTAGTTTGTAACGGGCTCTATGCGTTATTCACCATTTTGACACTTGAGTATTTTAATCTGTTTCTTACTCCCGAGGCATACTCACTTAGTTTCTTTCAAAAGTGGCTTGCTGTGTTTTTGGATAATGGTCTATTTATTCTTTCGTGGTTATTGTTATATTTTTTCTTTCACTATTACTACGACAACCGACAACGACAATTGGATACACTCAAGTTGGAGTCGGCAGTGCGGGAGTTGGAATTAAAAACATTAAAGGCGCATATCAATCCTCATTTTATTTTTAATTCACTCAATAGTATTCGTGCGTTGGTGGATTTAAATCCTGAGCGAGCTCGCCGGGCTATCACCGAGCTCAGCAATTTATTGCGAAGCAGTATGCAAACTGAAAAGTCTCAGTTAGTGCCGCTACGACAGGAGATGGATATTATTCGGGATTATTTAGCCTTGGAAAGTATTCGTTTTGAAAACCGATTGCGTGTGGAGTTGGATATCGCAGCCGATACACTTGATCTACCCGTACCACCCATGATGGTGCAAACCTTGGTGGAAAATGCAATCAAACA
>BJGL01000115.1 GCA_014190475.1 Bacteroidota bacterium
GCTCTGCCATTGGTTTCAATACTTTGGTACAGGTAAGTATTGACAGTTTGAATAAGCTGATTACTGCTTTGCGTAAGAGCAGATCCTTCTCCGGTAAAGATGAGTTGCAAAAAAGGCATGAGCATCCCGATGGATACAATCGAAAAAAAGATGCTGCCCAGGATAAAGAGCGCGTAAAGCAATACGCTCCCCTTGTACAGGGTCAGGTAGCCAAAAATTCGGTAATACGCACGCATATCTTTGAAGGCTGATCGCAACAAAGTAACTACTTTTACAGGGATAGAAAGCGGTTTTATGGAAGAAGGAAAAAGACAGAAACAAATAGCAGGCTTACTCAACGAGGAAATGAACTCCATTTTTCAGCGTTTGGGTTTAAATATGCTGGAGGGCGGTATGGTCTCCATCGCCGATGTTAAAGTGACTCCCGATTTGTTGGAGGCGCGATTTTATCTCAGCTTTTTTCAAGTTAAGGATCCAGCGGCCGCACTTCAAAAGATTGAGGATCGGCATCATGAGATCAAAAAAGAACTGGCTGCACAAGTCAGACATCAATTACGCAGTATCCCCGTATTAAAATTTTTTAGGGACGACACCCTGGATCATGTTTTTAAGATGGAAGAGTTGTTCAAAAAGATTCAGCAGGAACGTCCAGCTACTCCTGACGACACCTCCGCTTCTTAATAACTATTGATGCGTCTATTATTTGCCTGGCGATATTTTAAAGCACCAAAATCCACACAAGCCATTAATTGGATTGCGCGGATTTCTGTAATTGCGATGGCGGTGGGTACAGCTGCACTTATTTTGGTACTGAGTGTGTTTAATGGATTTGAGGGAATGGTTAAATCACTTTATTCCTCCTTCTATCCCGATTGGCGTTTGATGCCTGCCCAAGGAAAAGTGCTGCGGCTCACTGCTGCACAATTAAAATCCTTGCAACAAGTAGCAGGGGTGGAGGCGGTTTCCTTAGTGGTGGAAGAAAGAGCGTTGTTGCAGGCTGGCGAAAACCAAGCCTTGGTTACGCTCAAAGGGGTGGACACTGCCTACACGGCTGTGAGCGGCGTTGCACAGCATTTGGTAAGCGGGGAATTTGCGATAGGAACAGCAACAAGTCCTTACTTGGTACTGGGAGCTGGGGTGGAAGCGGCCCTCTCTGTATTGGCCGATCGCAATCTTGAACCTATTACCGTGTACTTACCCAAAAAAACAGAAGGATTGCAGGTGGATTGGGCTGAATCCATTCGCGTAGATACGGCTCAAACGGCAGCTAGTTTTTTGATTCAGCAAGATTTTGACGATCAGTACGCCATTACTTCTCTTGATTTTATGCGGGAACAGTTAGGGTTAACTGCGGAAGAAGCGAGCAGTGTGGAGCTGCGAGTAAATCCCAAAGCCAATGCTTCTGATATTCGTTCTCAACTGCAAGCTATCATGAGTAACCAAGTAAAAGTCGAGGACAGGTATGAACAGAACAAAACGCTCTATCGCGTTATGCGCACCGAGCGTTGGATTGTATATGGAGTATTATCCCTTATTCTGATTGTGGCAGCTTTCACCATGATTGGTGCACTCACGATGCTGGTATTGGAAAAACAAAAAGATATACAGGTATTACAAGCCTTGGGGGCCAACAGGAATATGGTCCGAAGAATTTTTTTAACAGAAGGCTTATTGTTATCGATGTTAGGAAGTGGTATAGGGATGCTACTGGCTTATGGGTTGGCGTGGTTACAACTCACCTATCACTTGATTCCGCTCGAGGGGGGAAGTTTTTTAATCGATTATTATCCTGTTGCGATAAAAGCAGAGGATTTCTTTCTGGTTACCGGAACAGTATTGGTGATTGCATTATTTGCCTCCTGGATCCCTGCAGCCAGGGCAGCAACACATCAGATTAGCTTACGAGAAATGTAGACGAGAATCGGTTTATTAATAATCACCCAATGTTTCTGGCAATTGAGCCAGTGCTTTTGCTAATTGTTCATCATTCGGTGCAATGCCATGCCACTCATGGGTTCCTTCCATAAAGTCAACTCCTTTACCCATGGCGGTACGCATGAGGATTACGATGGGTTTTCCTTGACCTGTCATTGATTTTGCTTTTTCCAAGGTGGCAACTGTGCTCTCCATATCATTACCGTCCATTTGTAAAACGGTCCAGTCAAAAGCACGGAACTTAGCTTCAAGATCTCC
>BJGL01000116.1 GCA_014190475.1 Bacteroidota bacterium
CATTACGGGTAGTTTTCCCGTAATATTTGTTACGTTCGCGACGCTTGGCTGCTTGGCGGGCGTCTTTTTTGGTAGCACTATGGTTAGCCATCTAGCTTTGTTTTAAGGGGGGCAAAGATAAGGAATACCACCTTTTTGACCAAATTTATCCCATCTCTCTGTCCACGAATCCTTTAGAGGGCTTCCCAGTTCATAGATTTTGAACGATATTTGTGTCCCAAACCGGGGATATCTAACACCTTGACATTCATGAAGGATTTTTCCTACGTAACGCAATCACATCCTGCTTACATCGAAAGCCTGTATCAGGATTTTGTAAAAGATCCACAATCCGTGGATGCTGACCTTAGAAAATTTTTTGAGGGATTTGATTTTGCAGTAAATGCTGGTAAGCTATCCAGTGGAACATCTATTCCAAGCTCAATCGCTAAAGGTGAAATAGTTTCGTCAGATTGGCAAGCTGAAATCAAGGTGTATCGATTGATTCTGGGTTACAGAAATAAAGGGCATCTGATTGCAACCACTAACCCAATTCGTACGCGGAAAGATCGAGGCGCTCATATCAAATTGGAAGACTTTGAATTAACTGAACAGGATTTAGATCGAACTTTTCAAGTAGGGCAATTAATTGGGTTGAGCAATGCTACTCTTCGTGTGATTCTTGAAAAGTTGAATGCATGTTATGCATCCACTGTAGGAGTTGAATATAAATATATCAGTGATCCCGTTAAAACTGATTGGATCACTCAAGCAGTTGAGCATCGGCTCTATCAGCCGCTTCCCATCGAGCAGAAACGTCGTGTGCTCGAGAAGCTCAACCAGGGTGTTATGTTCGAGCGTTTTTTGCACACCAAATATGTTGGACAAAAGCGTTTTTCACTGGAGGGTGGGGAAACTACCATCGCCGCGCTAGATGCAATCATCAATGCAGCCGCTTCACATGATGTAAAGGAGGTGGTGATTGGTATGGCCCATCGGGGTAGATTGAACGTGTTAGCCAACGTGATGGGTAAAACCTATGAGTATATATTTAGCGAGTTTGAGGGAACGGCAAAGGTTGATCAAACCATGGGTAGTGGGGATGTAAAATATCACATGGGATATGGCAGTGAAGTAAAAACAACACAGGATAAAACCATTAGCTTAAAGCTGATGCCCAATCCTTCGCATTTGGAAGCTGTTAACCCAGTTGTCCTTGGGTTTTCACGAGGAAAGGCCGATGTAATGCATGGGTCAAATTTCAATCAAATTCTACCGATACTTATTCATGGAGATGCTTCTGTAGCAGGTCAGGGTATTGTCTATGAGGTTTTACAAATGAGTAATCTCGAGGGATATCATACGGGTGGAACGCTACATTTCATCATCAACAACCAAATTGGTTTTACTACCGATTTTGAAGATGCGCGCAGTTCTGATTACTGTACCTCTTTAGCTGCAGCAATCCAGGCTCCGGTATTTCATGTAAATGGAGATGATCCAGAGGCGGTGGTTCGCTGTGTAGAGATTGCCACGGCTTATCGTCAACAATTTCATCAGGATGTATTCATTGATATGGTTTGCTATCGCAGACACGGGCATAATGAAGGAGATGATCCTAAATTCACGCAGCCGCATCTGTACCAGCTGATTGAAAAGCACGCAAACCCCCGAGAGATATACATCAATAAACTTTTACAACAAGGGGACACAGAATTGCAGACCTTGGCTCGTGAGATGGAGAAAAAATTCTGGCAGGATTTACAAGAAAGACTGGATGAGGTAAAGCAAAATCCTTTACCCTATCAATATCAACCGCCAGAGTTAGAGTGGAAAAAGTTAAGAAGAGCTACTCCCGCAGATTTTTTAAGTTCGCCAGACACGGCTGTTCCTGTATCCACGCTAAAAGAAATGCTTACTGCTTTGCTTACATGGCCCTCTGATTTTAAGCCATTGAGAAAAGTTGAAAAAATATTACAGGAAAAAACAAAGCTCCTGGAGCAGGAATCAAAAATCGATTGGGCTACAGCAGAATTGCTCGCCTATGCAAGTTTACTTCAAGA
>BJGL01000117.1 GCA_014190475.1 Bacteroidota bacterium
CCAGGCTGGGAAAGCAGACATAATCAATCCTACTGGGAAGGTAAATCTTATATCGGCATCGGACCCTCGGCACATTCCTATGATGGCAAATCCCGTCAATGGAATATTGCCAATAACGCCGCCTATGTCAAATCCATTGAGGAAGATAAAGTCCCATTTGAAAAAGAGGTATTAACCCCGGTGCAACAGATCAACGAAAAAATCATGACCGCTTTACGCACCGATCTTGGATTAAAGCTGGAAGATGTTGTTTCCCATGAACAACTCATTTTAAAAGCAGCACAATCCTATTTACAAAGTGGTCATCTTATTTTAGAAAACAATACGCTACAATTAACAAGAGAAGGGAAATGTCTGGCAGATGGAATTGCTGCTGCGCTGTTTGTTGAATAAGTATTTAGGTACACAAATCCTGTGATGCGATAAGCTCTTGCTTTGCGCTAAGTCTTAGACCATGAGTTGCTCTAGCTGCTTGAATCCCTCTTCTGCACGAACACCCTCCCAACATATTTTATAGACCATCTCTGCAATGGGAATAGAAACAGGATCCTGTTGATTGATTGCATGAATACATCTACAAGCTTCATAGCCCTCGGCTACCATGCTCATTTCTAGTTGTGCTGCTTTTACGGAATAGCCTCGACCTATCATATTACCAAAACGACGGTTACGACTATGCGGAGAATAACAGGTCACTAGTAAATCGCCGAGATAAACTGAGGCCGCGTAATTGGGGCGTTTACGATGCGTAACCGGATCTTCGCCATCGTGTACCCCTACGGTGATATGTTCTTCTCCAAATTGTCTGAGGAAAGAGGCCATTTCATCCGCAGCATTGGCAATATAGACGCTGAGAAAATTATCACCGTAATCCAACCCGTGAGCAATACCTGCGCCCAATGCATAAATATTTTTAAGCACCGCTGCATACTGCACCCCCAAAATATCCTGATTGGTGATGGTATTAATATAGTCAGTTGCAAAACAAGCTGCTACTTGAAGCGTAGCAGCGGTATCGATACCAGAGAATGTGAGATAGGATAATTTTTCCTCCGCTACTTCCTCCGCATGACAGGGTCCGAGTAGTGTAAAATAATCGTCGAGCGGAACGCCAAACTTATTTTGCAGGTAATGATTGACCAGAATATTTTCTTGCGGAATCAAACCTTTGATTGCCGACAGCACCTTCTTTCCTTTCCAATCCTCTGCAGTAAGACCTTCCAAACTGGTTTGCAAATAAGCAGAGGGTGTAGCCAATACAATCAAATCAGCATTTCGAACCACTTCTTTCGCATCACTGGTTAACTGAAGTAAGGATAAATCAAACCGTACCGAAGGAAGATATTGCGGATTATGTCTTCGTTTTTTTAGCTGCTCTACTACAGACTCCTGACGCACCCACCAATAAATAGGATGCTTGTTATCCGTTAGAATTTTAGCCAGTGCCGTGGCCCAGCTTCCGCTACCCAATACACCTATTTGCATAGCCGCAAGGTAGGGAATTTGAATTATTGCTTCTCGAACAGCTCTTCCTTCTTGACTACCTTAACCTTGGCGCCGTCCTTGAGTGTTTTGCTGATGGCTGCATAGGGAGCTGTTACTACCTCGTCATCTTTTTTAAGCCCCGCTAATATTTCAATATAGTTGATGTCCTGTACGCCAGAACGAACCACTACTTTTTTTACAGTACCCTCTTTTTGCAACACAAACACCACTTCTTCCAATTCATCGGAAGCCATGGCAGTACCATTGGTAGTAGAATTATCATCCCCACCCTTGCTCTCTGCTTGTTCCTTTTTCTTATCCTCCACATTCATATCAGAACCTTTTACACGGGTATTCACGGCTGTGATTGGAACAGAGAGCACATTTGCTACGGTGTTGGTACGGATATCTGCAGTGGCATTCATTCCGGGACGGAAAGGGAAAGGAAGTTTCGCTAAATCAGAATAAGAAGCGGGATCCAAGCGAATACGCACCTCATAATTCGTAACATCATTAGATGTGGCAAGTGCAGCC
>BJGL01000118.1 GCA_014190475.1 Bacteroidota bacterium
TGATTGTTTACAATTTTGTGGATATGCTCAGTCATGCACGCACCGAGATGGAAGTGCTCAAAGAATTAGCCGGCGATGAAAAAAGTTATCGAAGTGTTACCCGTTCCTGGTTTGAACATTCTCCTTTACATCAGGCACTACGCCGCGTAGCGGATAAGCCACTCAGCTTGGTGCTGGCGACCGATCATGGTAGCGTACGCGTTAAAACCCCCGCGCGTGTCATTGGAGATAAGCAAACTACCACCAATCTTCGTTATAAACATGGTCGCAATTTGCAATATGAACCCCGTGATGTACTGGCCTTTCGAGATCCGCGCCAGGCAGGACTTCCTTCCCCAACTATCAATTCCTCTTACATATTTGCCAAAGGCGATTTGTTTTTGTGTTACCCGAATAATTATAACCATTACGCCAACTATTATCGAAACACTTTTCAACATGGGGGTGTCAGTTTGGAGGAAATGATTGTTCCAGTCATTACACTACAATCCCGATAGCAGTTTGCCAGTAGGAATTTGAATGGTACATTCGCAGTTCAACTATGAAATACACGCAAACAACTCTTGATAAATTGGAGGCCATCCCAGAGCAGGCCGGTTATGTGCTGCGCTATGAGCGAGGCACTTTTCAAAGTGGGTATTGTATTCTGGAATCCAAAAAAGTGGTTGTTCTTAATAAGTTCTTGGCTACTGAAGGACGTATCAATACGCTGATTGATTTAATTCCGCAACTTCAAATTGATCCGGGGCATTTATCTGAGGAATCTTCTCGCTTACACCAAGAGGTGCTTTCTCGTGTTGAAAATGCCGAGAATCCTGAATAATTATACTTCATGAAATGCCCTCCGTTACGGATTACGTTTTTAGGTACCGGAACCAGCGGAGGTGTTCCCATGATTGGTTGTGATTGTGCAGTTTGTCATTCCACCGATACCAAGGACAAAAGACTTCGTTCCAGCATTATGGTCGAGTCCGCTACCACTAGACTAGTGGTTGATACCGGTCCGGATTTTCGTTACCAAATGTTGCGACAGCGGATTAAAAAATTGGATGCTGTTGTGTTTACACATCCGCACAAGGATCATATGGCAGGACTGGATGATATCCGGGCCTTCAATTATTTCAGCAAACGGCACATGGATATTTATGCCGATTCACTCACCGAGGAAGCCTTGCGCCGTGATTTTTATTATGCATTTTCCGATACGCGTTATCCTGGAATTCCAGAACTCAATTTGAATACCATTACGGAAGAACCCTTTCTAGTAGGAGATATCCCTGTTCAACCGATACAGGTTTGGCATCACCGCATGCCTGTTTTAGGCTTTCGTTTTGGAGCCTTTACCTATATCACAGATGCCAATCGGATCGAACCCGATCAAAAACAAAAAATCACAGGAAGTGAAATATTGGTTTTGAATGCGCTACGGAAACAGGATCATCTTTCTCATTTTACCCTGGAGCAGGCACTCTTGCTGATCGATCAACTACAAATACCCGGCGGATACCTGACGCATATTTCTCACCAATTAGGCAAGCATGCCGAGGTAGAAGCAGAACTGCCTCCTCATATTCACCTGGCCTTTGATGGCTTGGTGTTGAAAATGCCTTGATAAAAGATTAATTATAGCTAACAGTTGTTAGTTTTTAGGAATCCTTCTTATATTGCATTGGCCTCTGACAATTGCTTTTGTATATGATAACGGATGCCACTCTCTGCAGGGTGGCATCTTTTTTAAAAAATTGAAATTGTATGAATTTTGAAATGCAGGATTTGACGCAGCAGGTAGCTTCAGCAGCCCGTGAGTTTGCGTTATCTCAAATAGCGCCGCATGTGATGGAATGGGACGAACAACAGTTTTTCCCAAAACAAACCTTACAAGAATTAGGAAAATTAGGTTTGATGGGAATCTTGGTTCCCGAAGAATACGGCGGAGCGGGA
>BJGL01000119.1 GCA_014190475.1 Bacteroidota bacterium
TGTAAATTGAAATCAACATAACACTTGAAAACCTGCTCTACATTAAATGACTGTAGGCTGGACTCTCCAAGTGTATTTACTCTACGAATAACCGCATGTGGTAAATATGCATCCTCACGTGGCACCGCAACACTTAATAGAGATTTTAAATTTTTAGTTTCAGCAGCTCCATAAATTCCTGGTCTTTCTACAGCCCCGGTTACCTGTACCCGATTAATAAATTTAGTTTGCAACGAGTCTACATATAGGGTATCACCACTGGACAAACTAAAACTTCCCCATTGTGTTGGCGTTAAGGAATAAGCTTCCTTTCTGGTTTTTCCAAGGCGAATCACCGAAACAAAATCTTTTACCCCCACCGGAGAAATACCCCCTGCATAGTTAATCAAATCCTTTGCAGATTCAGTAGCGATTGCCTCGTACAAAGCTGGTTTATTAAACGCACCCTTGAGTGCAACACGTGTTTGACAGTAACCCACACGGATTACATCGCCATCCTGGAGTAATAAATTTTTAGAAAGGTCCCCGCGAAATAAAAAATCATACAGATCAAAGTTGACCAGTTTTTTTCCATTGCGTACTAACTCAATATTGCGTAAAGAACCAATTGCGGTAGGACCTCCTGATAAATACAATGCGTTCATCAGGGTAGATAAAGAAGAAATAGTAACGGATCCAGGTGTGTTTACCTCTCCAATTAAAGTAACTCGGATACTTCTGATCTGTCCCAAGGATACTTGCACACGCACGACACCCGAACGAATCCCCGGATAAATTGAAACGAGTGATTTTTTAATTTTTTCAGTAGCAGTTTCAATACTCAAACCACCCACTGCAATCGGACCTAAATTTGGATAACGGATAGTTCCCTCAGGGGACACTAATAGTTTTTTAGTGATATCTGAAACACCAAACACATCCACTATTAATTGATCGCCGGCCCCAATTACATAATTCTGAGGGGTAGCAATATTTAGATCCGGTTCAAAACTGAGGAATTCTTGCTCAAATAAATCCGCTCCAAAAATGGGAAGGACTCCCGTGCTGTCTTTTTTTGAAACTTCACGCTTTGTTCTGTTTTGATATTGTCTTTTTTCGATGCCCTCCTCTTCCTTCAAGCCAGTTATTTTTCGGGATGATAATTGCTCCAGGCGTTTTTTCAAAGCAGGCAATTGAGCCGGTGTAAAACCCAGTTCGCGTGCTCTTAATTCAAGAGCCGAAACAGACAGCCCTTTTTCAGTACCGGTACCAAAAAGTTGAAGTAATTGCTGATCTGAAAGTAGCCCCGGATCGCCAATAGGCTGGGCTTGCACAAAAACAGTCGCAAAAACCAGAACAAGCAGGAAAAAAATATGGTTAAAATATCGCATGTGAATGGGTATCAACGCTAAAAAAGCGGGTATCAAATATACAAATAAGCCGCTAGACCCCCCGTTTAGGGTTAACCAGATCAGCGGCTTTTTTATAAAGCGCATCAGCCAAAGTCTGGAACCGTAAATGCATCTTGGGATTGATTACAATTCGTTGACAACCATTATTTTGCAACTCCTTTGCGATCGAAAAATGTTCACATCTTGCCTCTACCCGTTCGTCCCTATTGGGATATACACTATAACGTAAATTATTGATTTGCTTATACTTATAAATCGCTAAGCCTCCAAAGGCTGAATAAACTTCAACCAACTCACTAGAAGCTTTATCCTGCCTCCAATTCCGCTGAATAGCCTTAAGGTCTGCCTCCAACTGAGGGGTATTCTCCTCCCCAAAGGGAACCAAGGCATACGTATCATGATACCTTTCTTGTAAAGTGGGAGACAGTGAATAACCATAGGCCGTAGCCACATCCCATTCGGCCTCGCGGGTAAAAGAATCCAGCACACCCTCCAAACTGATTCGATCCACATCAAAATCCAGCACCAACACGAAGTCAG
>BJGL01000120.1 GCA_014190475.1 Bacteroidota bacterium
AGGATGGAGAGGAAATTGCTTTACTCACCCTAGGACACCCCGGAAATTTTGCTGCGGCTGCTATTCGTGAATTGACCAGCGACGGTATTGGTCCGGCGCATTATGATATGCGTTTTGTAAAACCACTAGACGAGGCCCTACTGCATGAAGTTTGTCAGCGCTATCCTAAATTAATCACGGTGGAAGATGGAACCGTAAAAGGAGGATTTGGATCGGCTATACTAGAATTCATGGCAACACATGGTTATAAAAATGACTTGCGCATCCTGGGTATACCCGATCGCTTAGTAGAACATGGTACTCCTGCTGAGTTACACCGTGAATGCGGATACGATGCTGCGGCTATCATCACAGCCGTTCGAGAAATGGCTGGTGTTGCTGTAAAAATTACTGAGTAATCTTTAGTTTAACGAGGGATCTACTTGATTGAGGGCATTGGCCTCTGCCTCTACGGCGCCTTCCTCATCGTATTCAATAATAAAATTGTTCTTCCCTTCTCCAATGAGTATACGCAGGTAGTGCATCTGAATGAGCTCCAGCACAGATAAGAAGAGGAATATAGCGTGGACTCTATTTTCGCAGGTCTCAAAAATCTTTTCAAAAGAAACTGTCTTTTCAGCACGAGCAATTGACAACATCTGCTTTCGGCTGTTCTCCATCGTGTAATTGTATCGTACAACGGTGTGAACAGGTTTATTGATACGGTCACTATATTTCTGCATCGCCTTTTCAAAGGCCTTCATCAATTTGAACAATGTAACCTGCGTAATTTCAGTACCCTCACTAGCCTCCTCTCCGATTGCGGACAATTCTCGTTGGATATTGCCTCGCTTTACCATTAATAAGCGCTGCGCTTCCATCTCAGCCATTTGTGCGGAAGCTTCTTTGAATCGCTTGTACTCCAAAATCTTATTGACCAACTCCTCACGAGGATCGATTTCGTTGCCATTTTCGTCCAATTCTTTGCGGGGCAATAACATCTTGGCCTTGATCCGCATTAACGTGGATATAAAAAGAATGAACTCACTGCTGAGTTCCACATTCAACTCTTCCTGTTGATGGATGTAATCCAAAAAATCATTAGTAATACGAGTAATGGGAATATTGTAAATATCAAGCTCGTCTCGCTCAATAAAAAACAGTAAAAGATCAAAGGGACCTTCAAACTGTGGAAGTCGGATCTGGTAAGAGTTTTGCTGCACGGGTAACTATTTACAATCGGTTAATGATGCCTTGGACAAATTTACAGAACTTTACAACCTATGTCTAACAAATTAATCAGCTGGCTGCTTTTTATACTACTCAGTTTAATATGGGGGAGCTCTTTCAAATTGATGAAAGACAGCACCGCTGCATTAACAGGGTCTCAGATTGCTTCACTCCGCATCTTTGCTGCAGCATTGATCTGCCTACCCTATGCTTTATTTCAGCTTAAGAAAATTGACACCAACCGGCTTCCATTGGTAGCTTTCAGCGCGGTAATCGGAAACCTACTACCCGCCTTCCTATTTGCTATTGCACTCACTCGAATTGATGGCTCATTGGGAGGAATTCTTAATTCACTAACCCCCATTTGTGTAGTATTAATTGGAATCCTATTTTACGGTGACCGTGTTGCCGGACAAAAAATGATAGGATTGCTCGTGGGTTTTACCGGATTAGTATTACTGACGCTGGTGCCAGTATTCACGGGCGAACGCGTGATCAGTTTTGACAACATGGGCTATTTACTACTCCCAGTAGCTGCAACACTCCTCTATGGGGTGAACGTAAATATGGTCAGCCACCGGCTAAAAGACATAAATCCAATTAATCTGGCAACCGTCTCTGTTGCGTTTATGATTATTCCTTCCTCCTTTTTGCTTTGGCAATTAGACTTTTTCTCTCTTGATTTC
>BJGL01000121.1 GCA_014190475.1 Bacteroidota bacterium
TGAATTGTTGGTTGATATTGGTGGATACAAAATCCTGTTCGTCCTGAAATGCCCCTGCATCAAGTTCTGTTTTATATCGGCTGTATAAAAGTCCGGTAGTTAGTTTGGAGTGTGCCCCCGTTTTATAACCCACCTGTGCTCTTGCAGTTTGTTGTTGATAATTATCCTTGTCAAATCCCTTATCACCTATGGTATCTGCAGCGGCTGAGAATCCACCTGCATTAATAGAGGAGAGCTGCAATAGATAATCCAGTTTTGAAGTAGTGCCAGATAGACCTACCGTGCTACGAATGGTATTAAAACTGCCACCAGCCAGCGATGCATTAATGCTGGGTTTTCCATTTTGTGTTTTTCTGGAAATGATATTGACTACACCAGCCACGGCATCAGAGCCATAAAGGGTGGAATGTCCACCTTTTAATATTTCAATACGTTCGATTTGATCAATGCTCAAAAGGTTGATGTCAAAATAATTACTAATCACAGAGGGATCGTTCACTGGGATACCATCTAAAAGGATCAATACATTCCCAGCTGACGCACCGCGAATGGAAATGGTTTGATTACTCCCAAGGTTGTTGTTGGCACCGGGTACCGTTACTCCAGCTACCTGATTCAAGAGTTCGCCCACAGAACGTCCTCCGCTTTGACGAAGCATTTCGCGATTAATAACCGAAACCACTTTTGCAGTTTCTGTTTGTTTTTTAGCCACTTTGTTGGCGGTTACCACCACTTCTTGTAAAAAACTGGTGTCTTCTTGTGCGTGTAGCGCGCTGCTCATGACCAGAGCAGCCACCACTAAAAACTTTTTTTGCATGTTGCAAATTTTTGGTGTGACTGCCTCCGGAGTTAAAGTAGAAAATAAAAAGATGCCCTGACATCTTTCGATCTTCAAGCCTTTCACCCGAAAGCTGAATAAAATATGTGCTGATGCGGCAGGTCTTCTGGCTCATCCTCGCTAAAGGCCTTCCCGATGTACAGTGGCTTTTTCTTCAGCGTTGCCCGAGGGCAGGATTCACAGCTACGGGGATAGCACCGGACTCGTTTATACTACACCGGATTTCCCTTTTGATTCCTCTCGGAAACCGTATCGGGAACAAATCTATAGCAATTGAATAGTGGTAAGGTCTTAAGTTATCAACCCGTTGTGAAGAACTTATCTTCGTATCTTGTTCGTCCCTAAAATTCCAATATGAGTGCCCAAAAAAAACTGAGTTTATTTGATATCAGCTTGATTGTTGTGAGTTTGGTAATCGGGATGGGAATTTTTCGGGTACCCGCTTCTGTAGCTGCTACTTCTGGAACAGAAACTATTTTTTTTGGTGTCTGGATCGCTGGCGGTTTGATTGCATTATGTGGTGCATTAACCTATGCAGAAATCGGCAAGCGTCTTCCTGCTATGGGAGGTTATTATAAAGTATTTGCAGAGTGTTATCATCCTGCCATTGGTTTTTCAGTAAACGCTATCATTTTAATTAGTAATGCGGCATCACTCGCTATTGTTACCTTGATTGGAGCAGATTATGTGAGTGATTTATTATATGGTAAACCCAGCGGGACATTTTTCAATACGGGTGTAGCCATTGCTGCTGTTGGAATTTTTTATTTAGTGAATCTATCCGGACTTAAAACCAGCAGCCGTACGCAAAACTTCCTTACCATTGCTAAGCTCTCTATGATTGTGGTGTTGATTGCTAGTGTTATTAAGGGCGTAATC
>BJGL01000122.1 GCA_014190475.1 Bacteroidota bacterium
GTGCGGTTGTATCAGTTTATAGAATCGATAGGCTGGACTATTGGCAAGAAGACAGACCCGCGCTTGCAGTGCATAAACATAAAAAAAGTACTTATGTCTTGCATTTAGAATACAGGGACCCGTATATGTAGGCAATTGAAAATCATTCAACCCATTAACGCCACGGTTTTCATTTAACAAAATCCATTCACCTGCCGGTATATCCCAACATATCCAATGAATACGTGGGCTAACAGGCGCATCAACATCTTTTAACACAACAGCCAACGAACGTGTATGCTCTGGAATAAAACGAACCCTTAAAGTAGGATTCATATTTAACCCCTCACGACGGTAAACAGAAGGCAGTATTCCACCGTTAACAAATGCAGGACTTTTGACATCCAAAGAATGAAGCAAAGTTTCTGTCAACATTATTTAACTATATCTTTTAACAATTCCTCACGGAGCTTCACCGGGTGGAGGAAGTTCCTCCGGTGGCATATAATCGGGTAGCTCCTCAGGAATAAAATCGGGATCCTCTGGAGGAAGTAAAGGATCCTCGGGATCAAATGGAGGAACAATCTCCGGAGATGGAACTGGCACTGGCTCTTCCGCAGGGCCTTCCGGTATTTTTCGCTTAGCCATCATGTTGTTCAAATGAGGAATCCCAAATCCATATTGAAAATAGACGGTACAACGTTTAATTACAATGATGAGAAAAACAAATTGTGTGACTACTGTCAGTTCATCCTCATTTATAATTGGAAAGAAAATCCAATCGCTCCAAAATAATGAGCAGGAAGTGAAGTAATTGATGATGCCTGCCAAAACTGCGAAACACGCAAAGCAACATGCTGGTACTGTACAAAAAAATTCCCACTACACAGTGGAGTAGTATGGTGAAGAAAATCGAATCTCCCGGACGAAGCGGTCTGGAAAGTTTTATTATAGATAGCCTCCTCAATAATTCGATCTCGAACTAGATACTGCAGACCCACTAAAACATATAAACCAGTGTAAATCCTTTTTTTGCCATCCAACCGTACGGCATGCTGGGGCACTAACCCATCTATTCCAGGGAAAAAAGGAATTGGCTGATCTCCCCAAAATAACCAACCCTGCCCTATCCACCTGTTAAAAAAGGTTCCCCCTTCCGCTAGTTGAAAAAGCCCCAATGAAAAACGGTTAGATAATTGTAGAGGAAAATTAAAACTCAAATCAACTTGCCTAAATGGGTAAGAGGGCTGCATCGTAGCCCATCCTTGAGGGACCTCATCACCAATCCACTGATGGAGACGTTTTTGAAAACGCGCAACACCTGAGCGTGGCCCACTGATGCCATAGGAAATCCTTGCCAGCATGTTCCACTTACATTGAGCAGGGGAAATCATAATTAGATGACGCATGAAAAGCAGCCCCGCATAAGGATGATCCATAGCCTCTACTTGTGTAGTCTGTAAATCACTGGGGGTATATGTTTTTTGCACCAACTCTAGACCCAATAACCGAATCTCTTTATGGG